>JBKBVO010000072.1:0-11491 GCA_046289535.1 Deinococcales bacterium | reverse complement strand
TTCAAGTGGTGGTACGCTGGTGGTTGGGGTGCACCAAGGCAAAATTTTAGGCGCAGAGGACTTACACCCATTGCAGGTAACGCATGCGCTTTGGGAACTCACCAGTGGTAAATTAACAGTGCATTGTGCCAATACAACGCTCGAGGGTAAGCCGCTTTTGGTGGTTTCGGTACCGCGTAGCCCTGTGGTGCTTGCGACTCCTGAAGGCGAGGTTTTGCATTGGAATGGTCTTCGTCTCGAGCCGCTTGCTGCTCAGTCCCAAGACCCTGCTCCACTTCCAGATTTTAGTGCTACTGTGCCGCCAACCTCGAGTATTGCCGATATTGACCCACTCGAATTACACCGCTTACGCGGTGTGCTCGAGTCAAGGCGCGGTGCAGCACTCGCAGAGCTGCCCGATTTAGACTTGCTGCGTGCTATCGGGTTATTGGTGGGCGAGCAGCCTAATTTGGCGGGAATTTTGTTGTGTGGAACGCAAAAAGCCCTAAAGCGCTATGCTCCCCAAGCCGAAATAGACTATTACCATCACGCTACGGGCGACCTCGAGTTTGAGTTCCGTGAAACGATTCACCGCCCCATTCCTGCCATGCTCGAGCGTTTGCGCGAACTAATTCAGGCACGCAATAAGTATAAAAATTTGCATGTAGGGCTTTTTCAAATAGAAGTCTGGGATTTTGACGAGGTGGTGTACCGTGAAGCAATACTCAATGCCTTGGTGCACCGCGATTACACTTCGCACGACACTGTGCAGGTTCACCACTACCCGAATCGTCTCGAGATTGCTAACCCTGGTGGTTTTTCTGGTGGTATTCATGTTGACAACATCTTGCGCCATCAACCCAAGCGGCGTAACCCAATCCTTGCCGAAGCCTTGGCGCGGCTTGGGTACATTGAGCGCGCGGGCATCGGTGTAGATCGTATGTATCGTTTACTTTTGCGCTCGGGCAAAGAGCCACCTGAATATACTGCCTATGCCGATAGTGTGCAGCTTGCGATTCACAACCCAGATTTTGATGAAGCCTTCACGCGTTTTGTGGCGCGCAAGCAAGAGGAAATGGGGGCATTTAGTTTAGATGCGCTGATTGTTTTATCGCTCTTAAAACGTGAAGGCAGCGCCGAAAAACAGCAACTTGCTAAAGCCTTGCAACTCCCGCTCGAGCAAGCCACACGCGCCTTGCGACCACTCGAGGAAGCTGGGCTGCTCGAGAAAGTCGGCGAGTGTTGGCAGTTATCCGAGGAAGCGCTTTCGACTTTGGGGCGCAATCTAAGTCGGGTGGTGCAGACACCCAAGCCCAAACCTCAAGCAGCTCGAGTCATGCCCAATGTGCCTACACCGATAAACTTCAAAACCGAAACCAATCGGCAACACAAGCGCCAAACGGTTCTCGAGGTGGCGCGTAGTTTGGGTAGTGTTGCCAACCGTGATGTGCGCTTGGTGTTAGGGTTAAATTTATCGCAAGCGAGCCACTTATTGCGAACCATGCAGCAAGCTGGACTGCTTGTAAAAACAGGTGACAGCCCACGCGACACAAGGTATGTCATTCCTTGACGATTTTCTTTCATGACATTTCTCGAGTAAGCTACTTTGGATTCTTTATAAGGAGGAAGATATGATTTCAAGGCGCGACATTTTAAAGCTCTTCGGTTTAGCAGGCGCGGCAACTGCCACAGCGCAACAAGCCAATGCCCAAAGCGGTGCACTGACCCTGACCCTGTTGCACGCTAACGACACCCACGATCGTCTCGAGCCGACCACAATCAGTGGTACAGACTCGGCGGGGAAGGCATTTCGTGTGCAGTACGGTGGGGTTGCACGTATTAAAACTGCTATTGAAACCCTAAAGCGCGGCGCAGTTAACCCCGTCGTTCTGGATGCGGGCGATGTCTTCACAGGTACAATTTACGGCATGATTTACAAGGGTCTTGCTGACCTTGCCTACATGGAGGCTTTTGGCGTACAAGCTCAAACTGTTGGCAACCATGAATTTGACAACGGTCCTGGGCAGCTTGCGGACTACATTAAGAATGCTACGTTTCCAGTGGTGAGTGCCAATATTGATGCCAGTGCCGAACCGCTTTTGAAGGACTTGCTCAAAAAATCCACACTGCTCGAGGTTGCAGGGCAAAAAGTGGGTATTGTGGGTGTAACCACCCCGGATACACCGATTGCCTCGAGTCCGGGCGACAAGGTCAAGTTCCTTGATCCGCTCACCTCGGTGCAAGCCGAAGTAGACCGCCTGCGCGGCAGTGGTGTGAGCAAAATCATCGTGCTTTCGCACCTTGGTTACAGCAAGGATTTAGAACTTGCTGCCAAGTTGCGTGGTGTGGGGGTTATTATTGGCGGGCATAGCCATACACCGCTTGGTAAGTATGAGGGCGATGGTTTGCCAGCCTCGCAGGGGGCATACCCGACCGTGCAAAAAGATGCGGAAGGCAAAACGATTCTGGTGCTGCAAAGCTGGGAATGGGGCAAAATTTACGGCAGCATGCGCGTGACTTTCAGCGCTGATGGCGTGCCGCAATTCTGGAAGGGTACGCCAGTGCCTGTAACGAGTGCTTTTGCGAACGACGCTCGTTTGTCGGCAACCTTGCGCGCCTTCAGTGTCCCCATTGAAGCCTTCAGGCGCAATGTGGTTGGTACAGCGGCGGTGCGCCTGAATGGCGACCGTGCCGATGTACGCAAACGCGAGACCAACCTCGCTAACCTGATTGCCGATGCAAACCTGTGGAAGACGCGCAGCTTGGGCGCGACCATCAGTTTGCAAAACGGTGGCGGTGTGCGTGCAAGCATTGAAGCAGGACCTGTGACCCAAGGGCAGTTGATTGATGTTCAGCCCTTTGGCAACACTCTATTTGTGCTCGAATTGAGCGGTGCAGAAGTCGTGGCAGCGCTCGAAAACGGCGTTTCGCAATGGGAAACGGGTGCAGGGCGCTTTATGCACGTTGCTGGTTTGCGCTACACCTTTGATTTAGCGCAAAAGCCCGGCTCGAGAGTCACTAAGGTTGAAACAGGAAATGCCAAAGATGGCTACGTGGCGATTGACCGCGCTAAAGTTTATAAAGTTGTAACCAATAATTTTGTGGCTGCGGGCGGCGATGGCTTTGATGTTCTCAGGAATGCTAAAGGCTCGAGGGTGGATACCTACTTCCCCGATTACCAAGTGATGACCGAGTACATGCAGTTCTTAAAGGTTGCCGAACCCAAGGTCGAGGGGCGCATCACTATTTTGAACGAATCGAAGTAGTCGTTTATTCCAAAAAACAAGGTGGGTGCACGTCACTTCAGCGATAGATTTGGGTACGGCACCCCCCGATTTCGCAGGACTTCAGCTTCTTTGGGGTGCAACCACTCGTACTCGAGTTTGGCATATTGGTCTTGTGTTAGACGTGGAGCGTTGTACAAGCCCGCCTCAAGCCTTTGGCGTTGTGCCTCAAAGAGTACCACTGCTGCTGCCACCGATACATTTAGGCTCTGCACCATGCCCTGCATTGGGATAATAATGTGGGCATCGGCGAGGTTCGCTGCCTCGCTCGAGACGCCCCATTTTTCTGCGCCTAACAATACGGCTGTGGGTTGGGTGTAGTCCCATTCACGGTAGTCTAGGGCGGTGTCTGACAAATGCGCAGCAATAACGTTGAAGCCCTTTGAACGCAAACTCGAGAAGGCATTTTGGGTGTTGGGGTGCTGATGCAGTGGCAACCACTTATCCGAACCCGCGCTGGTTTCGTTAAAAGTGGGCACCCTGCCCTCGAGTGCGACGATATGTGCCTCTAAGACCCCAACTGCATCACAGGAACGCAAAATTGCACTCAGATTGTGCGGTTTGTGTACATGCTCAAGCAGGACCGTTAAGTCTGGCTGGCGCTTATCTAAGACTGCGCGTACACGATTTTGGCGCTCTGTTGTCATAAAGCAATGCGTGTTGCATCCGCCCAAAGCCCCTCGAGATCATAAAATTCACGGGTTTCTGGGGTCATTAAATGTACGATGATTGCACCAAAATTAAGCAAAATCCAGCGCGGACTTGGTCCTTCGATGCTGGCGGCTCGTACCCCAGCATCGCGCATTTTTTCTAAGACATTGCGTTCCAAGGCTTGTAGTTGTGGCTGGCTGGTAGCAGTGGCAATCACAAAATAATCCAAGGTGGTGCTTACTTGCGTTAAATCGAGCGCCACTACATCGAAAGCTTTTTTATCCTCGAGTGCAGCGTGAATGATTTTAATTTGCTCTAAAAAATTCATTGCGGTTTTAGTCTACTTGCCTCGAGTGCCAATGCTGCATACTTTTGACCCGCGTCTTTGCCCAGTACAATGGCTACTGCACTTGCCCCATCGGGGTAACGGTAGGGTGTAGAAATACTGGTTCCAAGTAATCGCGCGTAAAACTCGGCGCTTTCTAGGTCACCAAAAGGGCGACGCACCAGTCGTGTGGGTTCGCTCGAGATTACATCGGATGGGATAACTTCAGGCTTGCCCCAGCCATTGCGCTCTAAATAATTGGCAAGTGCGCGCCCAAGCCGTGGGATACCACTTTGGTTGACAATGCTTGGCACAACACTCGGTGCTGTCTCGAGACTAACTTTTTTGGGGTTGAGGATACTTTGCATCAATTCGTTGATTTTGGGCATATCGGCAATCAGATACGAACCATAACGCGTATCCTCGACCGTAGGTAGGGTATGAAAATGCGGTGTGAGGCTGCGGGCATGACCAATCATGCTTTGGGCAAATTCCAAATTGGCATTGGTGATGATGTCGTTTTGCAACGCACCAACCACTGTGGGAATTAAATTTAAGGCAACTGGGGATTTTAGTTTTTGTAACAGCTTGCCAATCACATCTTTACCTCTGTCCATACGCGCATAATCCGAGCCATATCCATGACGAAAGCGCAAATAACCCACAGCTTTTTCGCCGTTTAAGTGCACATTGCCAGCAGGAATGTCTATATATAAACCTGCTGCGCGGTCTGTCCATTTCATCGGTTCTGGTACATAAACATCTATGCCGCCGAGCGCATCTATGACTTTTTGCACCAGTTCGACATTAAAAACCACGGTGTAGTCTACGGTCACACCCAAAAGCTGCTCGATTGCAGCTTTAAAAGCACTCGAGCCACCTTCGCGAAAAGGTTGTTCGGCTTCGGCGCTCTTATAATCTGTAATCCCCAACTCACGCAGTGCAGCCTTACCGCCCAGAGTGAAAGTGGAATTCATTTTGTGTGCGCCAAATTGATCCTGAATGAAGGTGTCTCTGGGAATTGAAACTACATCCACGCGCCCAGGTTGGATGCGTACAAACATCATCGTGTCGGTGCGCCCATAGCGCTCCACGCCTTCGCAGGGTTCAGCTTTTAAGCCAATCGGACCATAGCCGGGTTTACAGTATTCGATATCACGTCCCGCCACGGCAATATTTACTATTGGGGTAATCCCACTGGCAGCAATGAGGTTGGGCTGCGCGAGGCTTTTGTGCTTGGGTTTGGTTTCGACAACATAAAACGAAGCTAGACTCAAGACTGCCAAAACCAAACTGCCCATCTGAAACGCTCGCCGCCACATGGGGCAATTATTACACGCCCCAATGGATTTTTGTTGCTTGTACCCCTGCCTGAGTAATAAACAGGCTAGCACACTAGGCTCTTGCTTGAAATTGGCGCTGTATAGCCGATACACTGCCCCCATGACCGATTTGCGCGGACGCGACTTTTTACGCAACCTTGATCTCTCTGTGCTCGAGTATCGGGGTTTGATGGATACTGCTCATGCCCTCAAACGCGGTGATTACAAAGGGCAGCAGCCACTTTTGGGTAAAACCCTAGCGATGATTTTTGAGAAACCGAGCCTACGCACTCGCACCACTTTCGATGTAGCCATGTTCCAACTTGGTGGACACAGCGTAAATTTAACCAATGCCGAAATTGGATTGGGTATCCGCGAACCTGTGCGCGATATTGCACTGAATTTGGAGCGCTGGGTAGACGGGATTATGGCGAGGGTTTTTCTGCACTCTACACTTGAAGAACTCGCACTGCACAGCAAAAAGCCAGTCATTAATGGTTTATCCGACTATCTGCACCCTGTGCAGCTGCTTGCAGATTTTCAGACCATCGAAGAAAACTTCGGTGACCCAAAAGGGTTGCCGATTACTTATGTTGGCGATGGTAACAATATGGCAAATAGTTTTGTTGAAATGGCGCTGCTTACAGGCGCAAATCTGACCATTGCTACTCCGCGCGGGTATGAACCCAACGCAGGGATTTTGCTAAGTGCGTTACAAGCTGGCGCAAAAATCACACTCACTCACGACCCCAAAGCGGCGGCTCGAGATGCTAAAGTGCTCTATACCGATGTTTGGGTGAGTATGGGACAAGAGCAAGATGCCGCCGAACGGCGCAAGGTGCGCGATTTTGCCGGTTTTCAAGTCAACCCCGAGCTGCTGAATTTTACTGCGTCAGATGCGATTTTTCTGCATTGTTTGCCTGCTCATTATGGCGAAGAAGTGGTGGAGGAAGCCACCATGCACCAAAAATCCAAGGTTTTTGACCAAGCCGAGAATCGTTTGCACGCGCAAAAGGCATTGCTATTTCATTTGCTGCGCGATTAGCTTTGTGCCTCGCTAACTTGGCGTTTGATTCGTCGCAGTACGGCTTGCAAGCCGCGTAAGCGCAGTGGGGTGATAATTTCCTCGAGCTTACCAAGGCGGTAAAAATCTTCTGGCACTGCCAAGACTACCCCGGCTTCCTGCCCTTCGAGACCATCGGACAACAGGCCAGCAAAGGCACGCACTGTTGGGGCTTCTTCGGGGGCATCAAACCATAAATGCACTTTGTTGTGCTCGAGTTCGGCGTGAACAAAAAATGGTGTGGTGCATTCGTGTACTTGTTCTAGGCTGGCTTTCATGCCCTCGGGTAGGGCGGGCATTTTTTTGGCGAACTCGAGTAGCAATTCGATTTTGATTGGCTTTGGAGCAGTAGCAAGCATTTTCAGGCTTTGTTGGAGTTTTTCGGGCAAATCCATAGCGAAAGCATACCGCTAAAAGTGTAGATAAAAAAGGCGAGCGCCGGGTGGGAGGGGCCGGCGCTCTTCAATTGTGGGGGGCGCGAGGTCGCGCACACGAGAATGTGTATTTAGGCTTGTGGCAAGTGGCGGTGTTGTTCGTGTGCAAAGAAGCGAATAACCAATTCGCCATCCCTGTCGCCATCACACACCAAAATGGTTGAAAGGGTAAATTCCTGACCGCGCACGCGCAGGCGTACTTCAGCACTGACAGTGCTCGGACGACCAGAGATTTGAACAACCATCAACCCGCGCGCTTCGCGGGTTTCGGGGTTAAATGCCCACAAGCGCCCCTCGAGAGCCAAGAAATTACGCCCAAAAAAGTCCAAATCTGCACCACGCAAGTCAAACACATCTGCGTTCTGGAGTGGAACAAAAATCGTTTCTTTTTCTAAGGCTGGCATCATGCGAGGCAATGTACACCTCGAGCGTCACACGAGCGTCACACAACTCGAGGGATTTATATTACAGTGTCGTGTGACTTCTTTGCCCGATGCTATTCTTGGTTTTTTAGACGGAGTTTTGCCTCAAGCTCATGCCACCCCAGAGATTGCCCTGCTCTATAAAATGATGCGCGATTACCCTTGGCGTGGGGGCAAAATGATTCGCTCAAAATTGCTGATGGCTTCGACTTTAGCGCATGGGGGGCAGTTTGAGGTGGGCTTGCCCTTAGCAGCAGCACTCGAGCTTTTTCAAAATTGGGTTCTGGTTCACGATGATATTGAAGATGATTCTGACGAGCGGCGTGGCAAGCCAGCCCTGCACCGCATTTATGGCGTTCCACTGGCACTCAATGCCGGAGATGCACTGCATGTTTATATGTGGCAAGTGGTGTTTGGCAGTGGGGTCAAAGGTGCAATTGAAACATTTCTAGAGATGATTCACCGCACTGCCGAAGGGCAGCACATGGATTTATCCTTTGTACAAAACAAGCGCTGGGATGTGAGTACCGAGGACTATCTGCAGCTGGTGCGCTTAAAAACAGCTTACTACACCGTTGTTGCTCCGCTTGTTTTGGGGGCGCTGGCGGCGGGTGCGACTCCAAGCCCCGATCTCGGCGCAGCAGGATTGGATTTGGGTGTTGCTTTTCAAATCCGCGATGATGTTTTGAACCTGACTGCTAATTTTGCCGAATACGGCAAAGAAATTGGCGGCGATTTGTTCGAGGGCAAGCGTACCCTAATGCTTTTGCGTTTACTCGAGCAAGCAAGCCAAGAGCGCCAAGAAATCATTGCGCTTCTCGAACAACCTCGCGACCAAAAAACACCTGCTCAGATGGAAAAAATTCTTGGTGCAATGCGGCGCTATGGCTGCATTGAATACGCACAAACCATTGCCCAAGAACACGCCGAAAGGGGCTTAAAACGTCTCGAGCAAGGCTTGGCAAATGCAGTCAATAGCACAGCCGTTGCCGAGATTCTAGGCACAGCGCGAAATCTGACAACAAGGAACGCCTAAATTTGTTAGACTGGCTTTCAATGGCGAATGTGGTGGTAGTAGATGACGAAGTAGCCTTGCTCAGGCTAGTCGTTGCTATACTCGAGCGCGGAGGTCATGTGGTGAAGAGTTTTCAAAGACCACAAGATGCTTTGCTGTATCTTAGTCAAGAGCGCCCCAATGCCATTATTGCCGATGTGGGTATGCCTAGCATGACCGGACTCGAGTTCTGCGAGCGCGTACGCCAAATGCCACATTTGCACACCACACCATTTTTGTTTTTGACTGCCCTTTCTGATCGCCCAAATATGAGGGCAGGAATGAATGCAGGAGCCGATGACTACCTGATTAAACCTTTCACCCCCCAAGAAATCCTTGAGGCGCTCGAGGTGCGCCTCAAACGTGCTGCGCTGCAGCAAATCGCTGTTGCCCCAAATGAGCAAAATGTGCTCAGTGCTCGAGCCTTGGGTGGAGTGCAGGTCACCTATCGTGGACAAGAAATTGGTTGGGCAAGCAAAAAAGCTGCCGAATTCTTTTTTTACCTTTTGGAGCATCCCAACGGTGTGACCACATGGGAATCTGCCGAAGCCTTATGGCGCGACAAAGACGAATCCAGGGCGGCGAGTGTGTTTCATACCACCTTGCACCGTCTGCGCAAAACCCTGGGCGAAAATGTGGTCTATACCAAAAATAGGCGCTATTATCTGAATCCAGAACTCGAGGTGGCTTTTGACGTGCTCGACTATCAAAATTTTGTACAGCAAGCCGAGCAAGCCCCGAGCGAAGTGCTTTATGCGCGAGCTATTGAGTTGTATGGCGGCGCGTATATGTCTGGCTGCGATTCGAGTTGGTGCGAGGATAAGCGCGAGATGCTTCATGCCACACACTTGAGTTTACTCTTGGAAGCCAGTCATTTTGCAGTGCGGCAAAACGATTTACGCCGCGCTGCTTGGTATGCACACCTTGCTACCCAGCACGAACCCTATTCCGATTTGGCTTGGACAATGCTAGCAAACCATTACGAAGCCTTAGGCGATGCACAGCGCTCCGAACGTGCTCGAGCCAGAATGCATGTTTGGGAAGATTAAGACCCATTGGGAGTCTTCCCACCTATTTTGTGTAAAAAACTTGTTAAATTGTGGTCGTGAGGGTTGTGTGGTCTCTGATTTTGCTGTGTGGGTGGGCGTTGACTGCACCGTTATTGTCCGGTGTGCCGACGCTACCAGATACCAGCCGTGTTGAAGTGGTGGGGCAAGATCTGAAAGTTAAGTACGCTACTGGGATGGTGAGCAAAAAAGTCCTGACCCTAACCGCCGATAAAGCGCGCCTTCCTACGGCTGCG
The DNA here is from genome assembly GCA_046289535.1 of Deinococcales bacterium. Taxonomy (GTDB): domain Bacteria; phylum Deinococcota; class Deinococci; order Deinococcales; family JAAFIG01; genus JAAFIG01. The sequence continues at coordinate 1,654 of JBKBVO010000072.1, read as the reverse complement.
CGGGTCAATGTCTGGGTTGCTGTAGCGGGCGAGGATGTGAAGAATTTTGTGGGTGTCGCTACTCGAGATGGCAAAGACATCACTCTAGAGCTTGGAAAAGAACGCCTATCTTTTGAAGAAATCTTGCGCGAAGGTTATGGTATTCGGCTCGAGTGGAAAGTGCCTTGAGGCTATACGTTTTAAACCAGAAGCGAAGGGAGAAGCCAGCCTCTCCCTTCGCTTCTATTGCTCAGTGTAAATTCTCGCGCAGGAAGTCTTCCAATTCAGAAATCTTTATTCGTTCTTGTGCCATGGTATCGCGGTTGCGGATGGTCACGGTATCAATCAGGCTCGAGTCGCCTTCTCTGCCCTGCCCGATAGTGTCAAAATCCACAGTGATACAAAACGGCGTGCCAATTTCGTCGTGGCGACGGTAAGCTTTGCCAATGTTGCCTGTATCCTCGTAGAGCACCCGTCCTAAACCAAGTTTTTGTAAGTTGTTTTTTAATCTCCGCGCTACCGAAGTGATTTCTTCGCGGTTTTTGGCAAGCGGAATCACTGCCACTTTAATCGGCGCCAGGTGTGGGCGCAACTTTAAGACCACACGCTCCTCGCCGTTTGGCAGGGTTTCTTTTGTATAGGCTTCGGTCAAGACTGCCAGTACACCACGGTCTACACCCGCCGAAGGCTCAATCACAAAGGGAATAATTGGCTTGTTGGTCTCGGGGTGATTAATTGCTAATTTTTCGGTGCTGTCGGTGTTGGGTTCGACTCGAGCCGTCAGGGCAAAGGAATCTTGAGACTTGGTGTGACTGCCCAAGTCAAAATCGGTGCGGTTAGCAATACCCTCGATTTCCTCAAAACCAATGCTTGGGTATTGGTACATCAGGTCAAAGGTACGTTTGGAATAATGCGAGAGGTCTTCTTTGGGTACATCGTAGACTTGAATGCGTTCTCTGGACAAGCCCACGCTTTCCCACCACGCAAGCCGCGCCTCGAGCCAAGTTTCGTGCCAAGTTTCGTCGGTACCAGGCAAACAAAAAAACTCGAGTTCCATCTGCTCGAATTCGCGCACGCGGAAAATAAAATTGCGCGGTGTGATTTCGTTGCGAAAGCTTTTACCAATTTGCGCGATACCAAAAGGCAATTTGCGCGAGGTGCTGTCTACAACATTTTTAAAGTTCACAAAAATACCTTGTGCTGTTTCGGGGCGCAGATAGGCATAGCTGTCTTCGTCTACGACCGGTCCAACAGTAGTCTTGAACATCATGTTAAACATACGCGGTTGTGTCCAAGGACTGGGCTTATTTTCGCCTGGCTCGAGCACTTTAGCGCTTGTTAAAATTTCGCCCGCGTTGGGGGCAGCCAGCAGCGCTGTCACCAGGCTCGAGGTGTTGTTTTCTACGCCCAAAGCAGCCGCTACTGCCGCTAAGACTTCTGGTTTTTGCTCTTTTAAAAGATGATCCAAGCGGTAACGCTTTTTGGATTCGCGGTTGTCCACAAGCGGGTCGGCAAAGGTGGCTTCGTGTCCAGAGTGGCGCAAGACCATTTTATGGGTCAGGATGCTCGCATCCAAGCCCTCGACATCGTCGCGCTCATAAACAATGCTGCGCCACCACGCGGCTTTGAGGTTGTTCTTGAGTTCCACTCCAAGCGGACCGTAATCGTAAGTGCC
>JBKBVO010000071.1:0-11654 GCA_046289535.1 Deinococcales bacterium | reverse complement strand
CGGGCGGAGGAGAAGATGGTGCGGTCCACCCCCCGGCTCCACAATCCGATGTCGTCGTGCATCTCCATCGCCAGCAGCTCGTCGATCATGCTCTGCGAGGGCGCGACCAGGGCATCGCAGCGGTTGTAGAAGCGCCGCAACAAGCGCACCACCAGCGGTTCGAGTGCCGAGGAGTTCTCGAGTTCAGCGCTGATTTTTTCTATGGCTAAACGCACCACCTCGGACTTTGAAACCAAACGCTCTGGGCTGGATAGTTCATAGGCAGCTTTGGTCAAAAGCGCATCTTGCTCCTCGCTAATCACCACCTGCAAGCGCTTTTTTTCTTTCTTTGGCATTCTGCTACTCATGTTAACACGGGAGTAAAAACAATGGTGTGATATTTGTGTGTCATCATAAACTGTGGCGCTGGTCTGTATTTACACCCCTTTTGCATTTTGCTGTAAGTGTGTATAATACTCACTAGATGCTCAAGACTTGGTGTGTGTCCAAAATCAATAGTGTCCTACCTTACAGAAATAGGGAGAATTGTAATGCCGCCGCTATTTGAATCAAAATCCATGTCCAGTGCGCCGCTTTTAATTCGCGGCGGGAATCCTATTTCGGGTACTTTAGCAGTCAACCCCAGCAAAAATGCCGCACTACCCATTTTGGCAGCCAGTATTTTGTGCAGTGAGCCAGTTACGTTGCATGGTGTGCCGCGTTTATCTGATGTCGAAGTTATACTTTCGATTGTTGCCAGCCTTGGTGTGAAGTTCGCTTGGCAATCCGAACATACGCTTACCGTGCATGCCCCAGAAATCACCAGTGTCGAAGCCCCGTATAGCTTGGTGAGCAAAATGCGTGCTAGTTTTAATGTGCTCGGACCACTTTTGGCTCGAGTTGGTGAAGCTCGAGTACCCCAGCCAGGTGGTTGTACTTTTGGTGTACGCCCTGTGGATCAGCATATCAAAGCTCTGCGGGCGATGGGTGCAACCATCGTCGAAAATAGCGGCGATTTTATCGCTGTGCGCGATCGTCCATTCACTGGGCGCTTTGTCTTTGATTTACTAACTGTTGGTGGGACGCAAAACGCAGTTTGTGCCGCCACTTTAGGGACGGGGATGGTGCGCCTCGAGAACTGTAGCATTGACACCGATGTGATTGATTTGTGCAATTTCTTAAACCATCTTGGTGCAAAAATCAGTGGGGTAGGCACACATACGCTCGAGATTGAGGGCGTAGCAGCGTTGCGAGGTGGTGAATACAAGATTATCTCTGATCGTCTCGAGGCGGGCACTTACCTTTTGGCTGCTGCTGCGACGCGGGGTGAGCTGACCCTGACCAATGCCAATACCGATCACCTGCGTGCTCTAGTTGCTAAACTCACCGAGTCGGGTGTGAAAATTCTCGAGCGTGACCAAAACACTGTGTATCTAGATGCACGTGGTGCGAGCCTCAAGCCCGTATCCGTACAGGTCTCGAGTTTCCCGGGCTTCCCTACCGATTTGCAGCCGATGATGGCGGCGTATCTTGCAACGGTCCCCGGCCACAGCCGAATTACCGATCCTGTGTACACCACTCGCTTTGGCTACAGCGCCGAACTGAACCGTTTGGGCGCAAAGACCGAAGTTGTCAATCACAGCATTTTGATTGAAGGCTCAACACTGTACGGTGCCCCCGTGAAAGCTGCCGACATCCGCGCTGGGGCTGCGCTGGTCATTGCTGCTGCCGCTGCCCAAGGCGAATCGCGTATTGAAGGGGTGCAATATCTCAATCGTGGCTACGAGCGCCTCGTAGAACGATTCTCGAGTATTGGCGTGGATATTGTGCGCGACGAACTATCTTTGGTAGACGCGGCTTAAGTGTTTTTAATCAGAGTTTTAATCAGAGCTGTCACGCAGCCGCTCGAGTGCGGCTTTTTTCCCGAGTAGCACGAGCCTGTCTCCGAGTTCGATGTTGTTTGGAGCCGAGCTTTGTACTGTGTTGCCTCGAGCGTGTGCAATAATCTGAATGCCGTTTTGTTGTACTTTCTCGAGTCGTCCAACAAGCAGCTGGCTCGCCTCGATTTCCATGACGCTGTAATCGCTGCCAAGTTCAATTTGTCCAATCATTCTTGGGGTTGCGAGCTGCTGCGCGAGGCGTACACCCGAATCGTGCTCAGGGCGTATCACCTTATCGGCTCCAATTTTAAGCAAAATTCGTTTGGAAATATCATCTACGGCTTTGCAAATGATGTGCGTAGCACCAGCATCCCTTGCTGCAAGCGTGGCGTAGACGTTTGCTGTGATATCACTGCCAATGGCAATGATGACCGCATCAAAATTTGTGATTCCAAGCTCGCGTAGGGTTGTTTCATCGGTCGCATTGGCGATGACGGCTTGCGTTACTGCCCCGGTAATATCGTCCACAGGGGCTTCTCGAGAATCAATCGCGACCACTTCGTGCCCTAGTCCGCAAAGGGTGCGTGCAACGGCACTGCCAAAGCGCCCCAGACCAATAACCAAGAATTGCTTACGTTTCATAGCTCACCCCACCAGAATCTCCTCTTCTGGATAACGAATCTTGCGCTTATTACTGGGATTTGTTAGCGCCAGAGCAAAAGTGATGATACCAACACGTCCCAAAAACATCAGACTGATGATGATCACCCGACCAATATCTGAAAGCTCTGGTGTTATATTCATACTCAAACCAACCGTGGCAAATGCACTAACCGCCTCAAATACGAGGTAGACCATGTTTTGCTTTGCTTCTGTGATGGCGAGCAGCGTAAAAGCTACACCCATAACTTGTACTCCAAAAAAAGCCAAAGCTAAGGATTTTAAAACCACTGTAAAGCTGATACGCCGTGAAAAGACACTTGGCTCGCCTCCATAGCGCACAAAAGAGATGGCAGCAAGCAATAAGACAAAGAATGTAGTTGTCTTAATTCCACCTCCTGTGCCAACGGGCGAAGCCCCAACAAACATTAAAATTAGCGTGATAAACGTACTGGCAGGGCTTAGTGCGGTGTAATCTACGTTTGTTAAGCCTGCTGAGCGCGGGGTTACAGCCATGAATAGTGCAGCGTGAAACCGCTGCCAAGGCTCAAGGCTCCCCAAGGTTCTGGGGTTAGCCCACTCGAGCAAAAGATAGACGCATGTGCCAATAAAAAGCAGTACAAGGGCACTGAAGAGCGAAATTTTACTGCTCAGTGTGAGCGGATTGGCTTGGCGGTCTTTGCTGTATTGGTACAAATTAAAGACCAACAAAAACCCGATGCTTCCTGCTTGTACTAACCCGATTATTGCCAGTGTTGTCAATGGGTCATGCAAATAGCGCGCCAGGCTATCTGGGTATAAACTAAAGCCTGCATTGTTAAAAGCAGATATACTGTGAAAAGCGGCAAGATAAGCAGCGTTTTCCTGCTTGAACCACAGCGCCCAAAGCAAAAAAAAACCGAGCACCTGCACCAAGACGCTGTAGAGCAAGACGCTCAGTATGACGCGTTGTGGACTGGCGAAGTTGCCGCCTAGGAATTCGTTGATGTGCTGACGGTGCGCGACACCAAGACGCTGTCCAGTTGCCAAAATGGCGAGCAAAGCAGCAGTGACAATGCCGATGCCACCGACAAACACCAATATCAGCAATGTGACCTGACCAAAAGTACTAAAGGTATTCGCAATATCTAGAACACTCAAACCGGTGATACAAACGGCGCTGGTTGCTGTAAAAAGCGCATCCAGAAAACGCAGTTTGACCCCACTATTGAGTGAGACAGGCAACATCAGCAGACCCGTCCCCATGAGGATTACCACAATGTAAGAACCCAAAATAGTGGCTGCGGGTTTCAGATAGGTTGGGGATTTTTCCACCGTTTTGGACTATAGCAGTTGAGAGGGTTTGCTATCAATTGAGTTTTTACAAGGGCGATAAAAAATACCCCTTAGTGCAGGGGTATTTTTTATTGAATAGCTGCCTATGCAATAGCCTGCTTGGCAGCGTTAACCAACTGTGCAAATGTGGTTGGTTCGCGCACTGCAATATCGGCAAGCATTTTGCGATCAACTTCGACACCAGCCTTTTTCAAGCCATTGATAAAGACGCTATAGCTCATGCCATGCAGGCGAGTGGCAGCATTAATGCGCTGAATCCAAAGGCGGCGGAAATCGCGCTTTTTGTTGCGACGGTCGCGGTAGCTGTATGTTGCGGCGTTCAGCAATGTTTGAGAGGCGTTTTTGTAGTTTTTGGAGCGCGAACCCCAGAAGCCCTTGGCGCGCTTCAGAATGCGCTTATGGCGACGATGGCGGACAACACCGGTTTTGGCGCGTGGCATTATTTACCTCCGTAAGGGAACATGCGCAAAACACGTTCCTGGTCGGCTTCGGCAAGCACATATGCCTTGCCCTTGCCGCGAATTTCGTCGCCGCTTTTGTGATACGACAAATGGCGCTTGCCGGCTTTCCACGCCATTGCCTTGCCTGTGCCACTAATTTTGATGCGGCTCGAGGCAACTTTTCTGGTTTTTAACTTGCCCATATTTTCCTTTACTCGAGAATTTTGCACTTGGGGAAGCCGTGCTTACGGCATTCAAGGCTGGTTCTGGTGTTTGGCGGTGGACGCTGCCACGCTTAGTCTCCGCCTAGACGGATGCCCACACACTTCGAGCGGGCGAGAGTGTACCAAAGTGCGTTGGAAAGCGCAAGGGATTATTTGTCAAAACGTCCCTGCTGGGGTAGCTCGAGTCCACTATGCAATGCTCGTGCAAGTTGTATGGTGCGTGGGTAATCCATACCATAATACCAAGCCTGCTCGAGTTGACCGTTTTTTTGGTAATAGCAAGCCAGAGTTGGTCCAAAGTGGCAAGCCCCAAGACAACCACTCGAGGTCAGACGCAAATTTCCGCCTTGAGTGTAATAAACCAGTTTTTCTTGCTCGAGACTTTTCCAAACAGATACAAAAAGATCTTGTGAACCTCGAGCCGAACACTGATTCGAGGTGCAGATTTGTAGATGCGCTCGAGTGTGGAAAAATGTTGGTTTGCTTGGCATTGCAGGTATTGTTGGTGTTTTGGTGGGTGGCAGCAAGAGACTGTTGGCTGGATGCTGGTCAGAGCAAGGTTAGGGTTTAACGTCAGAAGTGCCTGTATCATCTCGTGGTGCGCCTGTGTGAGTCTGATTTGTTAGAAGGCTAGGAATGATTCGGTCTCGAGTTGAAAACCATGAGTGAACACGTAGAATAAGTCGCTCGAGGTCATTGATTGCAGCGGTCTTGGTTATGTGGTTTTATTGTTTTGCGCCCAAGCGATACAACCCATGCCCACAAAAATAATCGGTAGTGCAATAAAAGCTTTTGCGTCTACTTTTTCGCCAATCAGCCAAGCACCAAGTGCTATCGCCACAAGCGGATTGATGTACGCATAGCTTGTCGCAACAGCAGGGCGTACTTTTGTAAGCAAATAGATGTAGGCATTGTAGCCAATCATGCTCCCCGCCAGCACCAAATACCACCATGCAAACCATGCGTTTTGGTCGGGCATTGCCCATTTTTCTCCAAGCAAAAAACTGATTGGTAATGCGATAAATCCGCCGGCAAGCATCTCGATAGCACTTGCCATCAAACCATCAGGCATCTCGAGATGACGGCTCAAGATACTGCCTAAAGCCCAGAGCATTGGTGCAGCAAACTGAATAAAAATGGCAGGATTCGTGCGGAAGCTACCCTCGAGTGTGAGCACTGCTACCCCAAGCACTCCAATGCCCATACCCAGCCATTCGAGTTGACGCGGGCGGTTGCCCCAAAGTGTGCTCCAAAGCCCAGCCCAGAGCGAGGTAGTGGCGATTACAGTAGCACTCAAACCGCTCGGTGCACCCCATTTAAGTGCCAAAGTGGTTAAACCATTACCGCCAATCACCAAAAAAACGCCAATCAGTGCCGCATTGCGCACCTGTACGCTATTGGGTATCTTTGCACCGCGAAAGCGCAAAATGACAAGCAACAAAAAGCCAGAAAAAATAAAACGTGTGGCGTTGAGTTGAAAACTTGCAAAGCCCCCGTCTTGCACAGCCTGACGTATTCCCAAATAGGTACTACCCCAAATGAAGTACAACGATACGAGTGATAAGACAATCAGCCAAGTGTCTCGAGGTTTGAGGATAGGCAAAGATGGGTTCACGACTAACCATATCTATAGTTAGGTTATTTCGTCAATACTTTATTTGACTAATATGCTAGAGTCCGAATATGATTCAGTTAGATGAAGTAGACCGCGCCATCGTAAAAGAGTTGCAGCTTGACTGCCGCCAAATCTATGCTGATATTGCACACAAGGTCGGTTTAAGTGCCGCTGCTGTCCACGCTCGGGTGAAAAATCTCGAGAAACGCGGTGTAATAGTGGGTTACGGCGCACGCATCAGTGCTCCTAGTGTTGGGCTAAGTACCCTTGCATTTGTGCAGATTCGACTCGAGAACAACACCAATGGCTTTGCGATAGCACCAAATTTTATTCAGTTTCCCGAGATTGAAGATTGCTATAGCGTAGCGGGAGATGTGGATATGATTATCAAGGTGCGGACTGCGAACCCGCACCAACTCGAGTTACTGCTTTACCGCCTGAAGCAAGTCGAGGGCATCGTGCGAACCAACACCCTGGTCACGCTCTCGACTTTATTTGAGCATCAGCCTCTTGCTCCTGCTGGATTTTAGCGATGCGGTCACCGATACTGGCTACACACTAAAAAAGCAAAATGCTATACCACAAGTGAATCATCAAGTGGTTTGCTTGGACGGCACACGGTGAAGTTACTACACACGTTGCTTTGCCAAGAATGTGTTCTCGAGCGGTCTATAAATTTATGGGTGCAATCCACTAAACTCGAGTCCAGTTGTTTCGTCCCAACCCCTCGAGATATTCAGGCTTTGAATCGCATGTCCTGCCGTTCCTTTAACCAAGTTATCGATTGCCGAGATAATCACCACTCGCCCAGTCTCGGGGTCGAGTTCAAAACCGATATCACAATAGTTTGTTCCATCAAGCATCTTCGGGTCTGGGTAGCGGTGAACGCCTTTTTTGACTTTGACAATGCGAATAAAGGGAGCATCGGCGTAAACTTCTCGATATGCTCCCCAAACATCGCGCTCTGAGTAACCATCGGGCAAAAATACACTCGAGGTCGCTAAAATGCCGCGAACGCGCTCAACAGCAATGGCTGTCATGTGAATACCAACATTGGCGGGAATTTCTTGGATTACTTCGGCAGTATGGCGGTGTCCGACTGGCTTAAAAACGCGCAAAGAGCCACTGCGTTCTGGATGGTGTGAAGCATCACTCGAGGCAGCGCCTGCGGCACTTGAACCCATGAGCACGGTGGTAAAAACATCTTTATTTGGCATTGGCACACCCATCTTGAACAGTGGATATAATCCTAAGATGGTTGCGGTTGCGCCACAACCTGCACAGGCAATACGGCTCGCGCTTTTGAGTTCATCTTTGTGCAGTTCAGGGTTGCCGTACACCCATTGACCAAGCAGCTCTGGGCGTGGATGGGCTTCTTCGTAAAATTTTTCGTATAGTCTGGGGTCGCGGATGCGAAAGTCGTGGCTGAGGTCAATCATCACTTCCTTGCTTAGGCTCGAGAAGTGATCGTACTGCTTCACCGCTTCGTGGTGTGGCATCGCAAGCACTACAATATCGGCTGGCTCGAGATCGCTTGGTCGTTTGTATTTTAAATTGGTGTGCCCACGCAGATTTGGGTGTGTAAAGGTTACGGGGTCGCCAGCATTGGCGCGGCTGGTTATTTGTGTCACCTCGAGATATGGGTGTGCGAGTGCTAAACGTAAAAATTCTCCACCAGCGTACCCTGAACCTCCAACGATTGCCACCGATAATTTGTTCACGCTGGCAATTTAACAAATGGCGTAAGGGTAATGTGACACTGAAATGCTAAAATAGGCTAGAATAGGTCTGCAATACCATCTGTAAGGGGGATTATGCCCGTATTATCCATTGGAGATCGTCGTTTAGGAGCAATTCTGCTTCAACTTGGCTATGTATCGGATGCCGATTTACAGCGTGCCCTTGAACGCCATGGTGAAACAGGCGGAAGGCTTGCCGATATTCTTATAGACTCAGGCATTGTTAATGAGCGCCGCATTGCGAGGGCAATTGAGGACGAACTTGGATATCCATTGGTCAATTTGACCTTGGTTGAGCCGGAACCTGAAGCAACGGCGCTGATTGATGGAATGAAAGCCCAAGAACTTGATGCTTTTCCATTCAAAATTGATAACGACAAATTGCGTGTCGCCTTTGTTGACCCACTGAACACAATGTGCATAGAGGCGATAGAAGATGCAACCGGTTTTATTGTCGAGCCACATCAGGCATTGCGTGACCATCTGAAATGGGCAATCGCCAGCTACTATCCAGAGTTGGGACTCGAGGTTCCAGACCTTGGCAAGTTGTCCAGTCCAGAAGAAGAGCGTTTGGGTAACCGTTTGATCAAAAAGCAACTGATCACCGATGAGCAACTCGAGCAGGCTTTGTCATTACAAGAACCGGGTGGAGAGCCGATTGGAAAGATTTTGGTGCGCTTGGGGTTTTTGTCCGAGGTCGAACTTTTTCGCGTACTTGCCGAACAAGCCAATGTACCGTTTTTAGAAGATAGCGCCTCAATGCAAATCTCCGAGGATGTCTCGAGCTTGCTTTTGCGCTCAGATGCGGTGCGGTATCAAGCTATACCTATTGCCGATGATGGTACAACCATTACGGTGGCTTGTTCTGAGCCAAAACGCCAGCCAGAAATTCAAGCCCTATTTAAAAAGCAGGTGCGAATTGTGGTGATAGCTCCCACGCAAGTGGAAATGCTGATTGAGCGAACCTACACAAACAAGGGCAGGCTTGGCGAAGATTTGGTGCAGCAGGGCAAAGTCAATCGTGAGCAATTGACCGAAGCCCTGCGCGTGCAGCGCAAGCAAGGCAAAACCAAGCCGCTTGGCGAGGTCTTGGTTGAACTTGGTTATGTAAGCAGCGATGAAGTTGATCGTGCTTTGGCTAAACAAAAAACCGGTGGCGGTAGGCTCGAAGATACGCTGGTACAATCGGGTAAGCTCTCGCCAGAGATGCTCGCTCGGTCGCTTGCAGTCCAGTTGGGTTATGAATTTGTCAATCCGAGCCAAGATTCTCCAGACCCAGGGGTCATTACCCTGATTCCCGAAAATCAAGCGCGCCGCTATACGCTTTTCCCGTATAAGATCCAGGGCAATGCCTTGCAGGTCTTGATGAAAGACCCGCGCAATGTTTTTGCGATTGACGATCTCAAATTGATGACAGGGCGCGAGATCATCCCTGTAGTTGCAGTTGAATCAGACATTCAAAAATTGATTGATCGTGCATATGGGGCAAGCGGAATCAATGCAGACGAGTTAAATAAAGAACTAGCGGCACTCGGAAGTGGTGGTAAAGCCGAGGAAGTTGACACCAGCCTCGACGATAATGCGGTAGTCAGAACCGTAGATCACATAATCCGCGAAGCCATTTTGGCGGAAGCTTCCGATATTCATATCGAGCCGACCCCCGAGTTTGTGCGTGTGCGCTTTCGTATTGATGGTAGCCTGAAAGAGATTACGACTTTGCCCAAAGCCTCGTCAAATAGCATCGCGGCACGTATCAAAATCATGGGTGGTTTAGACATTGCAGAACGGCGTATCCCGCAAGATGGGCGTGTGAGCTTCCGTGCAAAAGGGATGAGCTGCGATTTGCGTCTTTCGACTTTGCCGGTCAAATATGGCGAAAAAATCGTGATGCGTATCTTACAAAAGTCCACGAATATTCCTGAGATCGAGGATTTGGGCTTTTCGGATTATAACTTGCAGCGCTACAAAGACCTCATTCAGGAGCCATACGGCATTTTCTTGATTACCGGTCCGACCGGTTCAGGTAAATCCTATACGACTTTTTCAACGCTTAAACGCATCGCTACACCAGATATCAACGTCACAACCATCGAAGACCCGATTGAATACGAAATCCCCGGCTTGAACCAGTCTCAGGTTAATAATGCTGCGGGCATGACCTTTGCGCGCGCCTTGCGTTCGTTCTTGCGTCAAGACCCAGATATTATTATGGTCGGTGAGATTCGCGACACCGAAACTGCTAAAATTGCCGTCGAGGCAGCGCTGACAGGTCACTTGGTGGTTGGTACCTTGCACACCAACGATGCCGCTGGTGCAATTACCCGTCTCGAGGAAATGGGTGTGGAGTTATTTAATATTTCTGCTTCCTTGGTTGGGGTGCTGGCACAGCGTTTGGTGCGTAAGGTCTGTTCCAATTGTAAGCAAGAACTTCCCGCCGATCCCGATGTCTTGCGTCGCCTTGGTGTGACTGAAGAGCGTTTGGTGGGGCGTACCATTGTCAAGGGTGTGGGCTGCAGTAAGTGCAATGATTCGGGCTACAAAGGGCGTATGGCAATCCATGAGTTGCTGATTGTGGATGATCATGTGCGCAAAGCAATTATTGAGCACAAAACTTCGACTGAAATTCGCCAAATCGCGCGTGAAAAATCGGGCTTGGTGACCTTGATGGAAGATGGGCTTGAAAAAGCCTTAAGTGGTAAAACCACGCTTGAAGAAATCGCAAGCATGATTTCAGAATGAGTTTTTGTGTTCTAAAGCGCGAACTAAAGCAAATGGCGACCAGGATCGCGTTGCAACTCGAGTCTGTGTCGGGTTAAAATAATGTTGTCTTTCCGGACAAACCAAGTATTGGCGGCAGCGTAGAATTCACCCTCTTGGCATACCCAAATCTTGAGTCACATTTTCATCTCGAGAGAGCGCGGGTTAAAAAGGATATGTTTATGGCAAATGTAGTTTTAGAGCATATTTACAAGCGTTATGGCAAAGTCACAGCAGTGACAGATTTTAACCTCGAGATAAAAGACGGCGAGTTCATCGTTTTTGTCGGACCCTCGGGCTGTGGAAAATCCACAACCTTGCGCATGATTGCTGGCTTGGAAGAAATCTCTGATGGCTTGCTTAAAATTGACGAGCGTGTGGTCAATGATGTGCCACCCAAAGACCGCGATATCGCGATGGTTTTCCAAAATTATGCGCTTTATCCACACATGAATGTTTACGAGAACATGGCGTTTGGCTTGCGTCTGCGCAAATTCCCCAAGGACCAAATCGAAGCTCGCGTGCGTGATGCAGCTAAAATTTTGCAAATTGAACACTTGTTGCTACGCAAGCCCAAGGAGCTTTCGGGCGGTCAGCGTCAGCGTGTGGCACTTGGACGTGCAATTGTGCGTGAGCCAAAAGTGTTCCTCATGGATGAGCCACTCTCCAATCTGGACGCGAAATTGCGCGTTGAAATGCGCTCGCAAATCTCTAAACTGCATCACCGTCTCAAGGCAACAACAATTTATGTGACTCACGATCAGATTGAAGCGATGACCATGGGTACACGAATTGTTGTGATGAAAGATGGTTTCATGCAGCAAGTGGACACCCCACTGAACTTATACGATTATCCCAAGAACAAGTTTGTAGCAGGGTTTATTGGTAGCCCAAGCATGAATTTCCTTACGGCTACGGTGCGTGGTGATACTGTTGCGGGTGAGGGTTTCTCTGTTCAAGCCACCGGTGCTCTGGCAAACTCGATAAAGGAATTTAACGGCAAGCAGGTTTGGTTTGGTATTCGC
>JBKBVO010000251.1:0-2525 GCA_046289535.1 Deinococcales bacterium | reverse complement strand
GTGCAAGATATTTTGGATGCAGCCAGAAGTGTCGAATCTGAGGATGTTATTGTCTTGCCAAACAACAAAAATGTGATTATGGCAGCGCAAAAAGCTGCTGAACTCGAGACCGAAAAGCGCTTGCATGTGATTCCCACGCGCACGCTAGGGCAGGGCTTGGGTGCGAGTTTTCGCTTCAGCAACAGCACTCCTGTTGCTGAGCTCCTACCTGAAATGACCGAAGCCAGTGCTCGTGTGCTGACGTTTGAAGTAACCAGAGCCAGCCGCACCGCAACCATAGATGGACTCGAGATTCAAGAAGGTGAAGTGATTGGTTTGCGCGACGATGTGCTTGTCTACTCTGGTGGCACACCCGAGCAAGCCGTACTCGAGATGCTCAAAGGCTCTTACACCATGCAGGAAGTGGTGACTGTTTTTACTGGACCAAATGTTACGCCAGAAATGGCGGAAGCGCTGGTCTCGAGTCTGGCGGAGCAGTTACCGCAACTTGGGGTGGAAGTGATGACAGGTGGACCAGATTTGTACGATTATTTGGTCACAATGGAATAATTTATTGCTAACGAATGATTCGCGCTGGTTCAATGCCTACTGCTCGTCGTGCTGGAATAAATGCGGCTAACAGTGTGGCGGTTAAACTGACTGCGCTCACCCATAAAAAGTCTGTGGCTCGAGGGTCGGCGGGTAGAGCGTTGATAAAAAATAAGTCGCCTGGCAAGCGAAAGGGAAAGACCACAAAATAGTAACTGATTGCCAAGCCAAGGATGTTACCGAGAATCAAGCCGATACCACCCAAAACCGCACCCTCGAGTAAGAACACATTTTGAATGGTTTTGGCGCTCGCGCCCATGGCACGCAGGATGGCGATTTCGTGGGTTTTCTCAAAGACAGTGAGCAAAAAAATATTGATCATGCCAAAAGCTGCGACGATTAAAATCAAAACCAGCACTGCACCAATCACTTGTTTTTGCAGGTTCATCGAATCAATTAAGTTGCGATACGCATCTTGCCAAGGTCTACCATAAAACTTTGAAGCAACATTTGGCGCTAAACTGGTGGGCAAAATATTGGCAAGGCGCGGTGCTAAGTTGGGATTGGTCAGGCGTACGTGGTAGCCAGATATATTTTTCCCCGCTTGCTTGGCAGTTTGTAGGGCTTCTAAGCTAACAAAGGCAAGCACATTGTCTATTTGGTAATTGTTGGTGGTGTAAGAGCCGTGATAGACAAACTTGGTGCGCTTCATTTTTGAAACATCCACGCCATCAAAAACCAACATATAAATTTCGTCTCCCAAAAGTGGAGTCAGGCTGCGTGCCAAGTCTCGCCCTAATAAGATGCCGTTTGGCGGCAGGGTCTCGAGGCGTTTTTGGTGATCTGGATTTAAGTTTAGCGCCGTTGCTTCTTGGCTGGGCAGCACGCCGTATAATAGCGCAGGGGCTTGTGTTCCACCGCGTCCTTGGGTGGCGCGTCTCGAGAGCAGTGCAAAGCTTTCTAAGTAGGGCGCAAATGCCACAACTTCTGGGGTATTTTGAAGCCGGGCTTCTAAAACACTATCTGGCAGACTTCCGCCTAAATCTTTGTCCCATGCTTCGAGCGAAATATGGGGTTGGGCTTTAATGGTAGCATTAAAAAGCGCATCAATAAAGCCATTGGTCAATGATAGAGCAGTGGTTAAAACCATGACACCAATCGCCACGCCAATGACACTGATTAAGTTTTGTGTAGTACGCCGGCGCAAGTGGCGCAACGCCAAAAACCAAGAGAGCTTTAGGTTCATCTACGTGTTTTCCCATCTAGGGTCAGAAGTGATGCGTATAAATCGGGGCGGCGGTCACGAAAAAAACCCATGCCTGCCCTAAAAGTTTTTGCCCATGCCAAATCGAGGTCTGCATAGAGGATGGTTTCTTCGCTTTGGTTGGCTTCAGCGATTTTTTCGCCATATGGGTCACAGATAAAACTCGAGCCATAATAGGTTTGCTCGAGTCCGTGTACAAGTTCACGCCCGACACGGTTGGCTGCTCCTAAATACATGGCATTGCAGACCGCATGACCAATCATTGCACGTTGCCATGCGTGGTGTGTGTTTGGCGAAGCCACTTCGGCGGGTTCGCTGCCAATGGCAGTTGGATACAACAGCACCTCTGCGCCTAAAAGCGCCATGGCGCGTGCGGATTCCGGATACCACTGATCCCAACAAATCCCCGCGCCAATTTTGCCAAGGCTTGTACCAAACGCCCGAAACCCTGTATCTCCGGGGTTAAAGTAATACTTTTCGCTGTAGCCGGGTCCGTCTGGAATGTGGCTTTTGCGGTACACGCCAAGTATCTCTCCGCTCGAGTCAATCATCGCGAGGCTGTTGTAGTGCGCGTGTCCAGATTTCTCGAAAAAAGAAACTGGCAACACCACTCCGAGTTCGGCAGCGAGTTTTTGCATGCTAGGCAAAAATGGATGCGACTCGAGCGAATGTGCTAGTGCAAAGTAATCCTCGCGCTGCACTTGACACCAATACAAGTTTTCAAACAGCTCTG
>JBKBVO010000070.1:0-11709 GCA_046289535.1 Deinococcales bacterium | reverse complement strand
TTCTCGAGCATTTTGGTCGCCAGCCCCACAAAAGCACTCTCGACATTTGCGCCACTCAGAGCGCTGGTTTTCATCATCTCGAGACCATACCCACCCAGGGTGGCAGGATTTATTTTCCACTTGGACTCGAGGTCGGACTTATTCAAAAGCAGATACGCCGGTAAGGCACCAAAACCCTCTATGGCGCGGGCGTGAAGCTTCAGGCACTCGTCTACGGTCTGTTCTCTCGTGCCGTCCGCAACCAAAAAATAGCCCGCCATACCTCGCAAATAGGTGGTTTGCACCCTCTGGTAGGCATCCTCGCCGTTGATGTCCCAAATCATCAGGTTGGCTTGCCCTAGGTTGGTATTGATTAATTTTTTTTCGATGCGCACACCGACTGTGGTGTGGTATTGGCTCGAGTAAATGCTGTGCACAAAACGTGCAATCAAACTGGTCTTGCCCACCGCAGAACCACCGAGCAGGCATATCTTAAATTGAAATGGGGTCATGGTTTGGTCGCCTCCACGAATTCTACCGCACTCGAGTCTACCCCAAAAACCCCCGACAGCCCCCTAACAATGAGTTTCGTGCGTTTCACCCAATTTTCGGTCGCTTGTCCGGAAAGAACAAGCACCCCCTCGCGCAAACCGAGCACCGTACTGCTCGCCGGTTCAGTAGCGAGTCTGACGCGCTTGAGTACCAATTCTGGGTCTAAGGATTGGTACACTCCCCAAGCCTGGTTCACATTCGAGTAACCCAACGACTGCAAAACCAACTGCGGGTCTCGAGCGAGCGGGTCGCGCAGACCGACAAGCCGATTCTTGCTGTCCTCGAGAACCAAATACCCCGGTTCGAGGCGCAACTTTGCCATGGCTTCGCGCCACCTTTGATTTTGCAATGCCTCAAAACCAAACCAAAACGAAAGCGCCACCACACCCAAGACCATGAGCGCCACCACGAAGCGCGAAACGCGTTTTCGAGTCTCTTTTTTTTGTTGGCTCACCTGCTGTAAGTACACCGTTGTCAAGCAACCCTCCAAAATTGGTCGGACACCTTCAAAGAGGCTCGAGTCTCCGACAAAACCTGCCAACTGCTCAGAAAAACGCAGTTCAATGGTCTCGAGTGCCACCGCCAAAGCATCGGCGATTTCGGCGGGAGGGGTGCCGCGCACAGCTGCGGCGATCGTGGCATGTGGTGCAGTCTCGACCAGAACGGTCAGATCGCCAATTTGAAAGGTGCGAATGGTTTCATTACCCATCTGAAAGCTATCTCTGGCAAAGTCTTGGATGGCGGTGAGCATCGCACCCACCAAGTCAGCTTCGGCACTTGGATTCACACCCGCTTGCGCCAAAAGCAGCCCTGTATCGCGGTGTATGAGTAAGACCTGCTCAACCCGGTATTGCACCGTGTGGTACAAAACGATTTCAGCAAAAGGCTTCCCCGTGCGCCAAGACTCGAGCCGCCAAGCAAAACTACGCGGCGATACAGAGACATCGAGAACACGGTTGAAATTCTCAAAAGTACGCTCGAGCAGGCTTAAAACCACACGGCGAATGGTTGGCATCAGCACTGGAAAAAGTGCATCGGCTATTCCTTCCGGGTTGGCGCGCACCGATTGATACAGGCTTTTTTCGATGGTTGGAGCGAGCACTCGAGCAAAGCGCGGCTCTTTTGAAGCTAAATTCATTGCCTCAGATAAAACTGCAGCCAATTCCGCAACCCGAGTTTCCGTATCATCCAGCCGAAACTCCACTTGGTCAAGTCGCTGGCGGTCTTCTTTTAAAAGAATTTCGCGCAGAACGTCAAAGGAGGCATCGGTGACCCGCGCCTGACTGACCTCTGGCTCCTTGACCTGACCCATTGCGCTTTAATCCGTCTCGAGTTGCTGCGAGAGCTGCACTAAAAGCTGGGCAAGTTTTGCGCGGTCACGCAAGCGCTGGGCTTGGTATTGCTCTTCGCTACTCCCCTGCTGGGTTTGGATTCGCTCAATCTCTTTGGCAATCAGCTTATCCAGACGGTTGGCTTCGCTACCCAGTGCCTTATCCTGACGCTGTGCTTCGGCGCGAATACGCGCCTCGAGTTCGTCGCGGGTGTTGTGCAATTCGCGCTCTAGGTCATCCGAGCGCTTCTCGAGTGCTGCAACACGCGCCTCGAGTGCTGCAAGTTCTTTGGAAAAATTGCGTTGCTGTTCGCCAAAAAGAATATCGCGCACCTGCTCGAGACTGCCCAGTTCACGCGTGGTTGGTGTATTTTCCGCTGACATATACAGTACTATACTGCACTTTAAGGCAATCGTGCTAAACGCTGGGTCAATAGCGCGAAATATCCACTTGCATCCACCGACATTGCCACATCGGTGTTGGGGGTTTTTCCAGTCACCCCATACAGGTCTACAACAGTACGCCCGAAAGAAGCGCCATTCGAGTCGTCTACTTCGACATGCAGGGTTTGCAAACCAAACAATTCGGGCTTAAGCAAATACGCCAATACACAAGGATCGTGCAAGGCGGGTCCTTCGTAGCCGTAACGCTTATTGTAGGCGAGCTTAAAAAACTCAAGCAGTTCGGCAGCAACAAGGCTGGCTTGGTTACCATTTTGCCGAAGCGCAGCAATATGCTGCGGCAATGCCAATGCCTGATGGGTTACATTTAAACCAAACATCACGGTTTTGACGGGGGCATCAAAAACAATTTTAGCAGCGTGTGGGTCGCACAAAATATTAAATTCCGCCGCAGGAGACCAGTTTCCCAAGGTGGTGCTCCCACCCATCAAAACAATCTGCTGTATCAACGGCACAATTTTTGGCTCGAGGCGCATTGCGAGCGCCACATTGGTCAAAGGACCCACTGGGCAGAGCGTCACCTCATGCGGATATGCCAAAACGCTGTCAATGATAAAGTCCACGGCACGCTTTTTTTCTGCACCGTTTTGAGGTGTTGGCAGTTGTGGACCATCCAAGCCACTGCGCCCGTGCACATATTCTGCCGAAATCCGACTCGAGACCAGTGGCAGCGCCGCACCCGAAAAAACAGGTACACTCGAGCCACAGAGTTCACGGATTTTCAGCGCATTCTGCAGGGTATTCTCGAGTCCAACATTGCCATAAGTCACGCTGATACCCAACACTTCGAGTTCGGGGCTGGACAGCGCAAGCATGATCGCTAAGGCATCGTCGTGTCCGGGGTCGCAATCGAGGATAATTTTCACAAGCGGCAGTGTAGCAGGTATTTCAAACCCATTTTATAGTAGATTGAGCGCGTTATGCTTGCGGCTTTAGTGAATGTCGAACTCGAGCGCGGCGCCTTGATGTTCTCGAGCGACATACCCACAGCCAGTGAGTGGTATCGTGATGCTCACCACACTAGCCAGCCTACCAATTGTTGTGCTGGTGGTGACACTGCTGAGACAATCATGATTAAACTCCTTCTTACCGATGTTGACGGCACTTTGATTGGCACAGGCAGCCATATCCATCCCAAAGTACACGCCGCACTTCAAGCCGCCCAAAAGGCAGGACTGCACTTGGGTATTTGCACAGGCAGACCGCTCTACAGCCTTGCCAAAGATTACGCGCACTTGGTCTCGAGCCAAGGTGTACATATTTTTCAAAATGGCGCACATGCAGGCAAACTCGATGGCACGATCATTCATCAAAGCCTTTTGCCCAAAAGTGCCTACTTGTCGTTAGTTCAACTCTCCAGAGATTTAGGCTTTGGACTCGAGGTCTACACCACCTCGAAGTGCTATGCCGAAATCCAGACCGAAATCAGCCTCGAGCACCAACGGCTGATTCAACTGGAAGTGCAAAAAACCGACCTTTTGCACTTGCCCGAACCCGTAGTTCGCGTCCAATGGGTGATAACACCCGAGCAGTACGGCATCATTGAAGCTGCGATGCGCCCCATGATGGGGATTTCTTATTCAAGTGCCAGCACACCCGATTTACCCCACCATTTGTACACAAGCGTTACTCGAGCGGGAACAAGCAAGCTCGAAGGCGCGCAGGCGGTAGCCAATTTCTACGGCTTGAGCCTAGACCAAGTGATGATGGTTGGCGATGGCGAGAATGACCTTGAGGTTTTGCAAGGGGTAGGGTTTGGAGTAGCAATGGGCAATGCACCAGACAAGGTTAAGCACGTTTCCAAAGCAGTGGTCGCACACGTCAACGAAGGCGGACTTGCCCAAGCCATCGCTTTGGCACTCGAGTCTTGGGTGCCACCTGTTTGACTTTCGGTCTTGCATTGATTACACCAGTAAGCACATTGTTCTTCGTTTTTAGCCTAAATGGCTAAAATTCGTAGAGCCTTGTGTACTCAAAAACTACCCTAGAGGAGTCACTAGGCAGTTTTCACTTTTTCTGCTACACTCTGCGGCTGTGAAGGTTGACCTACTCGGTTCAAAAGTAACCTAAACACCATTTCCACACGCCCTATTTTGCGAATGGGTGTGTTTCTTTTTGTTTTTCAAGTTTGGAAGAATTTCCAAAAGAACAGGAGTACCGCCGTGAAAAAAGAGGACTTTAGCACCGGAGACCGCGTTGTTTTGCCCCCATATGGCGTGGGCGTTGTTTCGGGTATTGAAACCAAAAAAGTAGCCAATAATCAGCACAAGTATTACCAGGTAGATTTTCCAAATGGCTCGAGCCGCGCCTACGTTCCGGTGGCTGCACATGCCAGTGTCGGCTTGCGCCCTGCGCTTTCCGAGACCGAATTGCCCGAAATCATGAGCCGCTTAAAAAGCGGTAAGGTTTCCTTGCCCCGCCAGTGGGCAGCGCGTCACCGTAAAGTGACAGAAATTCTTGCCAGTGGCGACCCCTACCGTATCGCTAACCTTGCTGCCGAATTGCGCCGCTGGGATGATGAACGCGGATTACCAGACCTTGACCGTCAAGCGTACGCTCGTTCGATCAAATTGTTGTCCGAAGAGATCTCGGAAGTGATGTCCAGCGACCCCAAAGAAATCAAGTCCATGCTCGAGAGCGCTTGGGATGGCGGTAAGCCCAGCAACTAGTTTTTTAGCGCAGCAGTTGCCGCTCGAGCGCTTCACTCGCCAACAAACCCGCTCCAATCAAACCTGCATCCCGCCCCAAGGCACTCAACTCGAGTTCGGTGTTCAGTCCAATGCCTGCAAGCAAGCCGCGCAGTGGCTCGAGCACCAGCTCCCGGGTATGAGGGAATTCCTCGCGCAGCACAATCCGCTCAGGATCCAAAGCGGTGATAATCCCTGCGAGCGCCAGCGCGAGGTGTTGCACCGCCAACCGCACCGCGCGCTGTTCGGCATCCCGCCCTGCGGCTGCATTTTGGAAAATTTTGGCTTCCCAATTGGGCTGGCTGGGGTCAGTGCTCACCGCTCTGAGGGCTTCAAAAAAACCGTACGATAACGCTCCCATTTTTTTTTCTTCAAAGCCGCTGACATGCGTTGGCAGGTAGCTCATCTCGCCTGCTGCACCATGTGCGCCGCGCAGCAGGCGACCATCTGAGATAATCCCTGCACCAATGCCGAAAGAAAAATTGATGAACGCAAAATTTTGACTGCCACGCCCCGCGCGAAATTCACCCCAACCCGCACTGCGTGCATCGTTCTCGAGCAACACCGGCTTTTGCAGGGCATCCTCGAGTTGGATTTTTTGCAGGGTCTTCATTCCAAAAACCCATGAGCGTTCAACTTGATCCCGCCAAACAACACCCGGCACGCACAGTCCAACACGCTCGACTTGAGGGAAACGCGCTACCAATTCGGCAAGATGCCGCAATGCGTCAGGCAAGCCAAGGCGCGAAAAGCGCACCATGTTCATCCCTTCAAATTGCTCAAGACGCCCCCCATGCAAATCAAAAAGGGCTGCACGCAGGCTCGAGCCGCCAAAATCAAATGCCAACACCAAATGCCATTCTGGCGTCAGGCGGACCCGCTTGGCAGGTCTGCCTTTGCCTTGTTGACTTGCTACTGGCTCGAGCAATCGGCGCTGCTCGAGCTGTCTCACTGCCTCAATCACTGCGGGCAGGCTTAGGCCTGTGGCTCGAGCCAACTCAGGCTGGGTTGCCTCCCGCTGCCGTAACGCGGCGTAAACCCGCCGATGCGCCAAATTGTAACTCATCATGCAAATCATAACCAAAAAAGTTACTAAAGTAAACTTTATTAACTCAAAGGAGGTAAACAGTGGAACGGCGTTTGACGGTACTTACGGCTTTTGGGGTGGTTCTGGCAATTTCGGGATTAGCGCAAAACGTCCCAAATACCGACCCCAAAAAAGGCAACCCCAACCTGCGCGGCGAAATCAGCGTGTTCAGCTGGTCGGAGCCATCGTATAGCTCTGTGCTTGCAGACTTTAATAAGCTCTACCCGAACATTAAGGTCAAGTTCGTAACCGTCGGTTATACCGATGCGTATCCGCGCATCACCGCGAGCTTGGCGGGCAATGTGCCCTTAGCCGACGTAGTGATGATCGAATCAGAGCGCGTGGAAATTTACGGTACACGCTTTCCTAACGCATTTACCGATTTGAGTGCATGGGGCGGCAAGTGGGAGCGCAATTTTGACCGTTCAAAGTGGGCACAAAGCGTGGTGAAAGGCAAGCTCATCACCATGCCGACCGATGCTGCCCCCGTAGGAATGTGGTACCGCGCCGATATGTTCGAGAAAGCTGGCGTAAATCCCACGGGCATTCGCACGTGGGCGGATTACCTCGAGGCGGGCAAAAAAGTCATAGCGGCAAACCCTGGTGTGCGCATGGCAGGTATTGATGTCAATGGCTCGGAGACGCTCTTGCGCATTCTGATTCAGCAACAAAATAGCTTCTACGTAGATCAGGAAGGCAGGATTGCGGTCAACTCGAGCAAAATGAATCGCGCTCTGTCTTTTGTCAAAAGCGCTTGGGATGCTGGCATCCTTGCCAATGTCCAAGGCACGGATGGCCTGATTGGTGCGTTCAAAACCAATCGCATTGCAACGATTAACCTGCCGGTTTGGATGATTGGTATCTTTAAGGGATTTGCCCCAGAGCAGCGCGGCAAGTGGGGCGTGGTACAAATTCCCGCCCTGACCGCGGGTGGCGGGCAGAGCGCCTACATCGGTGGCTCGAGCCTCGCTATTCCCGCCAACAGCCAAAACAAAGAAGCAGCATGGGCTTTTGTCGAGTGGTACACCACCTACGGCAGCAAGAATGTGCTCGAGAAGCGCGGTGCATGGCCTAGCTTCCTACCGAGTCTAAGCGCGCCGATACTGAATACCCCTGACAACTTTTTTGCCACGCCCAATGTTTTTGCCCCTTTCCGAAAAAGTGCCTTCTTGGGTCGCCCCCTGCGTTATTCTTCGGATTACGACAAGGCTTTCGGTGTCGTAGTCGCAGCTCAAGCCAGCGTACTCACCGGTGGGCAGAGTGTACAAGCTGCACTCGACAAAGCAGCCAAAGACTTACAAAACGCCACAGGGCGCGCTATTGCTCCCAAGTGAGCAATAGCCGGTAGCAAAGCCGCATGCGCACACGGATTCATCTTGCCCCTTGGGGTTTTCTCGCACCAGCACTGGTGCTGTATGCGCTTTTTGCGCTTTTTCCAATGTTGCGCTCGATGCAACTCAGCCTCGAGCGCAACATTGACGGCGAGGTGCGTTTTGCCGGTTTAGCGCAATATACGAGGCTGCTCGAGGACGATATCTTAAAACAGGCGCTGTTCAACACTTTCATTTTTTTGTTCCTGCAGACACCAATAATGCTCACCCTAGCACTGCTGCTTGCAATCGCACTGAACTCGAAACGCTTTCCTTACCGTGCCTTGTTGCGCGGCGCCTATTTTTTGCCAAGCATTATGAGTCTGGTCGCGGTTGGGGTACTTTTTCGTGTGCTGCTCAACGAAGACCTCGGAGCAATAAATTACTTTTTGCGCTCTGTTGGGCTCGAGGGGGTAGCTTGGGTATCCCACCCGTGGTGGGCAAAAGTCACAGTGATGCTGCTTTTGACTTGGCGCTATACAGGCTTCATGATGGTGGTTTACCTGGCTGGCTTGCAAGGTATCCCTGATGAACTCTACGAAGCCGCCGAAATAGACGGCTCGAGCCGCGGACAATCCTTTTGGTATATCACCCTGCCCTTGTTGCGCCCTACGATTTTGTTCACTACGGTCCTGAGCACCATTGGGGTACTGCAAATTTTCGATGAGGCGTTGATTGTCACGCGCGGTGGTCCCGCAAACGAGACCTTGACAATCAGTTTATACCTTTATCAGACTGCTTTTGGCAGTGTAGATTTCCATTACGCTGCAGCAATCAGTTGGTTCTTGGTGCTTTTGATTGGGAGTCTAAGCATTATTCAGCTGCGCTTTGGAGAACGATGAAAAAGCGCTACACCCCGCTCGAGCTTTTTATTTTGCTGTTCGTGGTCTTGGGTGCACTGCTCGCGGTTTTCCCGTTTTATTGGATGTTCTCGAGCGCAACGCGGCTCTCGAGCGATGTACTGAGCATTCCACCACGCTTTGATTTTGGCACAGCGCTGCTCAGCAACTTACAAACGCTCGCAGCGAGTGGTTATTTTCGTTCACTCTGGAATTCGTTTTTCATTGCAACGTGTAGCACACTTGGCACACTACTCGTGGCGAGCATGGCAGGCTTTGCGCTCACACAATACCGATTCGCTGCTCGAGAGTGGGTCTTTGCCGTATTCTTACTCACCTTAGTTGTACCCCCACAGGTCACGATTGTACCGCTCTTTCAACTCATGGCAGGGCAAAACCCATTTGGCTTAAACCTATTGGGCACGCCATGGGCGATTATACTCCCCGGCTTGTCCTCGAGTTTTGCTATATTTTTTTGCCGTCAAGCACTGCAAAAATATCCCCCCGAGTTGTCCGATGCGGGGCGCGTCGATGGGGCAAATGAATGGCAAGTGTATTGGCACATCACCCTGCCAACGATTCGCCCAAGCCTTGCGGCACTCGCAGTCTTCGTATTTTTGCGTGAATGGAATTCCTTTTTTTTGCCTTTGATTATGAACAGCAACAACACTCAAGGGCGCACCCTGCCACTTGCTATCTCGAGCCTGGTTGGCGAAAACCAAATTGATTACGGTGCGCTGCTCGCTGCTACGGCTGTTTCGGTTTTGCCTGTGCTGCTTTTCTTTTTGTTTGCTCAGAGACTATTTATGAGCGGAGCGCTTTCGGGCGCGGTAAAGGGGTAAATATGGACACAACAAATAAAACCTTGCTGGCACAAATGTCGCTCGAGGAAAAAACTGCAGCAATGTCGGGTAGCACACCGTTTTGGAGCGGTCTCGCCGATATGCTTACTGGGGGCTACAATCGGCATACTTGGGACGCAGGACGGCTCGAGCGGCTTGGCATTCGCGGCATTCAGTTTTGCGATGGTCCGCGCGGTATTGTCGTCGGTCGGGGCACAACCTTTCCGGTACCAATGGCGCGCGGCGCCACATGGGACACCGCACTCGAGGAGCGCATCGGACAAGCCCTCGGTAAAGAGGCAAGGGCAGTCGGGGCAAACCTCTTTGGCGGGGTGTGCATCAACCTATTGCGCCACCCTGCATGGGGTCGCGCACAAGAAACCTACGGCGAGGACAGTTTCCATGTCGGTGCATTTGGTGTTGCACTAACCAAAGGAGTACAAGCACAGCAGGTAATGGCGTGTGTCAAGCATTTTGCACTGAACAGCATTGAAAATTCGCGCTTCAAGGTCAATGTGAGCGCCTCGGCTCGAGCCTTGCACGAGGTCTATTTGCCACACTTCAGACGTGCAGTCCAGGCGGGTGCAGCCTGCGTGATGAGTGCATACAACAAGGTCAATGGCGTTTGGGCGGGGCACTCGAGCGAACTATTAACGAATGTGCTTAAAAAGCGTTGGGGGTTCAAAGGTTTTGTCGTGACCGACTGGATTTTCGGCATGCGCGATAGCAAGCAAGCCGTTTTGGGTGGGCAAGACCTCGAGATGCCCTTTTTGATGCACAACGCTAAGCATCTGCTAGGCTTGGTACAAAGCGGCGAAATTCCCGAGTCGCGTATTGATGATGCTGTAAAACGTATGCTCGAGATGCAAAGGCGATTCCCTGCCACACCGCTCGAGCCATCGGTGTTAGCGTGCCCAGAACACACGGCACTCGCGCGCGAAGCGGCGCAAAAAAGCTTTGTGCTGCTCAAAAACGAACACCTTTTACCGCTCGCGCGGGAGCAAAAAATTGCTGTTATCGGGCGCTTAGCCAACACGCCCAACACCGGCGATGGCGGCTCGAGTAACACCAACCCACCCTACGTAGTCACACCGCTCGAGGGAATCAAAGCCCAATTTTTGGATGTAGAATTTGACACGGGTCATGACCTCGGGTCAGCACAGAATTGCGCCAAAAATGCCGACGTTGCCATTGTAGTCGTCGGTTACACCAAAGAAGACGAAGGGGAATTTGTCTCTCCTGGTACCACTGGTGCACTGCGCGATTTTTTTCCAACACCCACAACCCCAGAAGACAGACAAGTAGCGAGCAGCATTGCGGCGGGTATGGCGGCTCGAGCTGCAGAAACAGGTGCTTTTAGCATGGGCGGAGACCGGCACAGCCTCCGTCTACGCCCCGAAGACGAGGCGCTGATTCTAGCCATAAGCCGTGTACAGCCGCACACCATAGTATTGCTCGAGTCGGGCAGTGCAGTTCTGATGAACGCCTGGCAAGACCAAGTCGCAGGAATCTTGCTGATTTGGTACCCAGGTATGGAGGGTGGGCACGCGCTTGCCGATGTACTCTTGGGAAAAGTCAACCCAAGTGGTAAGTTGCCGTTTTCAATCGCACAAGACACCAGCCATTACCCCTATTTTGATTCCGATACCAACGAAATCGAATACGACCTGTGGCATGGCTACCGCAAACTCGAACGCGACGCACTCGAGCCCGCCTACCCCTTTGGTTTCGGACTTTCGTACAGTCAGTATGAATATAGGAACTTAATACTCGAAAAAATCACAGATGTAATTCAAATCTCGCTCGAGGTGCACAACACAGGCGCTCGAGACGGCGAGGAGGTCGTACAAATTTATGTTGCCACACACGGCTCGAAAGTGGAACGCGCGACAAAGGAACTCAAAGCCTTCAAGCGCGTTGCCGTGGCAGCACAAAAAGTTAGACTCGTGCAGCTAAGCATACCGCTCGAGGACTTAAAGTACTTCAACGAACAGCTCGATGACTTCGTACTCGAGCCTCTGGAATACGAGTTTATCGCCGCTCGACACAGCGCCGACACACAAGCATTGCGTGCTAGACTACGCCTTGAATGAAAGCGGTGCTCTTTGATTTAGACGAAACCCTGATTCTCGATGAACCCGTTGTGCGCAATGCGTTTTTTTATACCGCTCGCTCGGTATTCACGGACGCAGAGCGAGCCTCGGCGTTAGCCGAACGCGCTGCCTGGTACACAACCCAACTCTGGCAATCCCTGCCCAGACCCGCCCTCGAGTACGCCAAACGCATCGGGCACAGTGCTTTCGAGGGCTTATGGGCTGTGTACAATCCTCGTATAGAAGCTGAAGCCTTGCTCGAGACGGCTCTGCAACAAATCCGCATCGAAGTTTGGGAGCGCGCGCTAAGCGATTTAGATACCAGCGCCGATGCAGCCGTACTCGCCAAACGTTGGCGCAACCTGCGCTCGAGATACCCAATCTACCCAGACGCGGATGAATTACTAGCTCGGCTTTATGGACGCTATAAACTCGGCGTAGTCACCAACGGAGTTGCTGGCTTACAAC
>JBKBVO010000250.1:0-2537 GCA_046289535.1 Deinococcales bacterium | reverse complement strand
CCCAACCACGAATTGGCACAGTGACCACAACCTGCCAATACACGGCGTTGTCGTTGGCGCGGAAGGTTGTTGCAGCGCCGTCGGGAACAGGTAGCTCGAGCGCAAACTCGAGTTTTTCGCCCGCCTGAAGTTTTCGCCCGCCAGAAACTTCAACCGGCAGGGTATAGATGGGCACAACCTTGGTGGTGCGGTTGGTGCCGCTTCCCGTGGCGTAGAACTCGTTCATCACCAGCTTCACTTCGATTTTCTCGAGCTCGAGTGCGGCTTTGCAGATGGTCGAGAAACGCACTTGTATTTTGTCGTTGGCGCGTACAATCAGTGGCTCGATGCCAAGCTTGACATCGCCCAGCTTTTGCTTTGCCAAGGCATTGCGAATCAGGCTGTACACGCCAAACCCAATCATGCCTGCGAGCACGAGCGCTGCGATTGCCACCACGAATATGGGTAGCTCAATCAGCAGCAGAATACCTACAAACAGCATAAACAACAGCCCGCCGCAACCGATGGCGATTTGCGGTGGCACCACGCTGCCAAGTTGCCCGAGCTGCGGCAGGGTGGGTGTATTGTAGGCGGGTCCGAAATTGACTGAAGGCATGTTCGGTACCGCGCCAAAAATAAAATCGGTCTCGGCTTTGGTCTTGAGCAAGCCGCCCGTTTCGGCGCGCACGTACCAATCGAGGTTGGTATTGGTACCTCTGTAGGTGAACGGTCCGTCGGGCATGGGCACTTCAAAAGGAATTTCACTCGTGCCACTGCCCCACGCCTCGGCGATGGTGGTCTCGATGCGGTCACCAAAATCGCCACTGCCGCGCCCGTGCGCCCGCCACTCGCGCACCAGTTGAATTTTGCCGCGCCCGCCATCTGAATCGTGAATGGTCACCACCCCGGTCACTGTGTCGCCTGCCAGGTACACCCCATCCGGACGATCGAGGCGAATCTCGAGTTTCATTGGGTTGCACCCGCCTCGAGCATACCTGTACGGCAATCGAATGCAAACCTATGGGTGATGGTGTAGTTTGTGTCGCCATAGCCTATCTGCAGGGCTTTGCGCGTGTTTCCGACTGGGCAGCGTGTGCGAACCACGCTGTTTTGTGCGATGCGCCGCTCTGTCCCCTCGAGCAGCAGGACGGTTTTCTTGGCATTCGGGAAGCGCAGCTCGAGCGTGAAGCTGTCCTCGCGTTTGCTCTCGAGCGCAGCGCTAAGGCTGTGGGGAGCATTGCGTTGTAACTTTACGGCAACGGCTCCTGCTGCAAAGCTGCTGGGCTGAGTCAGGCTGGCTTGTACCAAATACGCGCCTTTATCGCCGATTCTGCGCCAACCAAGCTGTAGGTTTTGTGCAGGCACAAAATCGAGCACCCGTGCAAAATTGCCTGAAGCATCTACGGGCACGATTCCAAGGTATTGCTTGCCTGAAAAAAGCGCGAGTTCAAGCCCCGAATTGACCTTGCCCTCGAGTCTGAGCTGGCGCACATCCACAACGCCGCGCGTGGTGTCGGGAATCAGCTCGAGCGGGCGGGCAACGAAGTTTTGCACCCCGTAAATCCTGCCATCTTTGCGTTGATACACACCAATACCGATGTGGGTGTAGCTTTTGTCAAGGATACTCGCGCGATGCGGTGGGGAATTCATCCACTGGGTCATGAACTTTTCGCCTGTGCTGTCGAGAGCAACCTCGTTAAAGGCAATGTTCTCGCCTGCTCCAAAATCAAGCACCCCTACCTTGTGCACCCGCTTGGTTGGGGTCTCGAAGCCCGGTTTATCCGAAGTGTGGCTAAAATAGTTGCGCTCGGCGAGGTCGAGCGCGTGCAGACGCGCAGCGACTTGCAAGCGCGCATCCCACTTGAGCGGCGGCAAGCCCGCCGTTGCTCGCTCACGGTTGGTGAGGTTCAGTATAATCTGCTCGGCGGAATCAAGCCCCTCGGTTTGAGGGATCGGTGGCAGTGGGTCAAAAGCCAGTGCCAAACTCGAGAAAACCAACAGTGCCAAAATACGTTTCATGGTTTACAGTTTAGCAGGATTTTGGCAAAGTGACCTTGCGATGTGTCGCGGTAGTAGCGGACCTGCAAAAACAAAGCCGCTGTAGAGCTGTACCAAAGTAGCACCCGCCTCGAGCCGCACGTGCGCATCCTCGGGGCTGCCAATACCGCCGACAGAAATGGTCGGTAGCTTGCTGTGGTGCACCAAATAGTGCAATATCTCGAGCGAACGCGCCTTGAGTGGTTGCCCCGACAAGCCTCCTTGTTGTTTTGGGTCTGTGTGCAGACCATCGCGCGCGAGTGTGGTGTTGGTGGCAATAATCGCTGCTACGCCGTACTGGTGTGCCAACTCGAGGATTTCGTCGAGTTGCTCCCAACCCAAATCTGGAGCAATCTTTAGGGCAATAGGTTTTACTTGTGCTTGCCGCTTCACGAAAGCCATAACAGTCTGCAGCAGCAGCTCGAGCAGCTCACGGTTTTGGAGACGGCGCAGGTTGGGTGTGTTAGGGCTAGAGACATTCAGAACAAAGTCGTCGCCGTGGTTGTAGAGTCGCTCCAAAC
>JBKBVO010000069.1:0-11863 GCA_046289535.1 Deinococcales bacterium | reverse complement strand
GAGGTACTGACTGCTACAAACCACCAGCGCTGCGCGGCGAAACAGCGCCTCTGCAATATTTTGGATATAGCGTTGGTCGCTTGGGTTGTCGTAAAAACCCACATCCAAATCCATACAGTCATAAACGATAGGAATGCCCGCCGCTTCGGGTGGCAGGTACCCGAGCAGGCTCGGAAAACAAAGCCAAATCAGGTCTGGCTGGAAGCGCCGCAATAAAACGCGCACTCGAGCGCGATTGAGCAGCGCGTCGGAATGATGCCAAAACGTCGCACCACGATCGAGCCAAGGAACCAGTTTGGCGCGTTGCAAAAAAGTTTTGTTTTCGGGATAACGAAAGCTATCCAAGTATGCACGGTGCGCTACCAAAACCTCAAAAGACTGGGCTAAGCCCTCGGCAAAAATATGCGGGCGTTGTTTAATCCAGCGCCAATCTACGTGCATTAAATACAAAATTCGTTTTTTCATGGTATTTGTGGATGCGTGCTCGAGTCGCTCACTGTCATTATTCCATCTTTTAACGGTGCACAGGCACTGACAAAAACCTTGGCAGAACTCAAACGCCAGCAGCTTGCGGCGCGGGTTTTGGTCATAGACGGAGGCTCGAGTGATAGTTCACAGGCTGTTGTTTTAGAACACGGTTTTGATTTGCTCGAAGTGCAGAATCACGGCTATGGTCATGCTTTGAATCGCGGTATTGAACACAGCAGCACCCCTTTTTTGGCACTGATGAACTCCGATGTTCTCATGCCCCAAGCCACACTCGAGGCAGCCGTACTGCGCTTGCAAAACCCACGCCTTGGGGCAGTCGGACCGCTTCCGCTGTGCGCCGATGGCAGCAGGCAGCACTCTTTTAGCTTCTTGTATTTACCCAATCACTTAAAAATAGATAAACCATTGCCTGTCAAAATGCTGCATGGCTACTGTTTGCTCACACGGCGCGATGTATTGGAGCGAGTTGGCGGCTTCGACGAGCGTTTTTTTATGTACAACGAAGAGTACGATTGGTGTTGGCGAGTCTTGAAGGCAGGGTATGCGCTCGAGATGATTCCGCAAAGCGCCATACATTTTGGCGGGGCAAGCACCCCTAAAAACCCCGACATTTTTTTTGAGGGTAGGCGCGGCGGTATGCTGCTCGTTGACAAGCACTTCCCAAAATGGGTTGCTGAACCCACACGGCGCTTTTTTCAGCTCGAGGCGTGGCTTTATGGTTTGCTCACCCGAGACCAAGCCTACAAAAAAATGTGGCAACGGCTCGAGGCACAAATGAAATCAGGCGATTACAACAGCGCAGCACTGCCGCTTTCGCAGCGCGCCGAAGTGCGCTTTTAAGGCTAAGGTTGCCAGACGACCCAGTTCGGGTTACTTGCCACATCGCGCATAAAATCCGCATAGCTGCTGATATTCAGACGCGGATACTCGAGCCTGCGCCGCACGAAATCGCTCGAGTTGGGAAGCGGGGCGAGCAGTGCACCGGATTCAGAGTGCTGCCCTTTGCCCTCGAAATACCCCAACCATGCCCGAAAGGCTGCCGTCACTTTGCAACGCGATTGATGGGTTGCTTTAGGCATAATCCCGTAAGGGTAGGCAAGCAGCATTTGCTTTTTGCCCAAATAGGCACAGACTCCGTCAATCTCTCGAGCCACCGCCGCACCCGACGGGCGGCTCAGCACAGGGTGCGAAACCGTGTGATTACCAAGCTCGAGACCGCTGTCTTGCAAGAACCGAACTTTGCGTTTGGAATCCGATCCAAACGGTGCACCGCCATTGTTTGTGTTGATAAAAAAAGTGGCTTTGGGTTTTGCGTACACTTGATAGAGCAACCCCAAAGCCGAATTGGGGTCTGGTGTTCCGTCTTTGAGAAAACGAAACTGGCTGCTGTGCGCGTCGTCAAAACTCAGCGCTGCAATCCTGCGCCCGCTGCAGCGCTCGAGTTTGCCCGAGGCGTATTCGCCTAAATCCACCAAACAGATTTGTTGTTTTTGTAAGTACAAAAGTTTGTTGTTTTTGTAAGTACAAAAGTTTGTTGTTTTTGTAAGTACAAAAGAATTTTTTTGAAGTCTGTCGGGCTAATGCTGTACGGGCTGTGGCTGCTCGGCGAAAAGCGATGAAACATCAAAATAGCCACACCCGAAGCTGTGCCGTAGGCTTTGGGTGATGCTGCGAGGCTCGAGCAGAACGCACAGAGCGCAAACGCCAAAGTCATTCGTTTCACCTTATGATTCTATTCTATATTTGTGCACAGAGCGCTACAATAAGGCATGGACATTCTTGCTCGAGTTACAGCGCTTGTGGCGTGTTACCTGATTGCTGCCGTCAGCATATCGGTGCTTTACTCGAACTGGCGCGGGCAGGATATCCGCCAAAACGATTTTGCGGGCGCAAGTGGCATGGTACGGCGTTTTGGTTGGAAAGTTGGTCTCGCGATTGCGTTTGGCGATGTGTTCAAGGGGTTTGTAGCAACCCTACCAATCTGGCAATTCGCCCCCGATTGGATTTGGCTTGCACCTGCAAGTGTAGCATTGGGGCATTGTTACCCAATCTGGCACGGTTGGGTTGGAGGGCAGGGTGTTGCCCCAGCAACAGGTGCGATTTACAGCGCAGATGCCCTGCTTGGAGCAGTGACTTTTTTTTCGGGTTTGGGATTTATGCTTCTGCACCGCGTGCTCAAACTTAAGCCCTATGTTCGTCTTGGCAGCGTGCCATTTGCAGCAATCGTCACGCTTTTGATTGTTTTGGGGTTGGCGTACTCGAGACACGGCATCGCTGGGGTGAGCGGTATCGGGTTATTGATCTTGGTGATGGGTGTGCGCGGTTTGCAGGTCTTGCGCTCGCCCCCTCCCGGAAGTGCATAAAGAGTATCGTCTCGAGACTTTTAGAGCTGCGCCAACACCGCTTGGGTGAATTCGCTCGAGCCAGCGACACCGCCAAGGTCACGCGTGGGGTGGCTAAAGAGTGCTTTTTGCACCGCCTGCTCAATTGCTTGAGCCACCGCTGGGCGCTTGAAGCTATACTCGAGCATCATTGCTGCGCTCAAAATTGTGGCGGCAGGGTTGGCGATACCCTGTCCTGCAATATCTGGGGCAGAACCGTGAATTGGCTCAAACAAGCCCACCCTATCGCCCAAGCTGGCACTGGGCAACAACCCCAAACTGCCGGGCAGCACACTGGCAAGGTCAGATAAAATGTCGCCAAACAGGTTTTCGGTCAAAATCACGTCATAGCGCTTGGGGTTCTTGACCAAAATCATTGCACAGCTATCCACATATTCGTGTGTGAGTTCGATGTCGGGGAATTCGTTTTGTTGCACGTGCACCACAATCCTGCGCCAGAACTCCGAGACTTCGAGCACATTGGCTTTGTCTACACTGCACACCCGCCCCTGCCGCGTTCGGGCTGCCTCGAATGCCCAGCGCGCGGCGCGCTTGACCTCTTCGGTGGTGTAACGGATGGTGTTGTACCCACCGCCTTCCTCGAGTCCACGCGGTTCGCCAAAGTACGCTCCACCCAAAAGCTCGCGCAAAATCAGAATATCCACACCGCTAGCCACTTCGGGTTTGAGCGGCGAAAGATGCTCGAGTCCGGCGTAAACCTTGCTCGGGCGCAGATTGGCATAGACCCCAAGCGCTTTGCGCAGTTTTAACAGCCCCGATTCCGGGCGAAGCTCACGTGCGATGTTGTCGGTGCTGCCGGGCAGACCACCCACCGAACCCATGAGCACCGCATCGGCACCAAGTGCCGCTTCGAGCACCTCGTCACCAAGCGGCTTACCGTATTTTGCGGTGCCCGCTAAACCAAAGGCGTATTCGCTCAACTCGAGGTCTGGAGCAACTTTTTGCAGCACCTCGAGCGCACAGGCAATCACTTCTGGACCAACACCATCACCGGGAAGAACGACCACTTTTGGCATACCTGCCCAGACTACCATGTCCGGTGTTAGGCTAGTGGTATGCCCCTTGCAAAACACTTGCTCGAGCCAGACTACGACGGCAGCAGTATCATCAATGTTACGGCAAGCATCGCCGCGCATTTTGGCGTTCCCACATTGGCTTCGCCTCTGCGTCAAGCCTTGCCGCTAGCGGGTATCGAAAACATTGTGCTCTTTATCGTGGACGGTTTTGGGCAATGGCAACTCGAGAAACACCTTGCCGATGGTGACACCCCCAACCTTAAAACACTGCTCGAGCAAAGCCAAAAACACACCCTGACCAGCGTTTTTCCGAGTACCACCATGAGCGCAATCACGGGTATTCATATGGCAGCCAGCCCCGCCCAAACGGGTTGGCTTGGTTACACCATGTGGCTAGAAGAAGTGAAGCGTGTGGTTGAGATGATTGGGCAAGTGGATTTCGCAACCCGCGAGAAACTCGAGCAGCCAGATTTTTTAAAGGTCACCACAGGAATTTATGGTGCACTCGAACAGCGCGGGGTGAGGGTGCATTCAATTGCGCCCTTCGAATACCGTGGGACATGGCTCAATGAGTGGTATTGGCAAGGTGCGGTGCAGTACGGCTACCTGACCGCCAACACCGCGCCCAGTATCGTCAAAAATAGCCTTACCCTCGAGGGACAGCCCAAATTGGTGGTGCTGTATTTTGCGGACTACGATACAGTGTGTCATCGGTATGGACCGAGCAGCCAAAGTGCCGCAGACGAAATCAGCGCGATAGACCACGTTTTAGGGCGCGTGCTGCGCCAAATTCCCAAAGATGGCAAAACGCTGTTTTTGCTCACCGCCGATCATGGACAACGCGACCTAAGCGATAAAAAAGCCATTTATCTCGAGCAAGATTATGCGCTCATGGCAATGCTTGAGGGTGCCCCCGCAGGCGATCGCGTCGCGCGCACATTGCGAGTTAAACCAAAATATCTGGATGCAGCCCGAGAGCGCTTAGCGCAACATTCGGATACCATTTTGGCAAAAGATGCTTGGGAAATAGGTCTGTTTGGTGGTTCACCCGCTTTGAACAGTTTTTATGCTCGAGTCGGCAACCTGATTGCTCTTGCGCACACCGAAACCCAACTGTGCTACACCTACCCTAACAAACACCCAAGCCGCCCACATCGTGGTTCACATGGAGGTTTAAGCCAAGAAGAAATGCTCGTACCCCTTGTTGTATCGCGGTTTTAAGCGCGAATTACTGCCCACATCCGCCCAGTCTGCCCGTGGTCACGCCGGTAAGAAAAAAAATTTGCCCCAGTGCTGCACTGCTTTGACAGCCAAATTTGCTCGGGCGGCACACCCAACGATTCAAGCAGCCACATATTAGCCGCTGCCAAATCCAGATGAAACAAACTCGAGCCACTGCTAGAAATACCTTCTTGCTGTACCAGCAACTCGAGCGGGAAACCCGAATCGGCAAAGCAACCCAAGACATCAAGTCGCACAGGATACTGCGCCGCACAAATACCGGGTCCAATCGCAGCGCGTAGACGTTCTAGTGCTGCACCTTTTTTTTGCATTGCAACAATGGTGTTTTCCAAAATACGCCCAGCCGTACCACGCCAACCACAGTGCGCTGCCGCAACCACGCCTGCTACACGATCCTCGAGTAGCACAGGGTAACAATCGGCTGTCTCAATGACCAAGAGCAGGTCTTGGTTGTCGCTCACCAGGGCATCTGCTGCAACCGGCTCGGCACTCAGGGCTGCTTCGGCAGCATCTACCACAAAATTTGAGTGAATCTGACGCAACAGCACTGGTCGTGCTGCACTCAATCCCAACTGCGCAAGCGCTCGTTGGCGGTTTTGGGCAACATGAATTGGGTTATCGCCAACCCGACTCGAAAGATTTAAGCTGTAATACACGCCAACTCCAACCCCACCCAAACGCTGGCTAAAGCCATGCTTGGATTCTAAGGGACCAGTTTGCCACATAAGGAGCACAGTTTAACTCGAGTTTTGGTTCTATGCTTCAAATGGCTTGATTTTTGTGTATTTGACAGGTATTTTAGGCATTATGAGCCTTGATGGGTATAGGCGTGCTCAAAAAAATCGCCAGCGGAGTCAATCTTCTGCTACACTAAGTGCGATGCTTAGAACCTGTCAGTGTGCGTGGGGGATGCCATGAGTGATGTGCAAATCTCGCCGTTAGCCAAACGTCTCGCCGAGGAGAACTCGATAGACTGGCGTAAAATACGTGGAACTGGACCAGAAGGTCGCGTCATTGAGCGCGATATTCTCACCTACCTTGCTCGAGTGATGTCGGGTGAAGCTGACCTACCCGCCGAGCCAGATAAATCCGAACCTCTTGCCCCTGCAAATTTGCCTGCAGCAGTTCCTGCAAATATGGCAAACTTTGCTGCTGCGAGTGCAGGTCTTGCCAAAGAGGGTGTTGATTTAGGTGCTTTGATTGGTGGTTTATCGTCCGCCCCCGTCCCAAGCAATTCGCAGTCCATGCCGCCACTTGATTTTGGTTCTTTGGCACCTGCAGCAGTGCGACCTGCACCCGAACCCGTTTTTGCGCCCCCTCCGCCCTCTGAACCCATCTTCGCGCCACCGCCTGCGCCAGAACCTGTAGCTGCTACCGAACCAGTTTTCGAGATTGAGCTTGATGATGCTGACGACTTGGTTCTGGATCATTTAGACATTGATTCCAAAGACATGGGAGTGGTTCTCGAGGATGCTCCACAAACTGTCGTTACACAAATCAGCACCACAAAAAAAGCCGAAGTAGCGGTGGGTTTGGATACGCCCTTTGAGCCTGAACCACAGCCTGCTTTTGCCGCCTCTGAACCCGCACCCGCTTTCACCCCAGAACCAATTCTGCCAGCCACACCAGAACCAATGGCGGCACCCGTTTGGTTGGCACCCGAATCTGAACCAGTGCTGCCAGATATTCCTGTTTGGTCTGCCCCTGCACCAATCGAACCAAGTGCCCCACTTTGGACTGCACCCGAGCCTGAGCCTGTGGTATCCGAACCTGTGCCGCCTGTTTGGAGTGCGCCAGAACCTTCGGTCATCACAGAACCCGAGCCTGCTATTCCAAACTGGAGTGCACCAGAACCTGTAGCAGTCGTTGTACCCGAATCCACAACTATATCTGCACCCGATATATCTGCACCCGAGCTTGCAGCAGTTGCTGCACCAATGCCAGAAGTGGGTGTAGTATCCGAACCCGCGTCAGCGATTGGATCTGTACCAAGCTATGTTGCCCCGAATTCGAGTGTGATTTCGGATTTCTTCCAGTTGTTTGCAGCGCGCAGTCAGTTCAATCCCCAAGCACTCGAGGACATCCGCGCCCAATTGCGAATTTCGCTGAATAACCGCGAAATTCCCAACGAGCTGTTCCTTGCTAGGGCTGCGGTGCGTGCGCTGCGTTTATTGGGTTTAGAAAAGTTCTGTATCGCTAGACTCGAGGCAGGTGGTTTACAAGCCTACGCGGTCAATGGTGTACAACACAGTTTCCTCGAGGCACTGCAAAGCCTGTCTCGAGCCACACCAAGCAGTGCTGAAGGCTTGCTGGTTATGGATGCTTCTAGCCTTGGTGTAGACGATCTGGTCTTGCCAAGCGCCTCGGGAGTTTTGGCACTCGGACGCGGGGGCAAGCTGACCTTGTCTGGCAATTTACCACCCTTGCAAAGCACGGAATTTTTACAAAAGATGGTAGAGCAACTCGAGCACCCAGTTGGCTTGGTCATTTAATTTCGCCTTAAAAATTGAGCAGCATGGCGCGAACCCGATTCAGAATATTGAAAAGGCGGGGGTGCGCCTGCGTAATGTGTACAAAGCACCCAGCCCTCAGGGAAACTGTTTTGATGTCTGGGTTTTTAGACCCAAATGCAACTGCCCTACCTCGGGACATGCTTGGGCACAGTACCCAGCGTGGGTGATGACCGCGGTGGCAGGTTTGGTTTTTGTTTCGGAAAATGCTTGGCTTGTAGCGCTTGCTTTAGTGGCAGTAGGGGTGTACTTGCTCAACAAAAAAACTTCCGCAAACGGTATCGAGGTACATATTCCCGCACCAATACCTCAGCCCAACAAACTCGAGCGCCTGCAAATCTGGCACAGCGAAGCCGCTAAAAAAGCTGGCGTATCCAAGCCAGAAATTCTTCGTGCTGAACAACTCGAGCACCTTGCCAAACTAAGTCCAGAAAATGTGGATGCGATGTTTGGTGTGCTAGATACCTTCCAAATCGAGCGCTATGGCAAGCAACTATTACAGGTATTGTAAAGCTAAATACTATACCGCTTGCCACAATAACTTGTTGTGGATGACCCGATGGCGCAACAGACCTTGCTCCTCGAGATCGGTTAAATGCGCCAAGACCGCTGTCTGGTTTAAAACATAACGTGTTAAGTCGGGCATCTCGAGGTCGAGCATTGCACAAACTCGCTCTAAGATTTCTACGGTACTTGCTGCTTCAAAACAGGCACTCAAAACCGCTTGGCTAACTCGAGTGAGCGCCCCGAGGTTTGCCTGGCAAAGGGCGGCAATCTCGCTTGTCGGGTCGCCGTGTCCCGGCAGGACTAGCGCCGCACCAGAGTTTTGCACCGTATCAATGGCTTCTTTGGCGAGCTGGGTATCTACCGTAAACGAAAGGGGATGTTTTTGCAGTATCCTCTGCCCAAAAACTGCATCCGCAGCAAATAGTACCCCATCAAAAAGCACGGCAAACTGAATATGGGCATGACCCGAAACGTCTACAAGCTCGAGTTCTACGCCCGCGATATTGCGCTTGCCCGGCTCGTTTAACACTTTGGCGGGGCTTGGGGCAGCCAACAAAAAGCGGTTCTCGAGCGATTTATGCGCCCTTGCACCACCCCAAAGGTAAATTGGCTCGAGGATTGGGTAACGCAAGATGCTTTCTTCAAAAATGGGGGCGTAAATGGGTAGCTCGAGCATCCTGTATAAATAGGCGTTACCCCCGTAGTGGTCTGCGTGTGCATGGGTATTGATAATCGCCCTTGGCTCGAGGTTAGCTGCATAGCAGGCTTTTAAGAGTTTTTTGGCATGGTCTTCAGAGCCGCCTGTATCCACAAGAATACAGCCACCACTTGGGGTGGCAATCACACCGCAATTTACGCCACCAGGAAAGTAGAAGGTGCGCTCGGAGAGCCGCACCAGACTAGGCATGGGACTCCAAAGTCTTTAGTTGCACCTTGTACTCGAGCCGTCTCGAGCGGCGCTTGGGGATGTCTATGTCCCACAGTGGCAACATCACACTGGATTGATACTGCCCATCTACCAACACGGGGTGTGTCCAGAGCGTAATCTCTCTACCAAAATCAAAGGTCAGGCTTGCACCCAGCCAATCGTCGCGCCAGCCGGCAGTTTGGCGTACACGGTGCTCTAAAGTGGCTCCAAGGCTCGAGACAGGTATGCCATCCACAATAAATTGACGATCCTTAGATTGTGGAGCAAGCAAAGCAAAATTCCACAGGCTACCAAAACGTGCAACAATGTCCCAATCGCCTTTATTGGCAATCTGGTATTCCACTTCAAGCAAGTTATCCTTTGGCTTAAAACGCACCGCCTTTTTGATTTCTACAGTGACAGGAACACCGCTCGGTCCGCGCACAGTGCCAAGTCTCGAGAGCGTGAGGCGGTCGCGGTACTTGCCAATTTCGTATAAGCCATCAACAAAATCACCTAACTCGAGATACTCCCCTGTAGCAAAACGCTCTAAGGTTGTGGCTTCGGGTTCTAAAAAATGATCGGTTAAAGACAACGGACTCGAGAATGGATCGCAGAGGTTAGCGGCTATTTCGCGTGCGTCAAATTCTAAAATCCCACCACCCCGAGAAGAACTCAGGTAAACATTCATGGTGTGTGCTTCGGCAATTGCATCCATTACCCCATCAAAATCAAGATCGCGGTAGGAAAGCGCAAGCCAGCCATATTTGCGCGGCTCCAAGATATTTTCGGCGCGAATCAAGTGGCGGTATGCCTCGAAGCGCAAATAATTGCGGACTGCGCCACTTGGATGCAGCACCGCGCTGTCTTGGGCACGCCAAAGGTGCAGGTAGGCTTCTTCGGGCACGCGAAAAATTGCATTCAGTTTCTCTGAAGCATAGCGACTGCGTTGCTGCAAATGTCCGATACCTGGGTATTGGTGCAATACTTCGCGCCATGAAGCCCCATGCGTGGGCTTGGCAGCAGGTAGATAGATCAACTCGGCGCGCCTTGCCGCATCGAGCATGGTCGAAAGGCGCATGGTTTCAAAGTGCGCCAATTGCTCAAGCAAACGCAAAAATCCCTTGAGGTTGCCAGCGATATCCTCGAGCCTGAGGAGCAACACCGTGTCGTGGGTCAAAAGTGGAGTGTTCTCGAGTGTAGCGCTGCTGGCACGAAAAACCCGAAATGGCTTGCCTGCATCTTCGCAAACAAAAAGTAAACCCTGCCGTTCACCAAACAGCACTTCGGGCAGTACTGTGTAATCCAACCCTGTCCGTGCTAAAAGTTGCGGCAAATGAGGTTCCCAAGCAAATTCGGGCAGCCACATGCCGCGCGCAGTGGCGTTAAAAAATTTCTCGAGTTGTTGCTGGTGGCTTTTCACTTGCCCAAGCACATCGGCTGCGGGGGTAATCCCTAAAAGTGGGTGATAGGCTGCTCCTGCAATAAATTCCACACGGTTTCGAAGCGCGGCTAGACGCGAAAGTGCAATCGGCTCGAGCCGCCCGAGCCATTCGAGCAAAGCCCCAGATAAGTAGAGGTTACTTTTGAGTTTTGGGTGGGCTTCAAGTGCTGCCAGTGCGGGCAAATAGGCTTCGCGCAGGGTTTTTTGTACCCCTTCCTCGAGGTTGCCAACCGGCTGGTGGGCATACAGAACTAATGCAATGCGGGGTGTGTTCAAAATGATATCCTTGGAGTGTCAAAATTTTTAGTCAAAACCCAAAACGGGGCTTTTAGATACAACAGTTTTGTAATCTGAGATTACTCGAGCCACCCACAAACAGCAAGGGGCACAAGCAGGGAATAGCTTGACAAATTGCAGCCGAGCTTCTTATTCTGCACACGTTTAGACAAACGTTTGCAAAAAACCTCACCGCCAAGGTTTTGGCGTGTATTGAAAGGCTGTTTTGACCCTGCACCGTCGCCCCACAATCAAAGATGTCGCCAAGGTAGCAGGCGTGACCCACCCCACTGTTTCGAGGGTGCTCTCGAATAAGCCCTATGTGGCTTCGGACACACGCGAACGGGTCTTAAGTGCGGTGCTCGAGCTTGGGTATCGCCCTTCGGCGGCGGCGCGCAGCATGGTTACACAACGTACGCACTTGCTGGCGATGCTGGTGCCACATCTTGCAGACTCCAATTTTGGCACGCTGTTTTCGGGTGCCGAGCGCGAAGCGCGGCAACGTGGCTATAGTGTTCTGGTCACCGATTTCGAGGCGGCATCCAACGATGGTGGGTTGTTGTCCGAACATCGCGTAGACGGCGTTTTAATCCTCGAGCCACAGAATTATCAGGGGCGGTTTTTGCACGAGTTACCGATTGTCGAACTCGATGAAGCACCAATCAATCAATACGCTGGTGGGCGTTTGGTGGGTCAGCACTTCAAGCAACTCGGGCATCAAAATGTGGTCTTTGTGGGTGGTCCTGCCGATGCACCCCACGCACACCAACGCCACTTGGGACTGCTCGAGTTTTTTCCTCAAGCACCTTGGCTTGCAGGAGATTGGTCTGCCGAGAGTGGCTATGCCTTGCTCGAGCAGACGCTCGAGCACACGCCCACTGCGCTTTTTGCTGCCAACGATTATGTAGCCTTGGGGTTGATTCATGCCTTACGCACGAGAGGCTTACGCGTTCCCGACGATATTTCCTTGGTCGGTTTTGATGATATTTTGCCTGCAAAACACTTTACCCCTGCCCTAACAACAGTACAGCAACCCTTTGAAGCACAGGGGGCAAAGGCTGTTGAGTTGC
>JBKBVO010000249.1:0-2575 GCA_046289535.1 Deinococcales bacterium | reverse complement strand
AGGGGTATTATGGCATCGGGTGGCGTTTGGCGCTCGAGTACCTACCTGTCACAAAATGCTCGAGTTGTCGCTCGATATCGGTCAGCAACCCACTTGCCCCAAAGCGAAAAAGATGTGCCTCGCACCACGGCAACCCGAGTTCGTCGCGCATCACAAACATGTACTCCAAAGCATTTTTGGCACTGCGAATACCACCTGCAGGCTTGTAGCCCACGCGGTAGCCCGTGCGCTCGAGATAACTGCGAATTTGGCGCACCATCACCAAAGTCACGGGCAGCGTGGCATTGACGCTTTCTTTGCCTGTGCTGGTCTTGATAAAATCTGCCCCTGCCATCATTGCCACCATGCTGGCTTTGGCAACATTGGTCAGGCTGCCGAGTTCGCCTGTGCCGAGGATGACTTTGAGCCTTGCCTCACCACAGGCTTCGCGCACTTGGCGCACTTCATCAAAAAGTGCTTCCCACTTATTGCCAAGCGCAAGCCCGCGCGTTATCACCATATCGATTTCGGCAGCGCCATCTCCCACACTAGCGCGAACTTCCTCGAGACGGGTTTTCATTGGGGCAAGCCCCGTAGGGAAAGCGGTGCTTACGGCTGCCACTGGCACCCCACTACCCGCCAAGGTTTTGACGGCGGTTTTGACAAAAGGATGGTACACGCATACCGCACCTGTGGTGATGCCAAGCTCGAGCACTCCGAGCGTCTCGAGTATGTCTTGACGCACAGGGCGCATGGCTTTTTGGCACAGGCGCACCACGTTGGTTTCGGTGTCATCGCCCGAGAGTGTGGTCAGGTCTATGCAGCTCAGGGCACGCAACAACCACGCGGCTTGGTAC
Organism: Deinococcales bacterium; assembly: GCA_046289535.1. Taxonomy (GTDB): domain Bacteria; phylum Deinococcota; class Deinococci; order Deinococcales; family JAAFIG01; genus JAAFIG01. The sequence goes on along the minus strand of JBKBVO010000249.1, from coordinate 1,739 downwards.
TCTTTTTTAACCGTGCGGCGCGTACCAATGGTGGCGGCACGGCGCTCTAAGGCGCTTTTATTGATGCGAAAGTCAAGCCAGGTTTGGTCAAACGCCATCCCCGCATTGCGCTCGAGCCAGAGGTCTGGACGGGCTTCGGTGTTCATAGAAAGAGTCTAGCAGAAATCAGAGCATTGTCCGAACCTGCCACAATTCCGGAAACAGCACAATCTCGAGCGCACGCCGCAAGTACGGTACACCTGCAGTACCGCCCGAACCCGTCTTAAACCCAATCACCCGCTCGACTGTGACAAGATGATTAAAACGCCAGCGGCGAAAATTATCTTCGACATCGATTAACTTTTCTGCCAAAGCATAGAGTTCCCAGTATTTTTCGGTGTGGCGGTAAACCGTCAGCCATGCGTCGCGCACGGCTTCGGATGGGTTGTAGGCGGCTGCATAATCGCGCTTGAGCGGCAGGTCAAAACCCGCTTTGACCAGTAAGCGCAACGCCAAATCATAAATGCTTGGAGCATGGAGCGCAGTCTCGAGAATCTTGTACTGCTCTGAGTTTTCTTGATGCGGGCGCAACATAAATGGGTTCTTGTTTCCAAACAAAAACTCCACTAAGCGGTACTGATAGCTCTGAAAGCCGCTCGCCTGCCCAAAAGCACTGCGAAACTGCAAGTAATCGCTTGGGGTCATGGTTTTTAAGACTTCCCACGCACTTGCCATCTGTTCTTGCGCTCTCGAGACGCGGGCAAGCATTTTCATTGCAGGGTCTATGCTGTCTTGCTCCAAACAGCGCATGGCGCTTTGCAATTCGTGGATGGTCAGTTTCATCCAGAGTTCTTGAACATGGTGAATGATAATAAAAAGCTGTTCGTCGTGGGCATCGGTCAGGCAAACCTGAGCGCCTAGCAGTTGCTCGAGCCGCAAGTAACTGGCGTAGGAAAAGCCGTCCTTAAATTGGGTGTGGGCATTTTGGTAGGTATCGTTCATGTGCCCATGCTACTGTATCGTAAACGCTCACGGAATCTGTTAAACTCGGCGCGTGTCTGACCTGCTGGTATTTGGCGAAGCGCTGATTGACCTTAAAAACAAATCTGCGCTCGAGTTCGAGGGCTTTGTTGGTGGTTCACCGCTTAATGTGGCGCTGGCAGCAGCTCGCTTGGGCTTAAAGAGCCATCTTGCAACGCGCATTTCCACGGATTTTTTTGGGCAGGAAATTTTGCGTTTACTCGAGAAAAACAACGTCCAAACCGATTATCTCGAGCACGGAGCAGAACCCAGCACACTGGCATTCGTGAAGGTAGAGAACGGGCACCCAAATTACAGTTTCCGCTTTCAGAACACCAGTTTTCTCGAGTACCGGGGCAATAAACCTCTGCCTGAAGGTTTGCAGGCGGCTCATATTGGCAGCATTTTTGTACTGTTTCCAGAATTGGCGCAGCGCACCCTCGAGATGCTGACAAATTTTACAGGTTTAGTGCATTACGACCTCAATGTTCGTCCTGCAATTGAGGCAGATGCCAGCGTTTACCGCCTCGCTTTGTTGCCGGCTCTACGTCGTGCTACATGGGTCAAATGCTCAAAAGAAGACTTTGAGTTTTTATACCCCAATAGCGCCGAAACAGACTTTGCTGCATCGGTTCTGGAAACGGCTGCCGTTTTGGTCATCACCGATGGTGAACATGGTGCACGGTTGTATCGCAAAAATCAGAGTATGCTCAGCGTTGTAACACCCAAAGTGGCGGTCG
>JBKBVO010000068.1:0-11919 GCA_046289535.1 Deinococcales bacterium | reverse complement strand
GGCAAAGGGCATTAAAATGCCAGGCTGCCCTTCGACCACGACCCGCTCGAGCACAGGATTGGCATTTTTATGACGCAGGCGGCTACCCACCAAATACTCGCGGTCTGCTCGAGAAGCCAGTTCTGGTGGGAAAAGTTTAACTGCAAATGGCGCACCAAACATATCAAACGCCAAATACACCACGCTCGATGTGCCTCGAGCGATTGGGCGCACAATGCGGTACTTTTCGAGCAAAACTGTGCCGGGAATTGCCATTGAGTCTTAGAATAGCAAAAATTGACCGATGCTAGCGCAAGACAATACTTTTGTTGCTGGTTTGTACCTCGAGCCGCGCCATGCCAAAGCCGTCTCTTGTTGCCTCAAAACGTTGCTCCTCGAGCCGCACATCAAACCCAGGCGCATCTATATCAGGTTTGGCATTGCTGGTACTGCCCACAATACTCAGTCCACTGGAGGCAGCCAAACGCTGCAATTGCACCACCCCATTGCTGGTTTCGATTTTAGAATTCGAGTTATTTTGCAAGAGCACATTCTCGAGTTGCACATCGGCATTGCTGGTATTTGCGCTTAAGCGCAGGTCTTGGGAGTTGGTCAGGCGGATTCTGGCATTGCTGGTTTTGGCAATCAGTTCGCCGCTTAAGCCCTCAAGTACAATTTCGCCATTGCTGGTTTCAAGATAACTGCGGGTTTTACCACTATCGCGCACCTCGATACGCCCATTGCTGGTACGGATGTTCAGTTCGCGCACAGCGCCCTCGAGTCGTACTGCACCATTGCTATTTTGTACATTGACCAACAGGTTGGGCGGCGCGTTAAGGATAACGTCTACTCCGCTCGAGACGCTAAAAAATGGACGACGCGCCGTGAGCGCAATGGTGTTGCCGCGCCGCTCTAAAACCACACTTGCCCCACCTCTGCGTTCAAGTTGTAAATCGCCGCCCTGTTCAAGCACATTGATTCGCACCAAACCGTTAAAATTTTTAATCTCGAGCCGCTCGATATTTGCCCAAACTATACCCTGACGATCTTCGGGGGCATTGCGCAAGTTTGGCGATAGAGTGCGCGGGTTCCAAGCGCCCGCCGTGAGAATACCCCCCGCCAAGGTGACAAGTGCCCAGAGGAGCGTTGTCGAAAGCTGCAAACGCTGTGCCAAGAACAACACTGCCAAGATCATCAAGCAAAGCCACCAAATGGTGCCAAGTGGGGTGAATAACAAAAGCAGCAAATACCCCCCCAAGGGTAGCCAAGAGCGGCTTTGGTCTATGCTTTTTAACCATGCTTGCAATGATTGCATGGCTAAAAGTTTATCACTCCATCAAGCCATACCTCGAGCACATGCGAAGCCGCGTGCTTCATTTGCATCCGATGGGCGTGAATCACACCATATTGCCCAAAGAATCGAGATCGTCTGATTTTTCATGACACATCAAGCGCCTCACATCTGGCACAATAGAATACAATGTATTCCACCTCTCGAGAGCGTTCTTGGTTGGCATTTAACCGCCGTGTACTTTTACAAGCCACCCGCCCAGATGTGCCATTGCTGGAACGAGTGCGCTTTTTGGCAATATTTCAGAACAACCTAGACGAATTTTTTACGGCACGTGCCCAAGTAAGCCAACAAGCTGCTAAACAGCGCCGCGCCACCGCTGTCAATCAAAAAATTTACCTCGAGTATTTAGCTGCCGCCACCGAACAACAAGCACTTGCACTCGAGATTTATGTTTCTATCCTCCAAGAATTACGACAAGCAGGGATTGAAATCCTCGAGCCATTCGATCTAAGCAGCGACGAACAGCACTATTTGGGGGCATATCTCGCCGAGGTGATTGCCCCAGCCACCGATGTACTACCTGCAGAAAGCCTTGCAGCATTGGACTCCAGAGCGCTGTATTTGGCTGCTGGAACAACCCAATTTGAGGCACTGATTCGCGTACCAGATCGCTTGGCACGTTTTGTCGCTGTGCCTGGTCGCGCTGCTGCCTTTGTGCGTTTAGAGAGTCTGATGCAGTGGCGCTCGGATTTATTTTTGCCCCAAGCCAGCCCAATGTATGCCCTGCGTCTGACCCGTCGCGCCAATATTGAACTCAAAGGACAAATAGATTGGGAAGACGTCGCTCACGCACTTGAGAGCCGCTTAGATGGTGGCGTTAGTCGGCTCGAGGTACAAACGGGTTTCCCTTGGCTCGAGCACGCGCAGCATGTTTTGGGGTTGTGGACAGAGGAAACCACCCAGAGCCAAATTTTAGATTTGCGCTGTTTTGAGAGCATCGCCAACCTGCCGCGCCAGGATTTAAAATTTGAACCTTTTGTGCAACGCAAACGCAGCAAATTCTACACCGACCCATTTAGTGCAATCGAGAGAAAAGATTTGGCGCTTTATCATCCTTCAGATGATTACAATACCGTGGTGCATTTTGTGCTGGCAGCTGCACAAGACCCCGAAGTCGAGGTCTTACGGGCTACACTTTACCGTCTTGGGCGCGAAAACCCAATCGCTGAAGCGCTGCTTCTAGCGGCAAAAAATGGCAAGGATGTCGCGGTGTTTCTCGAGGGACGAGCGCGTTTTGACGAACTCGCTAATCTGTACTGGAGTTTGCGTTTCCGTGCGGGTGGAGTGCGGGTCTTGCCCTACCCACAAGACCTCAAGGTTCATGCCAAAGCGCTTTATGTACGCCGCAAAGGTAAAGGCTTTGTGCACTTGGGAACTGGAAACTACAACCCCGCTACAGGCAGGTTGTATACCGATTTGAGTCTGCTTTCGGCGAGTAAACGCTTGACCAAAGATGCCTTAGAGTTTTTTAGCGCCCTTGAACAAAACCGCCCACCCAAACTCGAGTGGATGAAAGTGGGTCTGCAGGCACGCGAAACCCTCATCCAGCGCATTCTCGAGGAAGCGCACCCCTCGGGGCATATCATCTTAAAACTCAATCACTTAACCGACCCTAGTGTGTTGTCGGCGCTCGAGCAAGCTGCGCTTGAAGGTGCAAAAGTGCAGTTGATTATTCGCAGCACGCTCACCCGGATTCACCCCAAATTCCATGCGCGCAGTCTGGTCGGGCGCTTTTTGGAACACTCGCGCATCGCTGCCTTTAAGCGATACGGCGATTGGGAATTGTGGGCAGGGAGTGCCGACTGGATGCCACGCAATTTCGAGAAGCGCTTAGAGTTGGTATTCCCGATTCTCGAGAAAACGGTGCGAACAAGGGTTTTAAAACTCCTGCAAGCCCAATTGGAAGACGATGTCAATGCTTTTGTATTGGAATCGAACGGAGCAGAAACTGCACTTTGGGGTGGGAGTAAAGATTCACAAAAATTACGGCTCTAACGGATTTCTCGAGAGCGCAGCAACCATATCCCTGCCGCTAAAAAACCGATATTAGCAAGCCAAGGCGCTAAAAAGGCAGGCAGAACGCCCATCTGCCCTAGGGTGCGCCCCAAAAACAGTGCTGCATAAAAGCCAATAGCAATTAAAACCGCGTAGCCAAACGCCACACTCGAGTTGCGAGCGCCTCTGGAAGCCACGGCAATACCAAAAATCAGAATCACCAAACTGGCAAATGGCAGTGCGGTTTTTAAGCCCAATTGCGCTGCTACATCGCGTTGGGCTGCACCTGTGACGCTTTGATGTTCGCGCCATAGGTCAGAAATACTGCGCGGGTCTTCAAAACCACCGCCATCGTTTTCAGCGATGGCGCGTTCTTTGGTTTTGCCAAATAAGATAATTTGCTTAGAATCTGGGTTTGGTGCGTAATTCACCAGTTCAATCGCGTTATTTGCCCACTCTTGGTTGTAGTTGCCTTTGGGGTCGGGAAAAAAATTATGATTGAGTACATAATTTTTCCAACCGAGCATCTCGAGTTGTTGCCCATTAAATCGTGCCCGTTCGGCTGCCGTGATGCGTTGGCGCGAACCATCCCAAGTCTCGAGCCGCACATCACGAAGTTCTTCGCCTGCAACGCTTGCAAAATAAACAGTCTGGTTGTTATCACCTAAAATTCGTTTGCCTGCAATTCTGGATAAGGCATTTCCCGAAACCCCATCCCACCATGTCACTGAAACCTGTTCGTTGGCTCGAGGGACAACGAATTCCGAGACCACATAACCTAAACCTGCAATCAGTGCTCCAAATAACAATACTGGACGGGCAATTTTTGTCAAGCTAATTCCACCGCTCTGTGCTGCCAAAAGTTCGTTTTCTCGTGCCAAGCGCCCAAAAACCATTAAAGCGGTAAAAACTGCAGCAATCGGAAAAGCCTGTAGCGCAAAATTAGGAATCTGATAAAGCATCCAAGGCAGGAATGCCTTTGCAGGAAGTGCCGATAAAAAAGGCTGCGCGAGAATGCGCCAGAGCAGGAATATACCAACATAAAGCCCCACACCAATAAAGAAATTGGGAATTGCTTCGCGTGCCACCATACGCTCGAGCCGAGTCATCAGCTGGCATGGTAACGAGCCAACGCATGATGTTTATTAAAGATAAAATCGCTTAGGGCTTTGTTTCAGAAGTCTTTATGGCTTTCGCATATATAAATGCAGCCTTGGTCGGTCCAACAATGTTGTTTTGACTGAGCATAAGACTGCGTTAAAATAACGTGCCATACTTGTTTTTCATACATGATAATCCAAAATTCCTTCCCCGAAAACCGATTCCCAAAGGAAGTAATTTTGTTGGACTAACCTTTGTTAGACTGGACTTTATGTTGGATGCGGCACGTTTCCCCACAGACCACACCAGCCGCCTGCTCGAGGTGCGCGACTTGGCAGTCAATTATGGCGAAATCACCGCGCTCGAAGGTACAAATTTTCACCTTTGCCCTAGAGAATTTGTGGCGATTATCGGACCCAATGGCGCGGGAAAAAGTACGCTCCTCAAAGCTATTTTAGGCTTAGTGCCCTTTCGTGGACAAGTGGAATTTTCCAAAACCTTGCACCCCAAACCCAACCAGCATATTGCCTATGTGCCACAGACTCGAGCACTCGATTGGGCTTTTCCAGTGACGGTTTGGGATGTGGTGATGATGGCGCGCACTCGGCGCATTGGCTGGTTGCGCTCGCCCACTGCTCAAGATCGCAAAATCGTTGCAGATGCACTAGGGCGTGCGGGTTTGTTCGAGCTGCGCGATCGTCCGATTGGTCAACTCTCGGGTGGTCAACGTCAAAGGGCACTGTTGGCACGAATGATAGCGCGCGAAGCCAGCCTGCTTTTTTTAGACGAGCCGTTTAATGGTGTAGACACCACCAGTCAGGAACAGATTTTAGAACTGCTCGAGTCCGAACGCCAGTGCGGCAAGGGAATTTTAATGGTGACACACGATCTCGAGGCGGCAAGAAACTGGTGTTCGCACATTTTGCTGGTTAATCAGACCGTGATTGCCTCGGGCGAGCCAGAAAAAGTCTATACTCCGGAAAACATCGCCCGCACTTTCTCGAGGGGTGTAGCCTAAAATGCTCGAGCCACTGCAATTCGAGTTTTTTGTGCGCGCACTTTTGGGCGTGAGCCTGATTGCACTGCTTTGCGGCGTGGTGGGCTGTTTTGTTGTGTTGCGCGGTCTTTCTTATATTGGCGATGCCATCGCGCACGCGGTCTTTCCAGGTTTGGTGGGCGCATTCTTGCTCAAATTGGACTATTACCTTGGCGGGTTGGTCGCAGCGGTGCTGACTGCGTTTGGCATTGGTTGGGTGGTGCAAAAAGGTGGTCTAAAACAAGATGCCGCCATCGGCACGGTCTTTGTAGGGATGTTTGCACTCGGGGTGGTGATGCTCTCAAAAACCCAAACCTATAGTGTTGATTTAGCACACTTGCTGGTCGGAGACCCTCTGGGGATTAGCACTACAGATATTCTGATGACCGCTCTCGTGAGCACCCTGATTTTGCTCGCACTGTTTTTGCTGCGCAAAGAGTTGCTGCTTGTTGCCTTTGACCCGATCGAGGCTCGAGTGCTCGGGTTACCGGTAGAGCGGCTCAACGCTTTTTTGCTGGTTTTGATTGCCTGCACAGTGGTGCTTGCTATTCAGATGGTAGGTACAGTGTTGGTGGTGAGTTTGCTGGTCACGGCAGCGAGCAGTGCACGCATGCTCACCTCGAGACTGCTGCCGATGATGGGCATAGCAAGCCTGCTTGGAGTGCTTGGTGGGGTACTTGGGCTTTTTGCTTCGTACATTCTAGACACGCCAGCGGGTGCAACCGTGGTCTTGGTGAACACCTTTAGTTTTGTGCTTGTGCTAGTCTTTAAACGGCTGCTAGGAACAAGCTAGCTCGAGTGCTTCTTTGCCATCAATAAAGACCCGACCCCAGGCGCAAGCACGGCGATAGCGATTTCATTTCACCGAGCCATCTTGCATGATTGCCCATTTTAGCCCAAATGGGTCTTGCAGCAGACCCCAGTCATCGCCCCAAGGTTGACGTTCATAAGGCGCAAGCACTGCACACCCTGCTGCCACAGCACGATTCCACCACGTGCGCCCATCCTGCACCACGAGTTGCAAATGCCCAAAGTCGGCTTGCACAGCGCGTTGTTCTGAGGTGCTCGGATTCATACCGCTGTCGGTCATCATCAATGCACCACTGTTAATCAGCACCTGGGCGTGCATCAGTCCGGGGCTGCCGTCGTCAAAGGGCATGCGTCCAATATCTTCGGCAGCAAAGGCTCGAGCATAAAATTCTATCGCTTCTGCGGTACGACCACACATGGCAATATATGGCACGACACCTTGCATAGGGTTGGTTAGGTTTGTCACGGTTCTCCTTTTTGGATGGCGCCAGCACAGCCCGGAGTGCACACAGAGAATTTCACCCGGTAAAAAAAATCTTAATAGCTATTGTTATTTTTGTCAATACATAATTAAAAAAATAAATATGTAAAAATAAAAATTTGCTCGAGCACACCTCTGTTACCATGCCTACCCGCAACACCAGTGTCGTTGTGTTCGTTTTTAGCCGCGCCCGTACTTTTTTTCGTTCGGCAGCCAGCGAATCGCTTCCCAATCGGCGTTTAAAGTCATGCGCTGCACCTGGCGAAACTCGAGCCGTGTGGCAAGCGTCCAGCCCCTGTCGTAGTCTATTTCGTCGTTGGTTTTGCGCGCGCTCGGGAAAAATGTCCAAATAAAGCCCTTTTGCCGCAGCGCCCGTGCGGCTCTGGGAAAGTACCCTTCGATATCTTCGCGGCTGGTCAAAAACAGCAGCACCGCATCAAAAAGCCCATCCAGATGCGTTTCGACAATGATTTCTGGGATTTGTTTGACTCGAGCTAGAATCTCGTCTGGGGCATTACAAACGCTCACTACAGCGCCGTGCGGAATCTCAAATTTGTTCAAAATTGGGGCATGTGGGTTCATATCACCTCGAGTGCAAAAACCTTGAGTGGGGCTTCTGCTGTTGTCGGGACTGGAAAATCTAAACTAGACTGGCGCAGCGATTTTATCAGATTATAACCTCGCCCTGCACGCTCTAGCCCCCTTGCCAAATCCTTTTTGAATTGCAAGCGGCTGAGTTTGGCATGATTACAGCACGCCAACAACAAACCGTGTGGTTCGAGCAAGCGCACGGCTTGTGCTACGAGATCGTCATAATTGCTGGCTGCCGAAAATCTCGAGTGTTTAGAGGTGGCAAAGCTGGGTGGGTCTAGAATAACTGCATCGAACTTATCTTCACGCCGTGTCAGACGTTTGAACCAATCAAATGTGTCGCCAGCAATAAAATCCATATCGCGTGGCACCAGACGATTTTTTTTATAATTTTCTTGCCCCCAATCCAGCACCCTGCGCGACAAATCTAAATTCACCACTCGAGTCGCACCACCCAAGGCTGCCGCCACACCAAAGCCACAAGTATAACTAAAGCAGTTGAGCACACGACTGCTGCCGATATTTTCCTGTAGCCAGTCACGCGTAAGGCGCATATCCAAAAAAATTCCCACCGATAAATCTCCACCCGCACGAATAACAAAGCGCCGTCCCGACTCGAGAACAGTCAGCTCGGGGGTATCCACTCCCCATGCGGCTGCTTCGGGCGCAAGCAAATCACGCTCGGTATTGGCAACAATACGCGCTTCTTTGGGGCGGCGTTTCACATAAATGCTCTCGGGCTGATACACCTCTGCAACGCACTCGAGCAGGGTTTGCTCGAGCTGTGGCTCGAGTTTGCTGTAGAGCGAAAGCACCAAAACGCTGGCAAAGCGGTCTATGGTCAAGGCTTCAATGCCATCGCCCAAGGCATTAAAAACCCTGTAAGCGTTGGTCTGAACGCTCTCCTCAAGCGGCTGGCGTTTGGTCAGAGCGGTTTGCAGCAGCTGTTGAAGCCGTTTGGGGTTTTGCAGGGCTGCTTGGAGTTGCATAAGGTGTAGTTTAGCGTTTTTTGCTTGGTCTCGAGGCAGTCAAAAACGGCTTTGATTGCTCGGATAAATGCGGTTAGAATGCCCGTTAATGATTGTCATCCTAGACTACGGCTCGCAATTCACCCGCTTGATTGCTCGGCGCTTGCGCGAACTCAATGCCTTTTCGATGATTCTGGCAGGAAACGCCTCACTCGAGGAAATCCAAAAGCTAAAACCACAAGCCATTGTTTTGTCTGGCGGACCCAATAGCGTCTACGACGAAAACGCACCGCAACCAAGCCAAGGGGTTCTCGAGTTGCCCATCCCGATTTTAGGCATCTGTTATGGGATGCAGCTTCTGGCTCGAGCGTCAGACGCAAGCGTTGCCCCCTCGAGCGTGCGCGAATACGGCAAGGCGGTTTTAACCCAATATCGCGGTGCGCTTTTTAGTGGTATCGAAGGCGAATTTGTCGCTTGGATGAGCCACGGCGATAGCGTTAAAAATTTGCCCACTGGCTATAACACTTTGTGCAGTACGGCTGATACCCCAATCGCAGGCTTCGAGAACCCGCAAACCCAGCGCTACGCAATTCAGTTTCACCCCGAAGTGGTGCACACCCCAAAAGGTATTCAACTGCTCGAGAACTTTCTAGCCATTGCCAAGATTACGCGCGATTGGACAGCCGAGCACATTGTGGACGACCTGATCACCGATATCCGCCAAAAAGTGGGTACAGATAAAGTCATGCTTGCCGTTTCGGGTGGTGTGGACTCGAGCACACTAGCACTGCTTTTGCAAAAAGCAGTTGGCAAACAGCTAACAGCTGTGTTTGTAGACCACGGCTTATTGCGTCTAGGCGAGCGCGAGGAGGTCAAAGCTGCACTCGCGAGTAGCGACCTGCGTGTAGTAGATGCCTCTGAATCATTTTTAAGTGCCTTAGAGGGGGTTTCTGACCCCGAACAAAAGCGCAAAATTGTGGGGCGCGAGTTTATTCGCGTCTTTGAGCGCGAAGCCCGCGCTCTTTCAAAAGAGGGTTACAAATGGCTTGCCCAAGGTACGCTGTATCCGGATGTAATTGAAAGCGCTGGCGGCATTGGTGCCGCCAACATCAAAAGCCACCACAACGTTGGCGGCTTGCCCGACGACCTCGAGTTTGCGCTGCTCGAACCGTTTCGTTTGCTCTTTAAGGACGAAGTGCGCGAGATTGCCAGAGTTTTGGGCTTGCCCGATGCGATACGCTTGCGTCACCCTTTTCCGGGTCCTGGTTTGAGCATCCGCATTTTGGGTGATGTGACTCGAGAAAAAATAGACATCTTGCAGCGAGTGGATGCAGTGTTTATTCACGGCTTAAAGGAATGGAACTTATACGATGCCGTTTGGCAAGCGCTGGCGGTGCTCACCCCTGTGCGTTCGGTGGGCGTGATGGGCGATGGGCGTACTTATTCTTATTTGGTGGCACTGCGTGCTGTCACCAGCATAGACGGCATGACCGCCGACTGGGCAAGACTGCCTTTCGAGTTTTTAGAGCATATCTCTACTAAAATCATCAATAGCGTCCCGGAAGTCAACCGCGTTGTCTATGATATCAGCAGCAAACCACCTGCCACCATCGAATGGGAATGACAACAGCCCTACCCTAAAAACGCTCAATCCATTACACTAGACCGTTTATGTCTCGAGCCTTACCCATCGCTAAATCCAGCCCTAAACCAGAAAACACACCCACCAAGACTTTGCTTTTTTCGCTCGAGCAAATGGGCAACCAGATCAAATACCGCTTTTGGAGCGCTACAAAAACCGCGCGCGGCTGGGTCAATATCGAAGTGTATACGCTGCCTTTGAATCTCGAGCAATTGTCTGGTTTTGCTAAACCAGACCGTGCCTTGTTGCAAGCCCTGCGTAGCGCCCAACGCCGCCAACCCACTTCGCAGCAGGCGCTCTGGACACTCGAAGATGACGATATGGGCTTGTACTTGCTCGAGCGCTTACTTGCCACAGAACGCTGCTACTGGCAAGACCCTAAGCAAAATGTGCGCCTGAGCAAAGGCGCGCCCCGCACAGGCAGTCCTTTTTGGCAGCAGCAGCCCGACGGCACACAGATTCCAATGTTTTTGACCGAGCCGCACAGCGAGGCGGTGCTGCGTCTTTCGGGGTTATGGTACATAGACCGTCAAAACAAAAAAATTGGCAAACTCGAGACAGCACTAGAACCCGCTGCTGCCAGTTATTTTGCCAGCATTGCCCCTGTAGCCCCAGCACAACTCGAGCTGATATCCGAAGAATTACAAAGCACCTTCCCAATGCTGCCACTGCCCAAAATCCCGACTATACTCGAGGTTACACTGCCCTGTGTGGTGCGCCTGACGCTCAAATCGCAAAAGTCCACACAAAACTGGCTGCCGGACATCAATTATGCTATTCTCGAGTACGTTTACGGTCACGAGGTAATCGCCGAAGGCGACCGCCGTCAACTGACACGCTGTGTTGGCGAGACCCTAGAAAACACCAGACGTGATTTCGAAGCCGAGCGCGGTGCGGTGTTGCGCTTACAAGCACTTGGCCTAGACAAAAGCAGCCAAATCAAAAATGCGTGGACATTTTCTAGCCCAGGCTTCGAGCCGTGGGTGGCGTTTTTGAACCGCTTTGCACCCGCTTTGCGTGCAGCAGGGTGGCAAATTCTCGAGGATGCTTCTTGGGGCTTTCGTATTGCCGAAATCGAAGACTGGTACGGTCAAATCGAAGAATCCAACCAAGCACAAAACAACTGGTTCGGACTCGAGCTAGGGGTGCTTGTCGAGGGCAAGCGAATCAGTTTATTGCCCATTTTAAGTGGCATGATCGAGCGAGTCAAAGATTTTGGCACCGAACTTAACAACCTCCCAGATAACCATGTGTTCTATGCCAACCTGCCCGATGGGCGGATGTTGGCACTCCCTGCGGCTCGAGTGCGTGTGGTTTTGGGCGTGTTGCTCGAGTTGTACAGCGAACGCCCGCGCGGAGCCTTGCGCTTGAGTGTGTTGGATGCAGCTCGCTTGCTCGAGCTTCAGGAAGCGATGTCACTGCGTTGGCATGGAGCCGAGCGACTGCTCGAGTTTGGGCAGAAACTGCGCTCTTTTTCGGGCATTGGTGCGGTTAAGCCACCCAAAGGCTTGCAGACCACTTTACGCCCTTATCAACTCGAGGGCGTGGCATGGTTGCAGTTTTTAAGGCAGTACAATCTGGTCGGTGTCCTTGCCGATGACATGGGTCTGGGCAAAACCGTTCAGACCCTGGCACACTTGCTGCTCGAGCAAGAAGCTGGGCGCTTAAAAAAGCCTGCAATGGTGATTATGCCCACCAGCTTGGTCACCAATTGGCGGCTCGAGGCGGCGCGTTTTGCGCCGAGCTTGCGTTTATTGGTGCTGCATGGGCATCTGCGCGATCATGGCGCAATTAAGGATGCCGATTTGGTGTTAACCACTTACCCAATCGTCTTGCGCGATTATGTGCAGTTGCGCCATTTTGGGTTTTCGCACATTATTTTGGACGAGGCGCAGTACATTAAAAATGCCAAATCCAGCACCACTCAAGTGGTTAGCGCACTACAGGCGGAACACCGTTTAT
>JBKBVO010000067.1:0-12058 GCA_046289535.1 Deinococcales bacterium | reverse complement strand
ACAGCAAACTTCGCCTTGGTTAAACCAAATCGCATCCACCACACCTTCGACCACGCTGTCTAAATCGGCATCGTCAAAAACCATAAATGGTGATTTTCCACCTAGCTCGAGCGAAAGTTTTTTGCCTGTTCCGGCTGTCGCCTGGCGAATCAGTTTGCCGACTTCGGTGCTGCCTGTAAAGGCGATTTTGTCTATATCGGGGTGGGCAACGAGGGCTTGTCCAGTGCTGCCGTCTCCTGTGACGATATTCAGCACTCCAGCAGGTAAACCCGCTTCGAGGGCAATTTCTGCAAAAAATAAAGCCGTGAGCGGTGTAAATTCGGCGGGCTTTAAGACTACTGTACAACCTGCTGCCAGTGCGGGCGCAACTTTCCAAGCGAGCATCAAAAGCGGAAAGTTCCAAGGGATAATTTGTCCAACCACGCCCACCGCTTGGTGTTCAGGGAACTCGGTCTCGAGAAGTTGCGCCCATCCTGCATGATGGTAAAAGTGCCGTGCAACCAATGGAATATCAATGTCTCGGGTCTCACGCACGGGTTTGCCGTTGTCTAAGGTTTCTAAAACCGCCAGCATACGACTGTGCTTTTGTACCAAACGAGCGAGCGCATAGATGTATTTTGCACGTTGATGACCAGAGAGCGCCTTCCATTTAGGCAAGGCTTTTTTGGCAGCTTGAACAGCTTGGTCTACATCTTCGCTCGAGCCAAGAGCGAATTTGGCAAGCACTGTTTTGTTGGCGGGATTTACGGTGCTTAGAGATTTTTTACTTTTTACCCAAGTATTGCCGATAAAAAGGTCAAAGTTATTTCGGTGTGACTCGAGCCAAGCCATGGCTTCGGCGCTGGATTCTGGGGCGTTTCCATACTCGAGGGTCTGAAAAATTTCGCGGACGTTGGGCATGGTGCCAGTCTACCCGAAATCAGAACTCGACTTCTGAGCCATTTTGTCGTGCTGTTTTGCGGAACCCATCAAGCAACATTGCACAGAATGCGTCTGCAACTTCGGCGGCACTCATGCGCCCATTGGGGTTCAGCCAGTGATACGTCCAGTTGGCGCTCGAGAGCGAAAGCAAACTGGCAAGTCTAAAATCAAGGTCTTTTTTAAACTGTCCGTTTCGCACACCTTCCTCGAGAATATGACGATAAATCCGCTCGACGCTGGCACGGCGCTCGGTGATTTCTTCCATTTTACTAATCGGAAGGTGCTTCCACTCGTGAAAAAACACCGTAACGATTTCACGATTTTTTGTGATGACATGAAAATGAGCTTCCAGTGCAGCGCGCAGCTTTTCAGCGCTGCCGATACGACTGTCGCGAATTGGCTCGAGCGCAGCATCGAATTCGTCGGCGGCGCGATTGACAATTTCCCAAAGCAATTCTTCTTTGCTCGAGATATGTGCGTATAAACTGCCACCTTGCACACCGAGCGCTTGTGCAAGGTCACGCATACTGGTCGCATGATAGCCGCGTTCGGCGAAAAGTTTAGCGGAAGCGCGGTAAATTTGTTCTTTGCGCGAAGTAGCATCGGACATGAAGCCATTCTAGCTTATATCGGCTCTATCCTTAGTTAAAGTTAACCAAGGCTTCATCGGACAAAATCATCGAAAGTGGCTGCTCGAGATAGCCGCTAAGGTATTTTGCTGCTGCTAGTCCGCTTTCAAAGGCGGTCTCAATGCGGGCATTGCCGTTCGGGGCACACCAATCTCCACAAAATACCAAGCCATCTTGCGCCAAATAGGCTTCTGGATATGGGTTTATCGCTTGGGCATAGCGCCAACGGTGGCAGATGATTTGGTGTGGCTGGTGTAACCACGCTCCAAACAATTCCTGAGCTGCCTGAAGCATCAGCTCAGAAACTTGCTTGCTATTTTGCTCGAGGTGTGCGCTACTCCACTCGGCATTGGCATGGAGCACCAATGCGGGCATAGAACGATGCTTGCTGTGCTCTAGGCTTGCCATCGAAAATACTGGGTGCTGCATTTTGAGAAATTGCCAAGGCAAACTTGGCGCGGTATCTAAACCCACAATAAGTGCCCAACACGGAGCGAATTTGACTTGCTCGAGTACATTATGGGTTTGGTTCTCCAGCACATTGTGCGTCAGTGTCAATGCCTGCGGTGCTGGGGCATTCACCAGTACGGCTCGAGCGGTATGAATATCACCGTTCTCGAGCACGACGCGGTAGCCAAGGTGATTACTCCAGATTGCACTCACCAGTGCTTCTTGCTTAATGTTGAGGGTTGGTGCGCTATCGCGCAGGGCTTTGCCCAAAGTATTGATTCCATCAGGTGCTACATAGCGCGGATACCCATCCGAACTGCGCTCGATTGAGGCATTTTTCCAGTGATGTGAACCATACTGCCAAACCTGAACAATCCCTTCGCGCTCAAGCGGTTGAATAAACTGCCGAAAACTTTCATTGCGAACGGTAAAAAAAGGTGCGCCATGATCTACAACAGCACCATTTTCGAGTCGCCTAGTTGCGGCTCGACCTGAAACTCCACGTGATTTTTCTACAACCAGTACCGAAAATCCGGCATTTTGCAGCGTGCGCGCTGCAGCCAGACCGCCAAGTCCAGCCCCAACCACGATTGCATCTTTTGCACTACGCTGAGCCACACTGCTAGTCTGGCATGTTATGGAATATAGCACAGCACTGTGGATTGCACTTTAAGAGGGTGTTTAGACTGTGTTGGAAACGCTTCTATGCTGCATTGCGGTAGACTCTGGTGATGTTGCAGTCCGAACACAAAGAACATGTGCGTCGTTTGGCGGCGGAATTTAATGCTCTGTATCGGGCAAGAGAGCCTTTAGACTTGGCAAGAGCAATCGGTGTACGCCTTGAATATGGAGATTTAGGCGATAAAGACGGAGCCTATGACCCTGAACGCAACGTTGTGTTTTTGAGTAGACGCGCTAGCCCAGAGCGCCAGCGCTTTACCATGGCACACGAGGTCACGCACTTTTTGATTCTGACAGATGAAGACTTTTTATCTGATTTACACGATGCCTATGAAGGTGATCATTTAGAAGAAAACATCGAAGTGCTATGCAATATCGGCGCAAGCGAGATACTTGTGCCTCGAGCTGAACTCGAGCCACTGCTTTTGCGCTATGGCGCAAGTGCGAGGGGATTGGCAAAAATAGTCAAGAACTTTGGTGTCTCAAAGCCTGCTGCTTGTGTGGCGCTGGTCGAACATATGCAAGAAGCAGCCATTGTTGCAGTGTGCCGCGCCAAGGGTAAAACCCAAACCAGGCGTGACACCCTGCATGGTGGGGGAAACCAAGCTCGAGTGCTCGAGGTCAGTTTTGCTGCCAAGACAGAGCTAGCAAAGTATTCGCTTGCCCATGGTTCGCAGATTCCAACCGACCACCCGCTTCATGTTGCACTGACAACAGGGCTACCACTCGAGCAAAGAACCTATGTACCCTTTAAAAGTGGCAAAAAAATGCCTGCGCTGATGGATGCACACCCCGATGGGAGCACGGTCATGGTGGTGTTTCGGCTTGAAGTCTAATCAGTAAGCTCGCCTGACCACGGTCATGCCTTGCGCTTCGAGCCAAGCTGTAGCTACACCAACGGCTTTCTTGACCCCAGAGGTAATTAGTGGCTGTCCAAAGGACTCGAGTTTTGCCGTCACGCGACCTTTTGGGTTTTTGCCAACTGCAATCAAAATTTCTTGGGCATAATCGGGCTCTTCGACTCGCGCTAAAATGATTTGTTGTCCTTCGCGCGTGTAGTTTTCGAGCAAAATGATGGTGCAGTCAGGAAATTGAGCGATAACTTTTTTGAGCGGGGTCTGCGGGATATCTCCGCTTAGTTGGCTATGTGGCATGGTTTCTCCTTGGTCAATTTCTATGCGTGTAAAATTCTTTTCGCTCACCTGTTTGACTTGAAAGCGAGCGTGATGAATGCCGAGTCCCTGAGATTGCCAACGCATTGCATACTTGGTTTGCAGTGCGGCGGCGGGTGGGTCGGTTTGCAAGACCTTGTATAAGCCGCTTGCCTCGGCTTGCTCGAGTGCATACTCCATATAGGGCGGGTGGTCGGTGGTGAGCCATAATTCCCCTGCTTTGCATAAGCGGCTCGAGAGCAGTTCAAAGGTTTCAGTGCGGACAAAACGGTTAGCAGAGTGTTTTTCTTTGAACCACGGGTCTGGAAAATTCAAATACAGCCTACTTATACTCTGTTCGGGCAAGGCATTGCGGATTAAAAATTCGGCACTGATGCGCGTTAAAACGATATTCTCGAGGTGTAGCGCCTTGTAGCGAGCAAAGGCTTTTTGCAAGCTCACACCGCTCACCTCTACACCTAAGTAATTCACGTTGCCGTCTTGCTTGTGCTGTTCCGCCCAAAAGCGCCCGTCGCCAAAGCCAACCTCGAGATGCAAGGGGTTTGTATTTCCAAAGAGCGACTCGAGTGGCTGTGGATAAGAAAATTGATTGGGATGCAAATAACGCGGCATAAAAAAGAGTATATAAAGAAAAGTGCAGCTTGTACTCTTGAGTGGGGCGATTCCAGAGTTGGGCGCTGTATTGCGCTATTTGTGTTAGGCTTGGTTTTTATTCTTCCCACCACTTTAGCTTTTTGAGCTCGAGCCTACCAGAAGAGTTAAACACTATGTTTTCTGCCTCGAGTAGCACGCGCTGTAAATCGCCTGTACCAACTTTGTAAGTCGAAAGCCGCCCGCTTGCATTGACTACCCTGTGCCAGGGTAGGGTCTGCGCTTTTTGCTCGGAGATACCGCGCAGCAAGTGCCCAACTTGGCGGGCACGACCCGGATAGCCCGCCATCAGTGCGACTGCGCCATAAGTAGACACGCGACCTTGCGGAATTTTGTTAACAATCGCCATAACCTTTTCACAAAAAGCCTGCTCGAGTTTCACCGGCTCAGTGTACTTGAAGTATCGGTGCTTGACTGGCTTCGCTTGCCCCTTGCTCTGAAACCTTAGAAGCCTGCACAATAAAACCATCATGGACACCAGACACCAAAAGTTAGCTGAAACCCTCGTCGCGCATTCAACCCAACTCAAGCCAGGCGAACGGGTCTTAATCGAAGCCTTTGACACCCCGACTGATGTTCTCGAGGTTTTAGTGGATCGGGTTGCAGCAGCAGGTGCGATTCCCTTTGTGGACACCAAAAGCAACCGTGTACTGAGAAAACTCTACCAAAATGCCTCCGAGGATATGATGTCGCGTTGGGCAAGTTGGGAACAAATGCGGATGGAGCAAATGGATGCCTATATCGGTATTCGCGGCAGCAGCAATGCGCTCGAGTTCTCCGATGTGCCATCCGAACGCATGGCGCTTTATCAAAACCATATTTGGGGTAAGGTTCACCGCTACCGCGTGGCAAAGACCAAATGGGTGGTTTTGCGCTACCCTACGCCAGCTTTTGCCCAAAGTGCTGGCATGAGCAGCGCAGCCTTCGAACAGTTTTATTTTGATGTTTGCGGCTTAGACTACGCCAAGATGCACCAAGCCCAACAGCCGCTCAAAAAGCGTATGCTCGAGGCGGATAAAATTCGGATTACAGGTGTTGGTACAGAGCTCGAGTTTTCGATTAAAGATATCGGAGCTGTGACTTGTAGTGGTGAAAAAAACATCCCAGATGGCGAAATCTACTCTTGTCCGGTCAAGCATTCGGTCAATGGCGTTATTCACTACAACACCCCAACGCTCTACCACGGTGTGCGTTTTGAAAACATTCGACTCGAGTTTCGGGATGGCAAGATTGTCGAAGCCACCTGCAATAACACCGCACGGCTAAACCAGATTCTTGATTCCGATGAGGGTGCGCGTTATATCGGAGAATTCGCGATTGGTTTTAACCCATATATCACCAAACCAATGCTTGATATTTTGTTTGATGAAAAGATTGCGGGAAGCTTTCATTTTACCCCCGGGCAAGCCTACGAAGACGCAGATAACGGCAACCGCAGCAGTGTACACTGGGACATGGTCTATATCCAAACACCAGAATACGGTGGAGGCGAAATGTGGTTTGATGGCGAATTGATTCGCAAAGATGGTCTGTTTTTGCCTGCCGATTTACACGGCTTAAATCCAGAGAATCTCAAGTGAGGTCTTGCCAGAAATAAACACAAATTCCAAATGGATCAAGCACGGCAAACTCGAGTCGCCCCCAAGGTTTGACTTCGAGCTTGCCGTTTGGGTGTACGCAGCCAAGTTCAAGACAGTGTTGATAAAAGGCTTTGATGTCTCCATCTACGCTAATTCGCAAAGTTGTATTCTCAAGGATATGGGTATCACTCAATTGGTTAAAGTGTAGTTCGCTGGGTAAATCCAAGCCTCCATAGATAATCGTTTCTGTGGCGTTAATATCGTGTATTCGCGTGCCCTGGTCGCTCCAAAGCCATGCTTGTGAAAAGCCTAGGCTCGAGTAAAAACGCAAACTTTGGGCGATGTCTGGAGACGGCAGGATTGGCACTAGGGTTTTGAGTTGATACATGTTTGTTTACCTTTCGTAAATAATATATCAAATATACTGTATTCTGTTGAAAATTGAATTGGCAATGATGCAACCGATGTGTGAGAATGAAGCACCATGCCAGCCTGTTTTAGGTTACCATTGCTCGTGATGAAGAAATTCTTGGTAATCATCGCCTTGTCTGCTATTGCTTTTGCTAAGCCGGTTTTTTTGTTGCTTGACCATCATCAAAAAGGAGTCAATGCGGTTGCATTTTCACCCGATGGAAAAACCCTAGTGACCGGTAGCGACGATAGCACAGCTCGAGTGTGGGATGCAGACTCTGGCGAGGTTCTGCTCAAACTCACAGGGCATGAGGGCTGGGTTTTAAGTGTTGCGGTGAACGGAGATGGTGTGGTTGCAACTGCCGATTCAGAAGGGCGCGTTGCTATTTGGGATACCAATAAAAAAACCTTATTGCGTGTTATTCAAGCGCACCGAGCTTGGGTTCGTGCGATTACATTTTCCGAGGATGGAAAAAGGCTAGCCACAGGTGCAGACGATGCCACTGTAAAAATTTGGGATACCAATACAGGTAAGTTGCTGCGAACCCTGACTGGGCATACCAATTGGATTACAGGGGTGCTGTTTATAGACAACCAAGTGGTCAGCTCGAGCCGTGATGGCACGGTACAGTTTTGGAATGCGGTTTCTGGCAACAATACGCGTAAACTCGAGCTAGAACAGTGGATTTATTATTTGGCGTTGTCGCCTGATGGTACTCGTTTTGCCACTGCTGCCCAAAATGGAGTTAAAATCTGGAACCGAATTAATGGGCGCTTAATCCAGACAGTCTCGGAGCGTATTTCTTGGGCGGTTGCTTTTAGCCCAGATCGCTTGCGTTTGGCAATTGGCAATGCCGATGGCAGCATTGAACTATTCGATGCCAAGACATTTGAGAAGCAACAAACCTTACAGGCGCACACCAGTTACATCAAAGCACTGACATTTTCACCAGATAGCCAAAAGCTTGCCAGCGCCAGCCGCGATGGTATGGCGCGAATCTGGATGCTGCCTTAACAATCTTTTGTGGGTGCATCAATGCCATGCTGCTCGAGCGCCAATCTGATGGTTTGACTCGAAAACCCACGCCGTACCAAAAATAGATAGGCTTTGTGCTGACCACGCTCACCCACAAATCGACTTTGGTAGCGCTCGAGCAAGTTGAATGCGGCTGTAAAATCGACACTCTCGTCTCGGCTGTGCAGCGCATCCTCAACCAAATGCTTGGAGATACCTCGAGCCGCCAATTTTTGGCGTACCCCATAACTGCCCAGACTTGTGTTTTCGGCGGCTCTTTGGGCAATAGCAGCATCGTTTAAAAAACCATAATCGCGCAACCGCTCGAGAATCTCTGTAATGGCGCTGGTCGTTACTTTGCGTTGCTTGAGTTTTTTCTCGAGTTCGCGTTCGGTCAAGGCTCGCGCCGATAATGCACGCAAAGCGTACTGAAAGGCATCAGAGGCATTCATACTTAAAAAAACGCCAAAATCCCTTTGGCAATGCCGAGCGCAAGTTTTTGGCGGTACCATTCGCTAGCCAGATTCTTACCCTCGGTTGGGTGATTTCCAAAGCCGGTCTCGATCAAAATTGAAGGAATCCTCGGTTTGCGAATCACCCAAAACTCGGCTTGCTTTACACCAAGATTGACCGCTCCTGTTTGTGCAATCAGGTTTTGTTGTACTGCAGTTGCTAGTTTTCTCGAGAATTTAATGTTCAGTTGTGCGAGTTGATCATTGAGCAAATCCTGAGCGAAACTGCGAGCGGCGCGGGTTAATGCTTTACCCGTGCTCCCTCCGCCATTTTCGCGTTCGGCTTGAGCAAGGGTTTCGGCATCAAGCGATTGTCCAAACAGGTATGTTTCGATGCCTTGTGCGCGGGCAGAAGCAGCGCTATTGACATGAATGCTGACAAAGGCATTGCGGTCTGCGCTCCCCATGTTGGCGCGCTGCTCGAGGTCGCAGCGTTTGTCGCAATTGCCATTGCCTTGCCAAGCGAAATCTCCGGTGCGGGTCATCACGACCCGCACTCCGTTTTGCTCCAAAATTGCACGAACCTTGAGTGCAATATTTAAGGTCACCGTTTTTTCCACTACATACCCTACCATCCCCGAATCAATTCCGCCGTGTCCTGCATCTAAAACTACAGTGAGCTTAGGTTTAGCAGGTGCTTTGCTCACAGGTTTTGATGCGGTTGTAGTGGGCACAGATGCAATCGTGCTTAATTTTTCGCCAATATCCAGCACAATACGGTAGGGCTGGTCTCCACTTGGGTCAAGTGCAAAGGCTTTCCAACCGCTTTTGGTCGATAAATTAAAGGTTGTTTTCAGGGTGAGAATAGCACTGCCATTTTTATTCTCGAGTTGCCAAGTAACCACATCCTGAGAATTTGAATTCCCCCGACTCTCGACCACTTTGGCAGGGCTGATGGTCATGACCAAAGTTTTGCCGTTGGCGCTGACACTAAACTTGGGCTTATTTGGCGCGTCCAAGACGACTCGAGTGAATCCAGACTCGGCATGCGAGGCAATGCGAGGTGCCCCGACACCGTTGAGTTGCGCCAACCCCAACCCCACAAAAATGACAACAAAAACCAGCAAAAAGACCATTCGCACGCGCTATATTATTCCAAGAAAATACAAAACTGGCAAGCGTATAACACAGCATTTGGTGGTTTTGCATGCCACTACCCCAAGATTTGCTGGAATGTTGTGTTGCTTAAAATACCTGATAAATTTTGTAAACCTTTAAGCTTTGCAAATGAATTTTGATTCAAATATTTTGCGTTTTAACCAACTTAGTATTGTCTTGTTGCTGCTGTTGCTTTGGTGATGCTGCTCGGTACGATTGAACAGCGTTTTGCACTGTTTAAGAATTTGTACGCGCAAATTTTGCGCCCTGTCTTTGGTATTGCCAAAAAGCCAATTGATGACGACCCACGTCCGCACAACTTTGCCCAGGGACTCGGCGGGGTGTTTTTGCTTTTCTCGAGCCTTGGGTTTTTGCTTGGGGCAAGTGTGGTGGGCTGGGCATTGGTATTTGTGGTCGTGGCACTGGCAACGCTCAACTTGACAACGGGCATTTGCGTAGGCTGCTTTTTGTACTTTCAGTGGCGAATGCTGCCACACCGTTTACAAAAAAGCACCCCCAAAAGCTAGTCTTTAGGTCGCTTGTGTTTTCTGACCAATCGCAAACGGGTTAAAATTGGTTTGGTGGTCAAATACATTGACCCCTTCGTGTTTTTTGAGCACCTGAACCACCAAAGTGGTCAGTGGCGTAAGCATGACCTCGAGCGCAACCTTATAAAAATAATTGGTCAGAATAATGCTCACCAAGACTTCTCGAGGCAAAGCATTTGCTCCGATGCCAAATGCGATTCCTGTAAAAATAACGGTATCTGCAGCTTGCCCGACAAGCGTAGAGCTGATGGCTCGAGCTGCGAAAAATTGACCGCTGGTACGAATTTTGAGCTTGGCTAGGACATAGCTGTTCAAGAATTCCCCAACAAAAAATGCAACTATGCTCGCCAAAGCAATCTGTGGCACAAAACCTAAAACTTGCTCAAACGCTCCTTTTGTGAAGCTCGAGTCGTGTGTTGGTAAAACGCCAACTAAAGCAAATACCAGACTCGAGAAAACACTTGCGCCAAGCCCAAACCAAATCACTCGGCGGGCGTTTTGATAGCCGTATACTTCGGTGAGCACATCGCCAAAAATGTATGTGATTGGAAACAGAAAAGTCCCGCCATCAAAAATTGGCTTCCAGAAACCTAAATCAAGTGTGGCGGTTTTGGTGCTGGCGATATTAGAAATCACTAAACACACGGCAAAGGCAGCTAAAATCAAATCGAAATACCTAAACTTCACCGCCTGAGTGTACCTAAAAATCGTGAGGAGTATTGCAATATACTTTCCGCCGAACTCTTTGTTAGAGTGAACTTATGTCTGAAATTTCTTTTGACCGTAAACGCGGTGAGCGTAATCGTCTGTTGCGCGATACGGCAATTGCCTATGTGTTTATGCTTCCGATGTTGGCAGTAAAGGTGCTGTTTACATTCTGGCCGATTCTTTTTGGTACGGTTTTGGCGTTTGCTACAATCAAAGACCTACGTGGTTTACAACTCGAGTTTGTGGGCTTTAAAAACTTCGAGGAACTCTTTGGCTTTGGTAGTTTCGCAGGGCGTGGTCCAGACCGAGATTTTTGGTACGGTTTGACCAATAGCCTAAAATACATTGTTGTTGTGCCGTTTATCCAATTTTTGAGCATTGCCTTGGCAATGCTTGTGAACCGCACTATTCCTTTAATCGGTTTGTTTCGCACCGCTTTTTATGTGCCTGTGGTCACAAGTTTTGCTGTTGTTGGTTTAATGTGGCAGTGGATGTACAACCAGTATGGACCAATCAACTTCATTTTGTCGAGCTTGGGCTTGATGGATAAAG
Organism: Deinococcales bacterium; assembly: GCA_046289535.1. GTDB lineage: Bacteria > Deinococcota > Deinococci > Deinococcales > JAAFIG01 > JAAFIG01. The sequence continues at coordinate 1,130 of JBKBVO010000067.1, read as the reverse complement.
AAAATCCCAGCAACTTATTAACCAACCCTGCCTTGGCGCTGTGGGCAATTATGTTTGTGACACTCTGGAAGGGTTTGGGGTACTACATGGTTTTGTATTTGGCGGGCTTGCAAGGCATAGACCGCTCGCTCGAGGAAGCGGCTGTCATAGACGGAGCGAACCGCTGGCAGGTTTTTTGGAATATCACCCTGCCCGGGCTGCGCCCCACGATTTTGGTGTGTAGTTTACTCAGCACCATTAGTGCTATTAAAGTGTTTGAAGAAATTTACACCATGACCAGTGGAGGACCCGCTGGCAGCACCTTTACCGCGATGTATTTTATTTTCAATAAAGCCTTTGGCGACTACCGCTTTGGTTATGCGGCGGCGGCTGGATTGGTTGTTGCGGTGGTGAGCATGATTTTTGCTTTTATCAATTTTCGTTTGACCAAAGGTGATCAACATGCTTCATGAAACCTCGAGTCTCGAGTTGGCAAGAGCCTTGCGCCAAAAGCGTAGCCGGCGCAAGTTGGTGGAGAATTTTTTCGTGTATCTGCTTTTGATTGTGATTGCAATCATCAGTATTTATCCGTTCTTATGGACGTTGCGCACCGCGCTTTCGACCAGTGGCGGAATTTTTGAATTCCCCCCGAGCCTTGTTCCTACAGAACCCGGCACCAAGAATTTTGTAACGGTCATTCAGCTTGTGCCAATTTTGCGCCAATTTGTCAATTCGTCCATTATTTGCTTTTTTGGCGTTTTGGGCAGCATTGTCGTCGCCGCACTTGGTGCCTACCCACTGGCGAAAATGCGCTTTCCAGGGCGCGACTTTATTTTTTATGCACTGATTGCGACCTTGGTTTTACCCAACGAAGCGGGATTGATTGTCAATTTTATTACTGTCTCGAGAATGAACCTTTTAACTTCGGAAGTCGGGCAATTCGCGGCGGTTATTCTGCCTGCTTTTGGCAGTGTGGCAAACGTATTTTTGATGCGGCAGGCGTATTTGGGTATTCCTGCAGAATTGCTCGAGGCTGCCCGCATTGATGGGGCATCGGAGCTTGCGATTTGGTGGCGCATCATGTTGCCGCTGACCATGCCGACTATTGCTGCGGTTTCGATTTTGCAATTTGTGGCATTTTTGAATAGCTT
>JBKBVO010000066.1:0-12131 GCA_046289535.1 Deinococcales bacterium | reverse complement strand
TAACTCGCCCGCTCGAGCTGGGTTTTGATGTTGTGCTGCACAGTATGACCAAATACTTAAACGGTCATGGTGATGCAATTGGAGGTGTGCTGTGTGGTCGTGCCGAACTCTGCCATGCGGTGCGACTCGAGGGTTTACGTCACTTTGGTGGTTCGCTGGCTGCACAAGAAGCTTTTTTGTTCTTACGCGGCATTAAAACCTTGCCATTGCGTATGGAAGCCCATTGCGATGGAGCCGAGGTTGTTGCGCGTTGGCTTAGTCGGCAAGAGGGTTTAGTGGTGCATTATCCCGGACTCGAGACACATCCACAACATCATCTTGCCAAGCGCCAAATGAAACGTTTTGGTGGCATGATTGCGCTCGAGTTAGAAGGTGGTTTGCCTGCTGCACGAGTTTTTTTGAATGCACTCAAGCTATTTGTGCAAGCCGTTAGTTTGGGTGATGTCGAATCGCTTGCCTCACACCCTGCTAGCACCACACACCAATTGCTCGAGCCAGAATTGCGTTTGCGTCAAGGTGTAACCGATGGTTTAGTGCGTTTATCTATCGGGATAGAACACCCAGACGACCTGATTGCGGATTTGCAGCGAGGTCTGAGTGCAGTTGGTGCGCTACACAGTGCATAGTCTAAAGTCAGATACAGATACTACCTCCACTCCCAATTCTCGAGGTACAATAGCGCATATTGAAACAGCATTTTGACGGAACTACTGAAAATAACACGACGGTGTCTATCCGTTTACAAAATCCTTCCGAAGCAATGGCGCTTTTTGGCGAGAACGACAAGTACCTAAAACGCTTGCGTGAACGACTCGAGGCGCGCATTTTGGCGCGTGGCGACAGTGTGCGGCTCGAGGGTAGCAAGCCAGCCGTAGAAACGGCTGAGGTACTGTTGCGTGACTTACTTTCATTGTATCGCCAGGGTGGGGATTTGGGTATGGAAGACATCGAGCGCGGTTTGGAGCTTGCACAGACAGGTGAACGACTGCACACAGACGAAAATGCGCCTGCGAATTTGGGAGGTCTCGAGTTACCCAAGCGCTTGCGTCCAAAGACCAAGGGTCAGCAGCGTTATGTGGATGCCATCAATGCTTCGGACATTACTTTTGGCATAGGTCCTGCTGGAACAGGGAAGTCGTATATTGCCGTGGCGATGGCGGTCGCGGCATTTAAGGCAAAGAAAGTCAAGCGAATTATCCTGACTCGCCCGGCTGTCGAAGCAGGCGAAAAACTGGGTTTTTTGCCCGGCGACTTGCAAGCCAAAGTAGATCCTTATTTGCGTCCGCTTTACGATGCCCTGTTTGACATGATTGACGCGGAACGTTTTGAAAGTTACTTGTCGAGCGGTAGTATCGAGGTTGCACCGCTCGGGTTTATGCGTGGTAGAACGCTTAATGATGCTTTTATTATACTCGATGAAGCCCAGAACACCACTCCAGAGCAGATGAAGATGTTTTTAACCCGCATGGGCTTCTCGAGCAAGGTTGTGGTCACAGGCGATATCACCCAAGTAGACCTGCCGCGCCACCAAAAAAGTGGTCTAGCCGAAGCTCGGCGCATCCTTAAAAACATAGATGGAATTGAATTTGTCTACTTTAACGAATCTGATGTTGTGCGCCATCCCTTGGTCGGTAGAATCATCCGGGCTTACGACTCGAGTGATGCCGTGCAGGAAGCAAAGAATAGTGGTTTAGAAGGTCGCTAGAGCCGTTTATTTTGCTTGTACCACTCCAGTGTCTTGGCAAATCCCGTCTCGAGCGGGGTTTCGCATTTTATGCCTAAATCCTGTTCTATCGCGGTGACATCACAAACCCAACCAGCCGCTTTGAGGTCTTTTTCACGAGAGCGGTTGATGAGTCCAACCTGCCCAAAAAACCGTCCTAACTCACCTAAAGCTGCTGCAACCTCGAGCAACCCATTGGGTAAGTTGATTGGTTTAAACGGCTTTTGAAAGAGTTTGGCAAGCGTCTCGAGAATCATCAGATACGAAACAGGTATGGGATGCCCCACAAAATACGTTTTGCCTATCGCACCAGGATGTGTGCCACAAGCCAAAATTGCACTTACAAGGTCGTGTACGTAAACCAGTGTGTATGCCCGTTCTGGGTTGCCGAGTACAGGAAAAAAACCATTTTTAGCCGCCTGAAAAGCAAACAAAAAATCCTTGTCGCGTTCGCCATATACACCGGGTGGTCGCACGATGCACCACTCGAGATTTTCGGTCTCGAGTACCCGAATTTCACCTTCGAGTTTAGAGCGACCATAAGGCGTAATTGGCTGAGGTGTATCTGAAATTTTGCGTGGATTTTGAACTGTTCCCACTCCCGCAGCTGCCAAGCTCGAGACATAGACCAGCCGCGCTCCATTGCGAACAGCCCCGACTGCTGCTGCGCGTGTGCCTTCGGCATTTGCCCACAGAAACTCTTCGGCGCTGCTGGCTCGAGTGATGCCTCCTAAGTGATAAACCACAGCGCAATCTTTGGCAGCTTCGGTCATGCCTTTTGTGGTCAACTCAGCAACAAAATGCTCCAACCCATCACGTTGAGTTCGTCCTGTTTTTTTACTGTTTGTGCGTGTCAGAACCCGAACTTCCTGCCCTTGCTCGAGCAGGCGGTCTACGAGGTGCGAGCCGATAAAGCCAGTTGAACCAGTAATCAGGACTTTTTTCATGTGATTTGCTAGACATTGAAAAGGAAATTCACAACATCGCCATCGCGCATTTCGTACTCTTTGCCTTCAGAGCGCACCCAGCCCTTGCTCTTAGCGGCAACCAAGCCACCCGCCTCGATGAGCTTATCCCATTCAATCACTTCGGCACGAATAAAGCCGCGTTCGATGTCGGAGTGTATTTCGCCTGCTGCTTGCGGAGCTTTAGTGCCCTTTTGAATTGTCCATGCGCGGCATTCTTTTTCGCCTGCGGTCAAAAAAGTTTGCAACCCAAGCGCGCTGAACCCAACCTTGACCAATCGCTCGAGTCCAGATTCTTTTAGCCCCAACGTCTCGAGAAATTCTTTGGCTTCGGCTTCGCCAAGCTCGGCGATTTCACCTTCGATTTGCGCCGAGATTTTGACCACTTCTGCGCCTTCCTTTGCAGCGTGGGCGCGTACCGTTCGCACGTGGTCATTGTCTTCGGATAAGGTCGCTTCATCCACATTGGTGACATAAATCATCGGCTTAGAGGTAATTAGCGCCAATTCTTTTGGTGCCTTGATGCCACTTAAACGAGCAGGAATGCCGTTGGAGAGTGGTTGAAGAAGTTGTTCTACAACCCCCAATAGTTCGGCATCTTCTTTGTTCGATTTGGCGGTTTTGCGCAAGCGCTCAAGGCGTTTTTCTAAGGTTTGCAGGTCTGCAAGTGCTAATTCGGTATTGATGATTTCAATGTCTTCGAGCGGATTAACTCGCCCTGCAACATGAATGATGTCTGGATTCTCGAAGCAGCGTACAACGTGTGCGATAGCGCTGACCTCGCGGATGTGTGCGAGGAATTGGTTGCCCAACCCTTCGCCTGAACTTGCGCCTTTGACCAGCCCCGCGATGTCCACAAATTCGACGTGAGTCTCTATGACAGATGGCACGCGTTCGCCTTTGGTATACAGTTTGCTCAGCGCCTCGAGACGTGGGTCTTTTAAGTTGACCATGCCGATATTTTTGTCTATGGTTGCAAATGGATAATTGGCGCTCAAAGCACCTGCTTTGGTGATTGCATTAAAAAGCGTAGATTTGCCGACATTGGGCAGCCCCACAATTCCGATTCCTAAAGCCATGGTTCCTCCGAATACAAACCGTGCAAGCATAGCAAATGTGATTCTGTAACTCAAAGGGCTATGTGCGTGTTCAAAATACCGAGTTGAAGCGTATCCCTATCATTCGACCGTTTTTGGTCAAACGACAGGGATGAAGTTAATCGCAAGCATTGAGTGGTCAATGCACGGGTTTTGTTGTAGCTTCGCCTGAAGTTAGTGCTGGTGGTGCGCTTGCTTGAACACCCGGACCAAAGCCTCATGTTCGCATCGCATGACCATCCAGGCTAGCTGCCTGATGCCCTTCAAATGCTGCTCCAACATCCACACCCTCGAGCGAAACATCTGGAAAAATTTCCGCAAACAAGCGTTCTACATCGGACAAACTCGAGACTCGAGTCATTTGTGCCCGTACCCTATTTGCACCTGCAAAACCCTTGAAGTAGTGTGGCAACACGCCGCGCATCTGGCGTATCCCTGTGTGCTCTCCATACCACAAAACATTTAACAAGCAATGCCGATACGCCAAGCGCACAATTTCGGGTAACTCGAGACTTGCACCGCCCAAAACCTCCTGAAAAATCCACGGTCTGCCAATCGCGCCGCGCCCAATCATCACGCCACTGGCTTTGTGTTTGCGTGCGTTAAATAGCTCTTTGCTCACCACATCGCCGCTACCGATGAGCGGCACAGCTAAACTACTCGAGACCTCTTCGATTTTGTCCCAATCGGCTTGTCCTGTATATGCCTGCGCGCGGGTGCGCCCATGCAGGGCAATACTTGCGGCTCCACCTGCCTCGAGCGCCTTTGCGACCTCGAGTGCAGTGTAAGAATCCCAACCCAAACGAATCTTGGCGCTTACAGGAATGGGTACAGCCCTGTCGAGCGCCTGAACTAAATCGTGTGCGAGGTCTGGTGTTTGTAATAAACATGCCCCGCCGCCATTTTTGACGATTTTTGGTACGGGGCACCCCATGTTGATGTCGAGTGCCTGCGGCTTAAATTCTTCATAGAGCTTTGCGCCTGCTTCTGCCATGATTTGCGGGTCTGCGCCAAAAAGCTGAATCACCAAATTGGGTTCGCCTTGATACGGCTCGCCAATCTCGAAGGATTTTTTGCCATTCATCACCACGCCCATGCTCGAAACCATTTCTGTCACTGCCCATGCTGCACCAAATTCGCGGCAGAGCAGTCGAAACGGCGCATCTGAAAACCCTGCCATGGGCGCGAGCACTGCGCCGCCACCACTTAAACGTGCGCGGTGAAACTGCTCTTTGCTGGAAGGCACAGACATAGCGCTCGAGTGTAGCAAATTTTAAGATTTTCGCAAGGGCTGATTTTTACTCGAGCGCGGGCAAAACTTTTTGCGGATTCATAATCCCATTTGGATCAAAAGCGTGTTTCATTCGCCAATACGCTTCGAGCGTGATGCGAGAAGTCGCCTCGAGCATAAATGGGCGCTTCATCAGTCCTATACCGTGCTCTCCACTTAAAACTCCACCGTGTTTTATGGCTACTCGAGCTACCTCGTGGGCAAAATGGTCTACTGCGTTCAGGTCGTCTTTACTGCGGTCAAACAAAATGTTTGGATGCAAATTTCCATCGCCTGCATGTCCAAAAATCGCAAATGGAAACTCTGGGTAGCGTTTTGCAATTTGCTGCATCTCGCGCATTGCAGGCTCGAGCTTGGAGCGTGGTACAACAATATCTTCGTTAAAACGGTGTGGGCGCAAATTTCCAAGTGCTGGCGAAACGCTACGCCGCGCTTTCCACAGTTGTGCGGCTTCTTCGGGCGTGGTGGCAAGTCGCACTTCTCTGGCATTGGCTTCCTTAAATGCCTCTACAGCGTTCTCAATCTCGAGACGCACAGTGTTTGGGTCGTCGCCATCACAATCACAGACCAAAATTGCTTCTGCATCGGTGGGTAAGCCCATCTGCATAAACTGCTCGACAGCTCTAATCGAGTTTTGATCCATCAGTTCGAGTTTGGCAGGGGTCAGTCCACGTGCTGTAACCAGTGCTACGGCTTGCCCTGCCTGCCCGAGTTCGTCAAAAACCGCAAAAGCGGTACGCGTGATTTTGGGCAACGGCTCGAGCTTCAAAATTGCATCAGTAACAAATGCCAGCGTGCCTTCGGAGCCGATTATCAAACCTGCGAGGTCTAAGCCTTGACGATTGCTGCGCCTGATTTGCCCATCGGCGGTGACATACTCGAGTTCTAGAATATAATCGCCCGTCACGCCTTTTTTTAGGCACTGTGGACCCCCCGCATTTTCAGCGATGTTGCCACCAATCGTGCTTTGACGGCTCGAAGCTGGGTCTGGTGGGTAGTACAAACCATACGGTTTGGCGGCAGCACTTACTGCATCGGTCACCACACCTGGCTGGGCATGAGCTATTTTTTTTTCTGGGTCAATCCTTAAGCGGTTCATGCGGTTGGTGGCAATCATCACGCATTCGCCTACAGGTACAGCTCCACCCGACAAGCCGCTCGAGGCTCCACGCGGCACGACAGGCATTTTGGCAGCATTGCAAATCTCTAATGTGGTACTGACATCTTCAGCACTTTCGGCGAGCACTACCGCTATGGGTGCAGGACCTTGGGCAATGGCATCGTAACGATACAACAGCCTTTCGCTGAGTGCGTCGCGTACTTTTTTCCCCAATTTGACCTTGAGCTTTTCTGGAACAGTAGACATACGGCTATTCTAACGCTTTTTCGAGCCACCAGCCCAACTCGAGTGCCAGTGAATCCTCGCCTTTGGCACAAACAATCTGTAAACCAACAGGCAATCCAGACTCTTGAGCAAATGGCAAAGAAAGCGCTGGCATACCCACCAAACTAAACGGTGCGGTCAATTCGATAAACGCATTGCGGTGCGGACGCATTCCAGACTCGAGTCGCACTTCTTGCGTGCCGCGCAGAGGTGCTGCCATGGGTGCAGCGGGCAAAACCAGGGCATCGACTGTTCTAAAAGTCTGCTCGAGTCCAGTTTGAACCATACGCCGTTCGGCTCGAGCCTGTAAGTAGCGTGTAGCAGAAATCTGTGCCCCATCTTCGAGGGCTGGTCTTACGATACTCGAGAACCCTTCAGGATTGTTGGCAAGCGCTTCCCGATGCACAAATGCCGCCTCAGAGCGCACCAAGGGTGTGTAGCAAGTGTTGGCAAGCTCAAAATGTGCAGGTTCAACATCTGTCACTTCTGCGCCCGCATCGCGTAAGCGCAGCAAAAGTGCTTCATAACTCGAGCGCACGCTACCCGACAAACGCCCCTCGAGCCACCGATGCGGCACCCCAAAGCGCACCCCGCGCAGATGTTCGAGTCGGCGCAGTGGAAAATTGCGGTGCGCTAAAACCTCGAGCATGATATGAGCATCTTGTACTGTGCGTGTCAGTGTTCCAGCGTGGTCGCAGGTCATTGAAAGGTGAAGCGCACCCGCAAGCGGAATCAATCCCAGTGTCGGCTTAAAGCCAACAACTCCGCAAAAGCTGGCAGGAATGCGCACCGAGCCGCCAGTATCCGAGCCAAGGCTGCCCAAGCCTACACCAAGTGCCACGGCTGCTGCGCCACCACTGCTTGAACCTCCAGCCTGACGTGCAGGGTCGAGTGGATTTTTGACATCTCCAGTGGTACTGTTCTCGCCCGTAATTCCCAGTGCAATTTCGTGCATATTGACTTTGCCAAGAAGGATTGCGCCTGCTGCCTCGAGTCGTGCCACGGCTTCGGCGCTGTATTGCGGATTTTGGAACTCGAGCGGCAAAGTGGCGTTAGTTCCAGCCTTGGTGGGCATTCCAGCTGCGTTGTAAAGGTCTTTAATGGTGATGGGAATGCCATGCAGTGCACCTTTTGGAGGCGTTGCGTCGGCATTTTTTGCGGCTTCCAGCGCTTGATTTTGAGCTAAGTGAGCAAAAACATTGTATTCGCTTGCTTGTTGTGCTCGCTCGAGCGCCGCCTCTGTGAGCGCAAGTGCAGTTGTCTGATTTGTTGCTAGGGCATCTTTGGCAGCGTGTATGCTATTGATAGACATAGTGCAAATGATACCGCTTTTGCGATAAAGTGCGCGTGATGACATGGATCAAAAGTTTGTTGTTATGTGCCTTGTGCAGTTTGGCATTGGCACAAAGTCAGCACCAAGAGCCGTCAATACCATTGCCTGAACAGGGGGCGCAGCTTGTGGTTTGGAGCATTGCGCCTGGCATCGAAAATCTGCGTCAGCAATTTGAAAAGCGTTTTAATTTGCCTGTTCAAGCACGCACTTTTGCAAATGGTGCAGAACTCTATAAAGCCCTCGAGCAGGCTTTGAATCGTGGAGAGGCAGTGCCAGATGTGGCTCGAGTTGAATATGCTTTTTTGCCCTGGCTAAATCGTACTCGAGGGCTACTGACAATGCCGGACTCGTTGCGTGAGTACTTTGCCCCGTGGGCGGTCGCGCAGTGCTCGAGTTTTGGGGTAATGACTGCTATTCCACAAGATATCGGTGCGCTGACCTACATCTATCAACGCAATATTTTCGAGCGCTATAAGCTGACTGCACCACGCACTTGGTCGGAGCTGCAAAAGACCGCCGCCAGTCTATATAGCCAAAGTAAAGGTCAGGTTAAATTGCTCAATTTTGATCCCTCGAGTCTGTTTTTTGCTGCCTTGGTATGGGCACAAGGTGGGCGTTTTTGGACACAGGAGCAAAATGGCTACATACAAACGCTCGATACCCCAATCTCTCGAGCAGCGATGTCTTTTTGGGGTGGATTAATCCGTCAAAAACAGGTCAGTGCTCTGCCAGAATATAGTTTGGAATACTGGAATGCGTTGCGCTCTGGGCGGCTTGCAAGCGCTATTGTGCCAACTTGGGCACTGGCTGCAATGGTGCAAAACTTAGAACCTGCCATTGCCAAGGGTGCAGAATTTCAGATGGTGCCACTGCCCAGTGCGGGGCGGGCGAGCAGTGCAAATTGGGGTGGCTCGAGTTTTGTAGTCAGCAAGTTTTCCAAGTACCCCAACGCAGCCACGGCATTTGCACTCTACAGCAGCACTTCTGCCGAAGCCATCACAGAAATGTGGACATCGGAAGCACGTCTTCCAGCTATGAATTCTGGTTTCAACTTACCAGAACTTGCTACGCAAAGCACTATCGTCTTTGCCGAAAATCCAGTCGAAATCTACGCTGCTGCCTCGAGCCAAATTCCCGAGCGTTTTGACTTTGCGCCTTGGTTGCCAGCGGTTGATGCGGTGTATCGGAAACTTTTTATGGCTGCGCTCGAAAATAGGATTTCTTTTGGGCAGATTCCGACACTCTGGCAAACGCAAACGCTCGAGTTGGCGCGGCGTTCAGGTTTTACGGTGCGCTAACATACTTTTTGCTGCGTGATTCAATACATTTTTTCTTCACTGAACTTGTTAAAATACCGCTGTGGGTATTCTTGTCTGGTTAATTATCATTAATGTTGCGGTCTTTGTGCACGAACTGGCGCATTATTGGGCTGCCAAAGCCCAAGGTGTGGCGGTCAAAGCCTTTTCGATTGGTATGGGACCAATTTTGTGGCGGCGCGAATGGCGCAATACCGAATGGCGCATTTCGCTCTTGCCAATTGGTGGCTATGTGGACATAGACGGGCTTGCCCCAACCGAATACGACGAATCCGGCAAACCTGTTCCTCCCCAGCATGGGTTTGCCAAGTTGCCATATTGGGGCAAATTTGCGGTGCTTTTCGCGGGTCCGTTTTCGAATATTGTTCTAGCTGTGCTCGTTGTGGCTGTAGCATTTATGGGGCAGGGGAGAGCAATCGAAGGAAAGCGTATCCAACTGAACGTCTTAAACAATTCTCGAGCCGAGCAAGTTGGTTTTCGCTCGGGCGATCTTTTGCTTTCGATAAATGGCAAACCTGTAATCGATATCCAAGCGGTGCGAGAGCACCTCTTGACCAACGGCACAAGGGTATTTGTAATAGAGCGCAATAAAAAGCCACTCGAGTTAAAGTTTGACTGGTCGCCGACCGTTCTGCCTGGACAGGAGCGACCTAAGTTTGGTGTTGGTATTGGACGCGAAATAACCTATGAACCTATTTCTCCACTCGAGGCATTTTCTGCGAGTGCCAGTACGCTCATTGGGGGTATCCCCCAATTTTTCCAAGCCATTGTGGGCGGAATGTTCCGCACCCTCACGTTTCAGCGCGATGAAAATTTGCAGGGACCAGTGGGTGCAGTGACCACCACCGGACAGGTAGCACAGCAGGGTATTTTTCCGATTTTGTTCCTGGCTGGAATTATCAACCTTAGCCTTGGACTTTTTAATCTTTTGCCTATTCCCGGCTTGGATGGTGGCAGAATCCTGCTCTCGAGCATTGTTGCCTTGCGGCGTAAACCTTTTGCACCTGGTCAAGAGGAGCAAATTAACTTTGCTGGCTTTGTATTTGTGATGGTTTTTATCTTGCTCGTGACCGTGCAAGACCTTGGTAGACTGGGGCAATGATTTCGATTACACCTGTTATTCCTGCCTATAACGAAGAAAAAACTGTTGCAGGCGTAGTGCAGGTGGTGCGCCAGGCTGGGTTTACACGGGTGCTGGTTGTTTCTGATGGTAGCACTGACCAAACCGCAAGCGTTGCTCGAGCCGCAGGTGCTCAAGTGCTCGAGCTTACACCAAATCGCGGTAAGGGTGGCGCTGTGCGTGCAGGAGCCGAGCTTGCACAAACCACACATTTATTGCTGCTCGATGCCGACCTTTTGCGGCTCAAGCCTGAGCATCTTGTAGCCATGCTCGAGCCAGTGCAACTTGGTCGCGCCGATACAACAGCCGGACTCTTTTCTGGCGGTGGTATCGCGACCGATTTTGGCAACCGAGCTGCTCCTTTTTGGAGCGGACAACGGGTCATTCCTACCGCGACAATTTTAGCTGCAAAGCATCTTGCCACAGCAGGTTACGGTGTAGAGATGGCAATCAACGAACAAATCGCGCTCGAGCGATTGCGTCTCGAGTATGTTGACTTGCATGGTGTTTCTCAAGTTATGAAAGAACAAAAAATGGGCATTGTCGGGGGCTTTTTGCGCCGCATCAAGATGTATTGGCAGATTTTGAGATATATAACCTTGAGGCGAAACTAGATATAACTTTGAGGCCGGGGTGGGCTTGTTTGTGCGATTGTGCGCGTTTTTGGTTACACCCGACACTCCTTTGTTTACTGCTGCGCCAAAGCTTTTGCAACATTGATGATGCTGACACTCCCCGCGGGGTCAATGCTGTAGTCGGCATTGGGTTCGCCTTCGTTGGCAACCAAAATCAGCTGCCCGTTTGGCGTAAAGGTGAGCATATCCGGCAGCGCACCGACAGTAATAGCAGGGGCGCGCTCGGTACCATCGGTGTTGAGCAACGCCACCTTGCCTGGATCGGTTTTTACGTTGGATTCGACCGCGACCGCGACCAAGCCCCGAGAGACAGCCACGCTATTAGCTGCCCTGCCGTATTTGGCGAGCGAAATAGACCGTACGAATTTTGGCTGGGTTGGGTCGGCGATGTTCAAGATATCCAAGCCACCGCTGCTGCCATTGACCACAAACAATTGTTTGCTTATGGGGTCGTAGGCACTAATTTCGGCTGCGCCTTTGTTATAGGCAAAGGGCTGCGCTTGGTAACGTCCGACTCGAGTGAGCTTGCCGCTGCTTGCCACGCTATAGAGCGTTACACTGCCGCTGACCTCGTAACTGGCAACCAGTAGGGCTTGCCCAGTTGGGCTTTGGTCGGCTGGAATAAAGATTAAGCCTTCCGGACCAAGGTCGCCAGCTGTGCCAGAGTTCGGAGCGGCGCTTGGCGTAATAAAATGCGCGTAGTCTACAAATCGAAAGCGCAGAGTGCTGGCATCTAAAACCACAATTCCACCCGTGCGCTCGAGCCCAACAAAGATGTAGGTTTTGCCGTCCACCACGCCAGTGACAACGCCTTCTGGTTCGGGTCCTTTGTTATCGCTGCGCGTGTCGAAGGTGCCATTTGTGCCATTGCTGTTGAAGCTCGAGGGGAAGAGTTCGGCGGTTTTGCGCTCGAGTAAATCCCCTGTGTCTGCAACCAAATTGACTCGAGCATCCCATAAACTGACACTGCGCGCACCAAAAGCGACGAGTCGGTCTGCGTCCTTGTCACCGTCTGTGTCGGCTTCGAGATTGCTTACGGTCAAGCGCCCAAGCGCTGCATCGGCTTTGAGTACATCGGCGTTGGGGAAAATTGTCGGGTCTAGGGTCAGACTACTTACCCGAGCTTCATCCAAAAAGGACTTGCCATAATCGCGGCTGTCACCTTCGTTAGCACTTAGCAGAAATGTTGCACCGGCAATGTTAATCGTGGCGATTGCGTCAGGCATATACGCCCCAAAAACGGGATAGTTCTGGATGTTGATTTTAT
>JBKBVO010000065.1:0-12210 GCA_046289535.1 Deinococcales bacterium | reverse complement strand
TAATCTAGGCACAAGATTTGGGAATCCAACCCGAAAAGATACAACCGCCCAAGTCGCCCGCAATTTTAATTGTGGGCGACGTTGCTTTTGGGTCGTTCTCACCTTCCAAGAGAAACACATCACAAGCTAAAGTACAGCCATGTTTCAAGACCTCCAAGGCTTTATGAAGCTGCTCGAGCAGCGCAACCAGTTGGTGCGCGTGACTGCGCCCGTCTCGCATGAACTCGAGATTACCGAAATCGCCGACCGCCTGATGAAGTCAGGTGGTCCTGCACTGATTTTTGAAAACGTGATTGGCAAGGATTTTCCTGTGGCTATCAATCTGATGGCGACCAGGGAGCGCATGGCATGGGCGCTTGGGGTCAACGACCTCGAGGATATTCCAAACCGCTTGCGCAAGTTGCTCGATATTAAGCTTGGTGGCGGTATTTTTGGCATGCTCTCCAACCTGCCCAAACTCAAAGACCTGATTGCACTCCCGCCTAAACGGGTCAGGCATGCGCCTGTGCAGGAAGTGATTTGGCGCGGCGATGCAGTAGACCTCGGGAAAATACCCGTTTTGAAGTGCTGGGAACTCGACGGCGGACCCTTCGTGACCCTGCCTTTGGTGATTACCAACGATCCCGAAACAGGCGAAATGAACATGGGCATGTACCGCATGCAGGTGATGAGCAAAAATACCACCGGTATGCACTGGCAACGCCACAAAACGGGGGCAAAACACCTCGAGAAAGCCAAAAAGCTGGGTAAGCGGCTCGAGGTTGCGGTCGCGATTGGCGGTGACCCCGCTTTAATTTATGCTGCCACAGCACCGATTCCGCCTGTGCCGGGCATCAACGAATACAGTTTAACCGGTTGGTTGCGTGGGCGTGGGCAGGAGGTGGTGCGCGGCGTGAGTGTAAATTTGGAAGTCCCTGCCAACGCCGAGTTTATTTTAGAGGGCTACATTGACCCCAATGAAGATTGGGTACTCGAGGGTCCGTTTGGCGACCATACGGGTTTTTACACCCTCGAGGATTTGTATCCGCTTTTTCATGTAACCGCCATCACGATGCGTAAAAATCCAGTTTACCCTGCCACTGTTGTTGGCAGACCGCCAATGGAAGATGCCTTTTTAATCGAGACCACGGAGCGGATTTTTTTAGTCCCTGCGCAGCTTATTTTGCCCGAAATTGCAGACTATCATTTGCCGCCCTGCGGCATTGCCCATAACTTGGTGAATGTCGCGATTAAAAAATCCTATCCCGGACAAGCCTATAAAGTGGCAAATGGGATGTTTGGGCTAGGACAAGCGATGTTTACCAAGGTTGCTGTGATTTGCGATACAGGCGGTGCAAAGCCTCAGGATAATTTGGCATTTTGGCAACAAGCGCTGCTCCACTGCGAACCTGGGCGCGATACTGTGATTACAAAAGGTCCTACAGATGTGCTAGACCACTCGAGCCGCGAGTGGAGCTACGGTAGCAAACTGATTATTGATGGTACGAAAAAATCTTGGGAAGAGGGCAAGGAAATAGCATGGAAGCCGGCTTTTCCCAGAGACGCGCACGCACTACCCAAACTCGAGGGGATTGTGGCGCAGTCGCAGCCGGGCGGCGGGATTTGGTGGGTTGCTGTCGCAAAAACCAAGCCTTACCTCGGTTTAGAAATTGGCAAAATGCTAGCAACTATGCCTGAAGCCGCAGGTATTCGTTTGATTGGTGTTGTGGACGAGTTAACCGATGTTTTAGATCACGAGGATGCGTTTTGGACACTGCTCAATAACATTGACCCCGAGCGTGACTCGAGCATTGTCGAAGGAGCAACAGGCAAAGTTCTGGTTTTGGACGGCTCGAGAAAACTTCCAGAAGAAGGCTTTAGCCGTGCTTGGCCACAAAAAATTACCATGCACCCCGATGTGGTCAAGCGCGTAGACGAACGTTGGGCAGACTACAAGCTCGGGTTGCCACTGCTGCCTTCACCGACAGGTCATAAGCCGCGCTAAGTCAGTGTGCTGCCCTCGAGACGCACCCAAAGCAAAAAGTTCCTCATCAAAAACAGGGCTGCTGTCCTGATTGTGCAGCTCGGGCAGCAGTTTGTCGATGCCACTGCCCGTACCGCTCTGACTTTGGTGCACAAGAATTGCCTTGCGTTTTTGTTCGCGCACTGTGCTGCAATCTACACGCAGGTATGGGTCTGGCAGAGCATACTCGTCTGTAGCCAATTCGCCAAAGCCCGCCTGTCTAAAACGCTCGAGCAGCGCACTGCTTGGCATGGTGTAGAGCAGGCTATGCGGGGGGTTTTCGAGCATCGCACTCGAGAAAAACGCTGCTTGCACAATCCGATGCACTGCAATGTGGTCTGGGTGTCCGTAATAGCCGCGCGGGTCAAAGCTGATTAAAACTTGCGGCTCGAGTGTGGCAATAAGGGTGCGCACTTCTTTGGCAACTGCAAATATATCTGCATCGGCTAAACGCTTGCCAAACTGACTTGGTGTGTGAAAACCACTGTCGTGGTACTCGAGAAAATGTGGGGCTTGTGTGCCTAAAATCGTGCAAGCCGCGTGTAGCTCTGCTGTCCGCATTTGAGCAAGGCTGATGCCGTTTGTTGGTTTGGCGCTGCTGGCTTCGCCCCTGGTGCAGCACAAGACCTCGACCCTGGCGACTTTAGCAAGTAGTGCCAAGGTGCCGCCGCAACAAAAACTTTCGTCGTCGGGATGAGCAAAAATGGCGAGTATTGTAGGCTGCATCATTTGTAGTACCAAAGTAGGATATGATGGGTTTAGCGTCAAGTTTAAGGAGGTATTTATGCGTAAACGTTATGCGGTTCTTGCCGTTGTTGGGGCGGCCTTGGCGGTGGCAGCCAGCGCTCAAAACAACAAAACACCCGTGTTGTATTGGCAGTATCAATTTGCAAGCAAGGTGAATTTTGTGAGTGAATTGATCAGTGAATTCAACCGTGCCAATCCCGATATCGAAGTTAAACAAGAAACCTTCCCCTACGATAACTTTATTGCCAAGGTCAAAAGTTCAGTGGGCGCGGGACAGGGTCCTGATGTTGTCAATTTGTTCTATGGCTGGATTCCTGATTGGGTAGCAGGTGGTTATTTGCTGCCACTGCCTCAGTCCTTTGATGGCAAGGCGCTCGAGGCGAGTGTCGGACCGCTCTTTAAGGCGGGTAAAGTGAATAACCAATACTGGGCAATACCAACGGCGGTGCGAACTCTTGCGGTGTTTTATAACAAGGATTTGTTCAAGGCAGCAGGCATTACCCGCGTCCCGCGCACTTGGGTAGAACTCGAGGCAGCAGCCAAAAAGATTCAGAAGGTCGAAAACGGCAAAACTGTTGTTGCTGGCATTGCCTTGCAGCCCGAGGGTCAAGATCATCACCTCTTTCGTGAAGTCCTAAGCCGCCAGTGGGGTGGTAAGCCCTATACGAGCGACTTTAGAAAAATCACCTACGATAGCGCTGCCGGTCTCGAGGCGGCAAAGTGGTACACAGGTTTAATTGAGCGTGGTGCAGCTGTGCGTGGCTTAGAGCTGTTTCCTGGCTCGAGCAGCGCCTACCGTGATTCGTTTATTTCTGGACGCGCTGGCATGATCATAGATGGTTCGTTTGCGATTGGAGGAATCCGCAATGGAGCCAAGTTCAATTGGGGTGTGTTTGAGCTGCCAACCAAAGAACTTGGTGGTTTGCGCGCCAATTTTGGCTCGTATTGGGTGCACGGTTTGACCCCGAACGCCAAGGGTGCGAAACTCGAGGCAGCAAGTAAATGGCTTGCCTTTTTGACCTCCGAACCTGTGCAGCGTCGTTGGTTGCAAAAAGTGGGTGAAATCCCCGCCAACGCTGCACTGGCTGGCGATAAGTCTTTGCGCAATGACCCAGTGTTCGGACCTTTTGTGGCAAGCCTACCCTTTGCTCGAGCCACATTCTTTGTGGATGAAGCAGGTCAGCGCAAGGCGCTTTCCGATGCACTTAATAGCGTTTGGCTCACCAAGACTTCACCTGCCGAAGCGCTCAAAGCTGCAGCTGCTGGCGAGCAGAAGCTGCTCGACCAATTCTTTAGAAAGTAATCGCCGATGCACGGCTCTCTTTGTCACAAAGAGAGCCGTGCGGTTGAAGCGGTGCCAACGTCAAGGGCGCAGTGGTTACCCCTAAAAGCAGTGGTATTGTACCTCTAAAAACTGGAATTGCCATTACTCGAGTCTCGAGGCGCATGGCTTATCACTCAAAAAATGCCTCTCAAACCCCGAAAAACTCTTAATCTCGCCCAACGCCAAGCGATTTGGGCTTATGTGTTTTTATTGGTACCACTTTTCTTTTTCTTGTTGGTGCGAATCTACCCTGCATTTGAGAGCTTGCGCTTATCGTTGTTGGATTTTCGCTCTCCGCTTGCACCTGCTCCATTTGTTGGGCTTGATAATTTTCAAGAACTCGCAGGCGATCAGGTTTTTCATCGCGCCTTGTGGAATACATTGCTCTATACCTTGCTTGGTGTGCCCGCACAACTGGTTTTGGGTCTGGGCATTGCGCTGCTTTTAGTTGCAGTGAATCGCGCCAAGGGTTTTTTGCGTGCGGTCTATTTTGCGCCATTTATTACGCCTATTGTGGCAAGCGCATGGGTTTGGCAATGGCTACTGAATAAAAATTTTGGTCCAGTCAATCAATTGCTCTCTGCCCTTGGACTCGAGACTCAGCCTTTTTTGCTTTCGCCCGAGCAAGCCCTGCCTTCGGCGGTAGCGCTGGTGGTCTGGCAGCAGTTAGGCTTTCAAATCGTGATTTTTATCGCTGGACTCGAGGGTATTCCAAGAATGTATTACGAAGCTGCCGAACTCGATGGGGCAAGCCCTTGGCAGCGCTTTTGGCATATCACTCTGCCACTTCTCAACGCCACTTTGGTCTTTAGTGTGGTGATTGCAACCAATGGGTTCTTGCAGCTTTTTACGCAAATTGCTAACCTCAATCCAACCGATAAAGGGGGTCCGCTCGATAGTACCCTGAGTGTGGCGCTCTATATTTATCGAGTTGGGTTTGAAAGCTCGAGATTTGGCTATGCGGCAGCGGTGACAGTGGTTTTATTTGCGATTATTTTGCTTTTTACCTTGTTGCAATTAACGGTTTTGCGAAAGCGGGTGGATTATTAAAAGCAAAGACGCGCCAATTTGGGTCTATGTGCTGCTTGTGCTTGGTGGTGCAGTGACGACTTTTCCGTTTTTGTGGATGTTTTTAACCAGCCTGAAATCTTTTGCCGATGTTTTCCAGCCCGCTATTTTTCCAACCAACCCCACCTTAGAAAATTACAATGAAGTTTTGGCTAAAACGGGGTTTTTGCGCTGGTTTATCAATAGCATTTTAATTGCCTCGGCGAGTACACTTTCGGTTTTGGCGTTTGATTCGTTGGTGGGCTACACCTTGGCAAAATTGCGCTTTCCTGGCAAGGAGATTATTTTTGTGATTATCCTTTCGACGCTCATGATTCCAACCGAAATGCTGGTGATTCCTTGGTATATCGGTGCGCTTAAACTCGGCATTGCCAACACCTATTTTGCGATTGCATTGCCCGGAATGATCACCGCTTTTGGAATTTTTTTGTTGCGTGGTTTTTTTGAAAATATACCTGACGAACTTTTTGATGCAGGGCGCTTGGATGGTCTATCGGAATTTGGTTTGTACGCACGAATTGGTTTGCCACTCATCACTCCTGCGCTGGCAGCATTGGCTATTTTTAACTTTTTGGGGAATTACAATGCCTACTTGTGGCCTTTGATTATTATTCAAAGTGCAGAACTCCGCACCTTGCCCGTGGGTATTGCTCTGTTTAGCGGCGAGGCTGGCGCTCAGTGGCATTTAATTATGACTGCCTCAAGTTTGGCAGTGATTCCGGTGCTGGTGGTGTTTGCAATTTTCCAACGCCAAATTATTGAAGGTGTGGTTTTGACAGGTACGAAAGGTTAAAAAGTGAAAAAGTGGAATAAATCCTATGTAGAAAGTATTCTCGAGCCATATTTTCGCCAGGCAAAGGCGCATTTTTTTTTGCCGATGCTCGAGGTCAATCGCGCCCACGCGCTGATGCTTTTTGAATGCGGCTTTTTAACTCTGAGCCAAACCCAAGCCTTGCTTCGTGCATTGCGTTTGGTCAAAACCGAGAAATTCAAATACAGCACGCGTTTTGAAGATTTATTTTTTGCACTCGAAGATAGATTAAAAATCCATGCGGGTAGCGAAGCGGCAGGCAATCTGCATATTGCGCGCAGTCGCAACGACCTTGATGCAGCGCTGATTCGTATGGTGTTGCGCCTCGAGGTTTTGAAAACGCAGCGTTGCCTTTCTGTTTTTGCTTCGGTATTGCAACAAAAAGCACTCGAGTCCGTAGAGTGGTTAATGCCGGGTTACACCCACCATCAACCCGCTCAACCTACGACCTTGGGGCACTACTTGGCGGGCGTTTTAAGCGCAATCCTGCGCAACTTTACAAGGCTCGAGGCAGCGTATACGAATATCAATCAATCTCCGCTTGGTGTCGCTGCGATGACGGGTACAGGTTTTGCAATCAACCGTGCTCGAGTGGCAACATTACTTGGTTTTGACCGACTTATCGAAAATGGTATAGATGCAGTAGGCGCTGCGGATTACAGCTTAGAGATGCTCTCGGTCTTACAAATTGCAGGCAATACGGCACTGCGTTTGCTGTTTGATTTACAGTTTTGGGCTTCTCAGGAACTGGGTTTTTTTCGGATTGCAGATGGTTTTATCCAGCAAAGCAGCATCATGCCACAAAAACGTAATCCTGTGGTTTTAGAGCACATCCGCGCGCGATTGGCAAAGGTTACAGGAGCAGTCAGTGGAGCTTTTGCCATGACCAGCCATATCCCATTTGGTGATGTCAATGATGTCGCCGAGCCACTCTTGCCCTTATCTTTGGCGGCTCACCAGGAAACTCGAGCCGCTTTTGATTTGCTTGCCCAAGTTTTGTTGCACTCGAGCTTTGACCAAGCAAAAATGCACCAAGCCGCACATCGTCACATGATTACTGCTACGGGTCTGGCGGATGGTTTAGTGCAAAAGGGTCTGCACTTCAAAGAAGCACACCGCATTGTCTCGAGAACAGTGGATTTGCTCTATGAGCGTGGTGGCAAAGTCAGTGCTGCACTGGTGCAAGAAGCTGCCAATTACCCGCTTGCCATCACCGACGCGTGGGTCGAGGAGCAACTCGAGCCGAGAGCCTTCATCGAGCGGCGCGTTTTATCGGGTGGCAGCGCACCAAAAATAGTACGTCAGATGCTACAGCAAGCAGGGGAGAGCTTGAAGCAGAGTAAACGCTGGCAGCGACAAACCAGCCAGCGCCTCAAACTTGCCACTCGCGCGCTCGAACTACAAACCCAAGCAGTGCTTAACACCACTAGCGCTCCTGACTCGAGCCATACTGTAGACTGATGGCTGGTAGCTGTTAGACTATCCCCATGAGGTTTGCCCCGATTGTTTTTGCGTATGTTCTTTGCTCGAGTGTTGTTTTTGCACAAGGCAGCGAAACCTTGCCCCCGGGTGTACTGGCAGCATTTCTGGCGGGATTGATTTCGTTTTTGTCGCCCTGCGTGCTGCCGCTGGTGCCTAGTTACCTAGCGGTGCTCGGTGGTGGTACAGGCAAAAAACCAATTATCGGAGCTTTACTTTTTGTGCTTGGCTTTACGTTGGTTTTTGTTTCCTTTGGTGCAGGTGCAAGTGCTTTAGGCAGCTTAATGCGCCAAAACCGCGACCTGCTGGCACAAATTGGCGGGGTTTTGATTTTTGTTTTTGGTGTGGTGTTTTTAATTAAGGATCGCGTTCCATTTTTGAACCGCGAATACCGCGCCGACCTCGGCACCGCTTCGAGGTTTGGCTTGGTTGCACTTGGTGCAGCATTTGGCGCTGGTTGGACTCCATGTATTGGTCCGATTCTGGGCGTCATTTTAAGCATTGCAGGCTCGAGTGGCAGCCTGAGCACAGGTGTAGGCTTATTGCTGGTCTATTCACTTGGTCTGGCGGTGCCATTTTTGCTTGCAGCTTTGGCGTGGGACAGGCTCGGTGGGCGTTTTCGTCAAATGGGGCGCTATGTGGGCATTGTCGAAAAAGTAAGCGGTGTACTCTTGATTCTGGCGGGTGTGCTGCTTGCTTCGGGCAACTATGCTGAATTGGGACGTTACCTGCAAAGTATTACACCACAATGGCTGCTCGATTTAGAACGCGGTTTGAAATGATTCATTGCATTGTGTCATAGATTATTTTTGAAAGCTTAGCTAAAGCCCAAACCCCTTCGTTATCAATGTGATAACGCGGGTCTGTACAACCCTTGCTGCACAGTGCCACAACGTAGCTGTGGTTTTTACCTTGAACCAAACCAACATCGTTGCGCACCCCCATGATTTGCCCACTTTTGGTCGCGGTTTTAACCCCTTCGGGCAGTAGCCGTCCAATCATTTCGGTGTACTCTTGTTTGCCTAGGATTTCAAACGCGAGTGTTGTCATTTCTGCCCCAAGCAACTTGCCGGAGTGCAGCGCAGCCAATACCTGCACCACTTCTTTGGGTTTAATCTCTGCAAGTTTTCCTGCCAGCTGGTCAGGGTTTTTGCGTTCGATTGGCAGCATCAGTTTACCAATCACTCGAGTTGCACCCAAGCCCCATGTTTCGAGTTGAGCATTGATTTTCTCGCGTCCCCCGAGCACATCAATCACCATGTTTGTGGCGGTATTGTCTGAAACAATAATCATTAAGGTTAGGTAGTCACGCAAGGTTAAAAGCGCACCAACTTCCAGTTTTTGCAATATCCCACTTCCAGCAACAATCTCTTCTTGAGGTAGAGCAATTCTGGTCTCGAGACGCAGCGCACCGCGTTCGACTTCTTGTAGTGCCACAATTAGTAAATGCAGCTTGATGATGCTGGCGGCAGGGAAAATCTCTAACTCGTTATAGCCAAACGCCAAGCCATCATCGCGCTGTGCATAGAAGCCAATAGTTCCAGAAAACTCGAGGGCGGCAATTTGAGCAGTTAGATCTGGCATAAAGTTATTCTCCTGGAAACTTGGTTGGTACACTGGCAGCGCACAGCACCAGTTCTTTGGCAGCCAAGACATAACGCGCCAAGACCGCCATATTGCCTTTAGAGAGTTTAAGTTTGCCGCGCAACAGCCCTGCAATTGGCTCGAGTTTGCCGCTCAGAACCTGCTGCCAAGTCAAGGCATCAGCAGAAACAATATATTGGGCATTTTCCATATCCGCAGCCTGAGCGGCTTTAGCAAGGCGGCATTCGCCGTGCCAGAGGTCAAAAAATACGCTTTTTGCTTCGGGTAAACCAAGGCTTTGGTCGGCTTGCAAGCTAAAGACCATTGCGCCTTCCCAAGTTGCAGCAGCTTTTTTATAGCCTGTGCTGGCTGCAAGCACACTTGCAGCCATACTTGCCCACGCTTCGCTAAAGAGTTCGTGTTTTTCCATTTTGCCAGTGTATCCGATTTTTAGACTATATAGCGATTACTTGAATTCGAAAATTGCGCTCTAAAAGGTGTAACCTAAAGCCAACGCAGTGGCTTTAGAAAAGCCAAACTCGACGGCTGCATTTTGCCTGTGTTTTGGGTATGCTATTGCAACGCAATACACTTTTCTTTGAGGGGAAATACCAAAATGAAGTTATACGTTATCGGCGATGTCACTGTAGACCACATGCACTTTCTAAACCACATCCCCAAAGCGGGTGAGGATATTGTGCCACAACAAAGTGCATTGCTGCCAGGCGGTGCGGGTGGGACAATGGCATTCCATGCCGCAAATCTTGGGCATACGGTCACGCTCGCGGCTCGAGTGGGCAACGATCCATTCGCAACAGTGGCGCTCGAGAATTTAGTACGAAGTGGTGTAAGCCAGAGTGCGCTTCAATACGACGCACAAACCATGACCAGCACCGTCACTATCTTGGTCACGGGCGAGGAGCGCACGATGATTTCGCCAAATGGTGCGAACCGCCTGCTCGACCCTGCTCTGCTCGAGAAAAAGCTGCTCGAAGGACAGGATGCCTTGTTGATTAGTGCCTATGCGCTGATTGGTGGTGCACAGCGTGAGTATACGCAAAAAGCAATCGAAATCGCCAAAAAGGCGGGTATCCCAATTTTTATAGACCTTGGGACAGGAGCGGTCAATGTTGCTGGGACAAGTCTGCTCGAGTGGGTGCTTGGTGCAGATTATTTGTTGATGAATCAGCTCGAGCTTTTCAGAATTACGGGTGAAAGCAGTATTTCGTTTGCACTGGAACGACTTGAGGCGCTGGGTTTACAAACGGTTGTGGTCAAAGTTGGGGCGCTTGGGGCGATTTTATGGACACCTAAAGAATCAGAGCTGCTCGAGGGTTACAGCGTAACCAATGTCGTAGATACCACTGGAGCAGGAGATGCCTTTAGTGCAGCCTTTGCTCATGGGGTACTGTCTGCTTTTGCTTTGCCCAGAGCGGTTGCTTATGCCAATATCGCCGGAGCAATGGCAACCTTGGCGGTTGGTGCACAAGGGACAAAGCTGTTGCACACGGATATTTTAGCTAAACTCGAGCAATACGAAGCCCAAAAAGCCGCCAGAGTGGCTAGCAAACAGACCCGTTCTGGCAAGCGAGTGAAACCCAAAGACTCCCCTAAGCCTATCCCCGCTGCGGTGGAAGCCAAGCCCACCCCCGCTGCTATAGCGCCTAAACCCGTTGTTGCTGTTGCCGAAGAACCTAAAAAACGTGGGCGCAAACGCGCTGCTTAAACCACTTCCAACCATCTCATCTGCTCTTGTTACCATTCTTCCTATGACACAGCACGGAGCGCGATTCCAGCAATGATTCGGGTGCTGCTGGTGCTGTTGGGCATTTGGCTGTTTGCTGTTGCTGAAGCCAGAAAAATCACGATTGTGCAAGCCAGTCGTGTTGAATTGCGTCAGAGTGTGCCCACCCCAGACGGTCAAAACCAAGAATACCTCGTGATTATTGGTAAACCTGCGATTATTAAAGTGGACGAAGACGAAATCACTGCCGAGCGCATCGAATACAACAAAACCACACGTAAACTCCGAATTGTCGGAACAGGGATTTTTCAGGGCAAAAATGACACCATTGCGGGGCGCGATTTCGAGGTTGATCTCGAGTCTGAAGGGCTGAGCGCCGATGATGTGTTTATTTCCACTCAAGAAATAGATGTGCAAGGTATCTCTTGTGAGCGCCTGCCCGGACAAGTGAGTGTCGTGGGTGGCTACTTTTCGCCTTGCTCGAGATGTGGCACCGCCAGTGATGCTTACGGTTTCAAGGCGGGTGAATTAACGCTCTATCCGGGCGATCGCATCGTGGCAAGGGATGTGACCATTTTGGTTGCGGGTACGCCTGTGATGTATCTGCCAATCGTGGTGATGTTTTTATCCGACCCCTCGCGCTATCCACGGCTCGAGTTGGCTGCGGATTTAAGTTTGGCGGCTGCCAAGCCCAGCATTGGGCTGGACTTACCGTTTTCAATTGGCGAAAACGGTTTTGGTTACTGGCTCTTGCGCTATTTTGCGGGGCGAACTCCTGCTTTTGGGGTAGGCTTTGACACCAGTTTTTCTAATCTTGGTGGCTACTCCAATAAAGCGCGGTTGTTTTTGTTGTTGTTGCCCCCACAATCGGGTACCGACCTACAACTGGCTTACCGCTTTGCGCTCGAGGATATGCGAATTCCTTTATTGGGGCAACTGCCTGAAGACCGTTTTGCAGACATTTTGTTTAATTTTAGCCTGATTCGAGCCGATTCTGGTACGACTCAGGATTTGCGTGGTCTGAGTGTGGCAAACCAGCAGGCGGCGGTGGATTTCTCGCTTAAATGGTCTGCCTCACGCTTTAATATCAATAGCCAAGCCTTTGACCCTGCGCTTTTTAACGTGGAGCTTGTGGGCAATGCCATTTGGCAATTTGGAACGGGCAGAAGCAGCATTACTCAGTACCGTCCAGAATTGCGCCTGAGTGCAGGCGAGCCGTTGCTGTTTCGTTTTGCTGGATTTCGTTTAACTAACCTTGCATTGAGTTTGGGGTATATCAGCGCGCCTGTCAATGCTCAGAATCCTTCGGCGGTGCGTTTAGCAGATGGAGTAGGCAATAGCCTTTCTGCGTTGCGTTTTCGGATTCAATTCGCCGCAACTTTCGAGCAGATTTTTGCTGCGGGAGGGCGTTTTAATATAAACGGCAGCTTCACAGGACAGTATTACGATAC
>JBKBVO010000248.1:0-2637 GCA_046289535.1 Deinococcales bacterium | reverse complement strand
AGTTTGCGTGTTGGGGTTTTGAGCGTTTCCATCGCCCTTATTATTGGTAGTTTTTTGGGCTTTTTAGCTGGTTTTTTGGGAGGCTGGATTGATACCATATTGGGCTGGGTTACAGACCTGATGCTGGCGTTTCCAGGTACGCTTTTAGCGATTGGCATTGTGGCAATCAGCCCTAAACCTAGTCTCGAGACCACCCTTTTAGCAATCAGCATTGTGCAGATTCCGATTTACATTCGGCTGGCGCGCGGTAGTGTGATTGGCTTGCGCGACCTCGAGTATGTGCAAGCTGCCAATGCGCTGGGCGCAAACCGCTTGCGGGTCTTATTTAAGCATCTGGTGCCCAATGCCCTAACACCGCTTTTGGTACAGGCTACGCTTTCGGTGGCAACAGCTACGCTCGAGACGGCAGGCCTGGGTTTCTTGGGTTTAGGAGCGCAGCCGCCTACACCTGAGTGGGGAACAATGATTGCCGATGCTTTTAGGGGTGCCTATTGGGATAGCGCTCCGTGGACAACGATTTTTCCTGGCTTGGCGATTTTAGTCTCGGTGCTCGGCTATAACCTCTTGGGCGACGGCTTGCGCGATGTGCTTGACCCGAGAGCAGTGAATTAAAAAGAGCGCCTCAGGCGCTCTCTATTTTTGGTGGGTCGTGAAGGACTCGAACCTTCAACCCGCTGATTAAGAGTCAGCTGCTCTGCCAATTGAGCTAACAACCCATGTTCAACCAGTAATTAAAGCCCTGTAAGGCTCGAGAAGGGTAGCATGGCACTATAAACCTGTCAAGGGGCAGTTTGGGTCAAAAATCTGTTATACTCTCTTGCGTCACATCGCCTAAGGCGATGCGTGATGCATATGAAAGAACCCCTTAGTTTGAATTTTGCATCGCCTCGAGCGGCTAGCCTCACTTTGGGCGCTTGTGTGCAGGTGGTGTACCACAAGCATGAAAAGCTCGAGTCAAGTTTCACGACTGCGAGCCGGCGCGTTATGGAGCGCGCCAACACATGGACATATCTGGTTTAGGTTTACTCGTTATTCTTATTTTGGTTAATGCTTTTTTTGTGGCTGCAGAATATGCCTTAGTCAGCGCGCGCCACACCAAAATCCAAGAGCTGGTCGAGCGTGGCTCTAAGCAGGCGGCTCGGGTGCAACGTGCCCAAGGTAACATTGGGTTTTATATCGCGGCAAACCAGTTGGGCATTACTATAGTCAGTTTACTCACAGGTGTGGTTGCTGAACCTGCTATCGGTGGTTTTGTTCAACCACTACTCGAGCCGCTTGTAAGTGGGGCAGCAGATGACATCAGCCTTGCTATCGCTATTGGTATCAGTGCGATGCTGAGTGTGATTTTTTCCGAGCTGGTGCCAAAATCTATTGCGATTGCCAAAGCCGAAAGCCTTGCTATGGCGCTGATTCAGCCTTTAGAAATTTTTGCTTTTGTGTTTGGTCCGATTTCTCGAGCGCTTGAATGGGCTGGGGCAGGAATCACCCGTTTATTTGGGGTGAAACCCGCCGAGGGCGGAAAGTACACTGCACACTCTGAAGACGAAATCCGTATGATTGTCAATGCCAGCAGCCAACAAGGTGTGCTCGATGAAGGCGAAAAAGAGCTTGTCTATAATGTTTTTGATTTTGGCGATAAAACTGTGCGCAATATCATGACCCCACGCACCAAGATGCACGCCATCGAAGCCGATGTGCCATTGCGCGAACTGATGAACGAATACAACTTGCACGGGTACTCGAGGATTCCTGTGTATGATGACGACAAAGATAATATCGTTGGTATTGCTTATACCCGCGATATCTTAGGGCAGCTCGAGAATCTTGATCACACGACAGTGCGTGCGATCATGCGTCCTGCGATTTTTGTTGCCGAAAGCATGGGTCTGCGCGATTTTGTCAACCGCTTGCGCGAGAAAAAAACCCACATGGCAATTGTGGTGGACGAGTACCAAGGCACCAATGGCTTAGCAACGCTCGAGGATGTTTTAGAAGAACTGGTTGGCGAAATCTACGACGAGACCGATGAACCCGAAACGCTGCCCTATCAAGTGCTCTCGGATGGGGTCTATATGCTCCAAGCCGATATGCCCTTTGAGGATGTCGAAGAGCTTTTGAGTATTACCATCAATGAAGAAGATGAAGGCGAGTTCGATACCGTTTCCGGGTTTACTATGCACCAGTTTGGCGATATTCCCAAGGTCGGCGAGCATTTTGTCTACGATGGTTGGGAATTTATTGTCGCCTCTGCCGATGACCGCCGCGTGCTGCAAGTGCGCGTGCAAAAACAATCCGCGCCAAATGCGCTCGTCATCCCCGAACTGCTTGAGGGGCAAAATACGACGGCTCGAGCCGGTAAGTAAAACAATGCGCCGTTTACCCGAGGCATTTTTAGCCAAGATGCAGCGCTATTTAGGCGCAGATTTTGCGGCGTTTTGTAGTGAACTCGAGCAGGGGCAGCGCTGGTACGCAATTCGCGCCAATACACTCAAAATCACCCGAGAACAACTGGCGCATAAATTTGGGCTAAATGACTTTGTACCGTGGTCGGATGCAGGTATTTATGCCAGCGCCGATGCGCGTTTGGGTTCGCACCCCTTGCATCATGCTGGAGCGTTTTATGTACAAGAACCCAGT
>JBKBVO010000064.1:0-12317 GCA_046289535.1 Deinococcales bacterium | reverse complement strand
AAGTTCCAGCCTGTATAATCGCCGCGAGTGCGTTTGTAATGTACTGTAAAGCGGGTTGTGCCTTCGGCAACAGTGGCGACGCTAGGTGTGGCTCGAGCAGGCACAGTGTCGGGTGCTTTGACCTCTTGGGGGAAATTGATACTATCCATGATGCTTTTGGTTGCATAGTTAAACACAAATTTAACGATGGTGTTATCGTTTGTAACCTCGAGCACAATATTTGCACCATTGGGTTCGCCGTTTTTGCCGTAATTTTCGTCCCAAGTGCCACCGATGGCAACCTTGTACTCGTAGCGACCTTTAGGGAAGGCTGCCACAAATTCGTATACATCTGCCGAAACTTCGGTCATGCGGGTAATTTCGTCCGAGGGTGTCCAGGCTTTACCGCCCAGTGCTTGCTGGATTGTACCGGGCAGCACCACAAGACGGTTGCTCTGAGCGCTTGAGAACGCCAAAGCCAAGCCGAGTAGTAGACCAATTGCCACAAAAATTTTTCGCATAAACCTCCATTACCGCCCGAAATCGGTGCGGCTTTTATTTGGGATGCTCCAGTTTGACGAGGAAGCGCTTCCAAGTCAAGGGCTTGACATACAACGACCGCCTGTTTTCTTGCTCGAGATACAGGCATTTGGGCATTGCCATGAAAATCGAAGATGGCAGCGACCGCATGCGCGATTTTGCTCTGCTGTACTCACTCGAGCAACTTGGACTGCTGTCGGATGTGGCGGCAGTCGAGGTTTTGCGCCAGCCGATGATTCAAAATCATGCTGGTCTCGAAGTAGAATATTTGAAGTTGCGTTAAGATACCCCGCGTGACTCGAGTCAATTCCGTGGGAATCGCTATTCTTGTTTTGGTCACAGTGATTTGGGGAACCACTTTCCCGATTGTCAAGGGCGCGATTGAAAGCCTTAGCCCCGCACTGCTCACCAGCCTGCGCTTTGTGGTTGCAGCGCTGGTGCTACTGCCTTGGCTGCGCCAGGCAAGCAAACAACTTTGGCTCGAGGGTGGTGCAATCGCTGTGGTCTTGTTTATCAGTTATGTGACCCAAGTGATTGGGCTAAGCGAAATTTCTTCGGCTCGAGCGGCGTTTATTACGGGCTTAAATGTGATTATGGTGCCGTTTTTCCTGGTGTTTTTGCGCCATCGTGTGCCGAAAACCGCATTTATAGCAGGAGCCGTAGCGCTTTTTGGGATTGGTTTAATGTCGGTGCAGGGTTTAACCCTTTCTTTTAGCGCGGGTGATTTATGGGTCTTGCTCTGTGCGATTGCCTATGCTGCTTATATTGTGATGATCGATCGGGTTGTAGCAAAGTACCATCCACTGCCACTCGCAGCAGTACAGGTCGCTGTTGTGGCAGTGCTTGGACTGCTTTGGGCAACGCCTGAGTTATTGACCCACCCCTCAACCCAGGCGATTGTAGCCCACTGGTTGCCGATAGTGTACTTGGGTGTGGTTGCCACTGCCCTGACCACCTTAGCGCAGTCGTATGCGCAGCGCTTGGTAGCGGCATTTCAGACGGCAGTGGTTTATGCGCTCGAGCCAGTTTTTGCTGCTATTTTTTCTTTTTGGTGGCTGGGCGAGCGCTTCACTACACTTGGACTCGTTGGCGCAGCTTGTATTTTGGTGGCAATGGTGATTTGTCAGCTTTAGTGCATCAGTTTACTTGTCCGCATAAGCCAGCGAAGATTACGGTTTCCACAAATTCGCTCAACGGCGTATTGGTGTTGCGTTTGGGTACTCCTAAACCTTAGCATGCCCTCATGTCAGAGTTGTTTTTATGAATATACGCAGGGGCAAGCAGCACCAAATGGGCACTGCTAGACTCGAGCCGGAGTGTGGTGGCTTCTGGGCGCACACCACCGCTATCGGGTCATGTTTTTACCCCAGAACAGCAAGAACAAAATTTTGCTGCACTCGAGGTCTTAATCGCTGCGCTTGGGCAAAACCGCCCACAAAAAGCTGTTGCTGGGATTACGGGTCTGGGCATGGGCGATGCCGCCGCGCAATTTTACCAACAAGCACTGCTCGAGGTATTTGCGCTTCAAGATGTGGCAGTGATGTCGGATATGGACTTGGCGTATTTGGCGCATTTTGAGCCAGGCGAAGGCATTTTGGTGTATGGCGGCACGGGCGGAATTGCTTTTCATCTGCGCCCCGATGGAAGTCCTGTGCGTGCGGGTGGACGAGGTTATTTAATCGCTGACCCCGGTGGCGGTTTTAGTCTGGGACAGCGTTTGCTCGAGTTCGTGACCACACAAATGGATTTATCCGACACTCCCGAGCAACACCCTTTGGCGGCGGCAGTGTTTGCGCAGGTTGGCGGCTCGAATCAGTGGGCGGTCTTGCGCGAGCACGTCTATATGGGCGGGCACGCGGCGGTAGCCGCATTTGCACCATTGGTTGGGCAAGTCTATGCCAACACGCGCAACGAAGATGCACTGCGCCTGCTCGAGCAAACAGGGCAAGACATGGCACTGCTCGCCAACCGCCTGATGCGCCGCGTCGGGGTTTTGCCCATCGCTTTGGCAGGTGGGGTGCTGGCGGTCTCGAGTCAGATTGAACACAGCGCAAGGGTGGCGCTTGGGGGGCATCTCGAGGTCAGGGTACCGCAGCTCGATGTGGCGCTTTGTGCCGCACAGATGGCGCTCGAGTTATGATTTTTGAGATTACGACTTTTTGGCAAGCGCGAGCAAGACATCGCGCTCGAGTATCAACCCATCTGCGCCCGAGCCTTTGAGGCTTTTCCACTCGAGCAGGTTTTCTTCGGCTATTTTTTTGGCAAGCGGGGTGATACCTAAAGAGTGGTGCTGTTGCGCGCGCGCACTGCTTTTTTGCTGCATCCATTCATCGAAATCATCCATGGTTCTGAGTCACAATAGTACACGGTTTATGCCCTGCTGTGCTCGAGGCTCGAGAAAACGCGATTCAGTCGGTATGCAGCTGCAATGTCACTGAGGTTTTGGCGGTTGTGCTGGCTTGGAGTTCGGCATCAAGCATGCCTTGATGATGCCTCGAGTAGCCACATCGCTTGGTAGCCTGCGAGCCAGAGCATACCAGACTCGAGCCGTAGGTACTGTTGCGCGATGCAATCGTAGGGAGTGTGCATATCGATGTGTAGTGCTTGCGAGGTCTCGGAGAAGTTGAACAAGCACAGCAAACGCCCCAAGGGATGCTGGCGCACAAACATGAAAACGTGCGGGTTATTTGGCTCGAGTACCTGACTTTCGATCGCTGCATGGAGGTGTGGAGTGCGGATTCGTGCATCAATCAAGCCTTTGAGACCGTTGAGCATTTGACGCTGTGCTCGTCCATACTGGCTTGTTTCTGGCGCAAGCTCGGCGGGCATTGCAGGGCGATGCACCCAACGGTTGTCCATCGCTGTTTCGGGGTTCTCGAGGTAGGTGTAATCATTGAGCAGCGCGATTTCGTCGCCCATGTAAATCAGTGGAATTCCACCAAAAGAAAAAATCACGGCGTGCATTAAAAGCAGGCGTTTAATCGAAAGCTCGATTTGGAGTTGGTCTTGCTGCTCGAGTGCTTGCTCTAAACCAGCCAAACTCGCGCCACTGCCCGAGATACGCCGGTCAAGGGTTTTGGGGTTTTCTTGAAAAACCAAGCCGCGTGCAAAAGTACCAACAAATTTGCCCGAATAAAAATCCGATAAAAAGCGGCGGTGCGCGTGTCCATCCCAGCCCACGGCTCGAGCATCGGCATCATCTATAGCCCAGCCGATGTCGTCGTGGCAGCGCACATAGGTATTCCATGCGGTGTTGCTCGGCTTTTGTGGGAATTGGCGCAGTGCATAGGACATCAGTCGTACATCTCGAGCTGCTAAGCTGCTCCAGAGTTGTACCATCAAGCTATTGTGATAGGCGGTTGCCGAAACCTTGCCAAAGTGCCGCCCGCGTCCGAGGTAGTAAATCAGGTCATTGGGTGGAACGATGGCTTCTGCCTTAAACAGCACCGCGGGGGCAACAACTCGAGCCATGGCACTGAGGGCTTGGGTAATCTGATGCACTTCGGGCAGGTTTTGGCAGTTGGTACCAAGGCGCTTCCAAATAAAGGCGATTGCATCCAACCTAAAAATATCTACACCCTTGTTGGCAAGCCACAAAATAAGATCTGCGAACTCTAAAAAGACCTCGAAGTTGCTCCAATTTAAATCCCACTGCCAGGCGTTAAAGGTTGTCCAGACCCAGCGTTTGAGGTGCTCATCCCAAGTAAAATTGCCCGGAGCAAAATCAGGAAACACTTCTGGCAGCGTTTTCTCGAATTGGTCGGGGATTTGGCGGTCTGGGTAAGTGTAAAAATAATCTAAGTATTTGGAGTCGCCGTCTCGAGCCTTTTGTGCCCACTCATGTTCGGCAGCGACATGGTTTAAGACAAGGTCGCAACATAAACTGATGCCGTGTTGATGCAGCGCTTCGGTAAGTTCCTCGAGGTCTTGTATATCGCCGAGGTCGCTGCGCACTTCGCGGTAATTTTGTACCGCATAGCCCCCATCGTGCGGGGCGGGACGGGGCTGTAAAAATGGCATCAGGTGCAGGTATTTGACCTTTAAGGATTCGAGATAGGGGATTTTTTCGAGGATGCCTCTAAGGTTGCCTGCAAAGCGTTCGGTGTAAGCAACATAGGCAATCATTTCGGGACGCTCAAACCAATCGGGCGAGAGCAAGCGTGCTTCGTCTAAGTGGCGCAGACTGTCTTTGCGTGTGGCGTGGTGCCAAGACATCAGCCCAATCAGACGCTCGAGTTGGCTGCGGCTTGGCTGATAAACCCCTAAGCCCTCGAGCAGTTCTGGCAGGTAGCGTTCAAGACGGATAAGAAAGGTCTGGCGCTGCGGCAATTGCTCGTCTAGCTCGAGTGAGGCGAGCCAACGACGATCGACATCGGAGAGGGGAGATGAATACATATCGTAAACGTTTACGGACAGTGTAACACATCCCAAGTTTTTCTGAATAGAGCTGCCAGACCAGTTCTTGAACCTAAGCCCAAGCAAGCGCGTACAATAACGCATGATGCCCGCTTTTATCTCCAGTGTGCTGCTTTCTGCCCTCAGTCTTGCTGCTCGAGTTTTTTTTGGTCTTCCTGCGCCGCTCGAGAAGCTCTACAACAGCCTGACCTTTTGGCTTGGTACACCAGAGATATTCCAGTTGGTGCATCGGCTTTTGGGTTTTGGTGAAGCGGGTAAAATTGCGGCTTTTATCGGCTCGGGTTTGCTTTGGGTGGGTGGTGTAACGCTGTTTGGTCTGGGTGGTATTTTGCCAGCTAGTCTCGGTGTGGGCGTGGCGAGTTTGGTGCTGTTGTTCTCGAGCCAAGGGGCAGTGGCGCTGGTTTGGGCAGTGCTCTATACAGGGCTGTACTACGCAATTCGTTTGGCTTTATCGCCACTCGTGCAAGACCCCAAAAGGCGTGGGGCACTGCGTGCTCTAACGGGTGGTGCGGCTGGAATTTTGGGTTTGGGTGCTTTTGGCTTTGTTTTGCCACTCTTGCCCAGCTCAAGCAGCAAAAAAGTTGCGCCTGCGCCTAGCCGCAAGCTGCCAGATGGCGTGGTTGCCCAAGAGGATTTATACTACGTTTCGATCAACAACGAAGCCCTAGACCCCAAAATCAAAGAAGAGAATTGGTCGCTCGAGCTTGCTGGTTTGATCAAAAATCCGCAAAAACTCAAGCTCCAAGACCTCAAAGATCAATTTCAGGCACATGACCTCGAATTCACCATGAGTTGTATTTCTAACCCTGTGGGTGGCAGTTTAATTGGCAACTGTATTTGGCGCGGTTTGAAGGTGCGCGACTTGCTTGAAAAGGCTGGTATCGAGGCTGGAGCAAAATGGATTATTTGGGAAGCCGCCGACGGATTTTATGAATCGCTCCCGCTCGGTCAGGCGCTCGAGGACGACGTTCTGCTGGCATATGGTATCAATGGCGAAGCCTTAAATAACAAACATGGTTTCCCCTTGCGCGTGATTTTGCCCGGGCATTACGGTATGAAACAACCACGCTGGCTGACCAAAATTACGCTCGCATCCGAAGAAAGGCTTGGTTACTGGGCAAATCGGGGCTGGAGCCGCACAGCCTATGTGCAGGCACACAGCCGCATAGACGCTCTGCCAAAGCTCAAGGCGGGTGAAAGCGCTACACTGCGCGGTATTGCCTATGCGGGTGTAAAACCCATAGATAGCGTCGAAGTTTCACTTGATAATGGGCGCACATGGCAGCTCGCCAAACTCGAGAAGCGTGCGCGCTATGCGTGGACGCGTTGGAGTCTGCCTTGGACACCAACATCGGGACAGCACACTCTGATTGTGCGTTGCACGGCAGGTGGTCAATTGCAAACCGAAGCAGTGCGTGACAGCCTGCCCGAGGCAGCGAGCGGTTGGCATCGAGTGAATGCTTATGTTACCTAAGCTAAAAAACGCCACTTGTGGGCGCAGAAGACTAGCGTGTTTGTGACTCACCAATCACGCGGGTAATCACCGCTTTGCGTGCGCGTTTTTCGGCATACATTTGCACATCGGCTTCGGTCAGGGCTTGGTCTAGGGTTTGTCTGGTCGCTCTTGACCAGCCTCCAGAAACATTAGGAAAATGCGCGCGTACACGATCGTAGAGTTGTTTGCCGTCTGCAAGCCCCAAGTGTAAACCTACAAATTCATCGCCGCCGGTGCGGTATAGTCCATCCCCTTCGCGCACTGCCTGACGCAAGGAATGGACAAAATTTTTGATGTACTCGTCCCCTGCTTGGTGCCCCTGACGGTCATTGACGCGCTTTAAGCCGTCTACGTCCCAACTGGTCAATAAAAGTGGCAGGGCATTTTTTTGAGCGGCAGCCTGAAAGGTTACAAAGTCCTCGAGCAGTGCTTTGCGATTGCCAATTTGCGTCAGCGCATCGGTATTGATTAAGTGTTCGAGTTCCTCTTGGCGCACCTTGATATGGCTGTAGCTGCGGCGCATGAGCCAGCCAAAGATGCCAAAAATACCCAGTGCTCCTAATCCCAACACAAAAAGCCCTTGGTTGCCAAAGTACAATAACCCAAGCGCAAAACCAACCACAACACCCAAACCAATACCAATCCATCCCCACACCAACACCAAGCCTAGAACAAAAGGAGCCGCCAAGACGCTATAGATTAAATCCTCGAGTCCAAGGCTGCGCCAAGCGTCAATGCTGTAGGTGGCAAAAAGTACATTTAAGCTTAAGCCAAGAATCATTTGCGCTGCGGTTGCCAACTCGGGGTCTTTTTGCAAAGAGCGCCAACAAGCCAAGCTGACCAAAGCCTGCAGCCCTAAAAAAAATACAATCTCGAGCCAAAGTGGGGTTTTGGCAAATACACCACCAAAAGCGCACAGAAGCGTTGCCCCCCATCCCCCGAACCAAAAAGGGCGATAGAACAACGCAAACGTGGAGTACATGGTTTAAACTCAATCGTAGAGTACGCGGTTTACAGTTCAATCTCGCAGGCTGGGGCGGTAAAACCTGCCGCTTTATGCGCGCCATCGCAAAAAGGCTTGTTCTGGCTATGCCCACAACGACATAAGCTAAAGCGCTCTTTTTCGATGACTTGTTCACCTTCGCTACTTTTGAGGATAAATTTCCCAGAGGTTTCGACCAGAACTGAACCATTTTCTCGAGCAGTTAACTTCATGCGTTCTCTCCCATTTCGTATAGTATGGCAATGTTACAGTTTTTAGTCAATCCTGTCGCAGGGGGCGGACGTGCCAAAAGAGCTTTGCCTGAACTCGAGCGCTTGATTGCTGCACATCAACTCGAGGCACAGATTCAGCACACCACTTATCCTGGACACGCTACTGCGTTGGTGCAAACCTTACCCGAATCCGACCCGCTGGTTGTGGTTGGTGGCGATGGCACACTGCACGAAGTGGTGCGGGGTTTGCTCGATGCTCAAAGTCGCACCGAGCGACGAGTGGGTATTATCCCGCTTGGTACAGGCGATGACTTTGCGCGTGGGGTCGGAATCCCGGTTTATAACCTTGCCGCGGCACTCGAGCTGATATTGCAAAATCGAACACGCTGTTTTGATGCAGCGCGCGTTGGGCAACGAAGTTTCTTGAACGGTTTTGGGGTAGGTTTTGATGCTCAAGTGGCGCGCACGGTCAAGACCACACCCACATGGCTGCACGGCAGTTTGCGTTATTTGCTGGCAATTTTTGAAGAACTGCGCCGTCTCGAAGCCCAACCTGTGCGCATTTACGCCGATGATGTTTTAGTGCACGATAGTGCTGCACTCTTGGTGGCAGTGATGAATTTAGTTGGCTATGGCGGTGGCTTAAAAATTAATCCCCATGCCGATGGCAACGATGGCTTGCTCGAGGTTGTGGTTGGTGGGCGTTTTTCGAGGTTGGGTACCTTGGGTATTTTGCCACGTCTGGCACATGGTAAACACCTTTCGCACCCCGAGGTCAAAGTCTACCAAGCCCAAAAAATTCGGCTCGAGTGGCAAAACACCATGCCCGCCCATGTGGATGGGGAATTGCTCGAGGCAGGCAAAATTTTTCAAATAGAAGTGTTGCCCAAAGCAATATCGCTATTTTGTTGAACTTGGTCTAAGTTCGAGTTCGATAAGATACCCTGATTGATTTTGAGCGATTTGTGCATTATTATGATTGAAATAAATCAATTAAAAGAGAAATTTGATTGTTTCTGGAGTAAGCATGCTTGAGGCACGGCACGAAAAAATTCGTCAGTATCTTTATCAACATGGTTTGTCCAGTGTGCAGGTCTTGGTCGAGCACACCGCAAGTTCGCTTGCGACCGTTCGCCGTGACCTTAATAAACTCGAGCGCGAGGGTGTGGTTGTTCGCACGCGTGGCGGGGCAAAACTTGCCGAAATCTCTGGGATAGAGGTGGGTTTTCGGCAACGTGAATACCGTGAGGTACAGCACAAACGAGCCATTGCCCAGGCTGCCTACCAGCATTTAATGCCTTCGAGTAGTATTTTTTTGGACTCGAGCACTACCGCTTTGCAGTTGGCGCGGCGCTTGCGGTTACATCCGATGGAAATA
This sequence comes from Deinococcales bacterium, assembly GCA_046289535.1. GTDB lineage: Bacteria > Deinococcota > Deinococci > Deinococcales > JAAFIG01 > JAAFIG01. Next base: position 3,294 of record JBKBVO010000064.1, on the reverse strand, counting down.
AATGTAACTACGAATAGTTTTGCAGTTGCCCAAGAACTTTTTGGTGTACCAGGAATGCGTCTACTTTTTATTGGTGGGCATATCCGTGCCGAAAATCTTGCTACTGTAGGGATGTATGCCGAAGAAATGCTTGACCGTTTGTGGTTTGACCAAGTGTTTATGAGTGCGAATGCGGTTCACCTCGAACAGGGCTTAACGACTTTTGATAGTATCGAAGCCTCGATTAATCGCAAGATGCTATCCCGAGCTGCACGGCGTTTTTTGTTGTGCGATTACACTAAATTCGGCAAGGTTGCTCCGCACTACGTGACGAGTCTCAAGAGCCTGAACTACATCATCACCGATAATCGTCTGAGCGCGCAATTGGCGAGTCAACTCGAGCAGTACGATATTCAGCTCGAGACTGTTTTTAGCTACAACGAGCCGTAAGGCTCGAGGTTGCAGGAGGATTTATGAAAAAGCGTTGGTTGTTGTTTGCTGCTGCCTTTGGCGCTGTCTCCGTAGGCGCATTGGCACAAAATAAAGTTTCTATCGAATTTTGGTCTTGGTATCTTAGCCCCAAATTCGACCCGTACTTAAAGAGCGTGATTGCCGACTTTGAAAAGGTTAACCCTGGTATCGAGGTTAAACTGGTAGACAAGCAAGACACCATGGAACGCGATTTACAGGCGGCTATTGCGCTTGGTAAAGCACCTGACGTGGTGAACCTGTGGGCAGATGCAACCGCTGCTGCTGCACAAAATGGCTTGCTTACTCCAATCACCGAACTGACCCCCAGCGCCAATTTACAGGCTCAGTTCTGGAACAATACCTTGGGTATGTTCGTTGTGGACGGCAAAAACTATGGTTATCCTTGGTATGGCTGGACTGACCAAGGAGTGATGGCGTACAACAGCGAAATTCTCAAAAAGGCTGGCATTGGTAAAATCCCCAAGACGATTTCGGAATTGCTCACGACCTCAAAAATCATCAAGCAACGTACAGGTGCTTATGGTTGGTTGCCACCTATCAAAGACCCAAATGGAGCCAGCTTTCTGGGTCAGTTTTATCTTGAGGGATTGCCGCTTTTTTCAAATGGCAAAGCTGCCTTTAACAGTGCCAAGCACATCGCGCTGCTGCAGAAGTTTGTTGACCTCATGAAAGCCGATGTGATTCCACAAGACTTGCTGCGCAAAGAAGCCTTCCAATTGAATAACGAATACTACTCGCAGGGCAAATCGGCGTTTATTGTTGGTGGTGCTCAGGCTTTGGTGCGCGTGCGCGATGCCAATAAGGATATTTACAGCAAGACCAAAGTAACACAAGCTCCACTTGGTGCAGGCGGTGTGCAAACTGGCGGTAGCATGAGCTTGGTGATTCCAAAAGCCAGCAAGAGCCAGAAAGAAGCTGCTTTGTTTGCCATGTTTATGACCAGCAACAAGTACCAAGTGCAGTTTGCCAAACTCGCAGGTATTGTGCCAACTACCAAAGGCGCGGAAAACGACCCAGACCTCAAGGCTGCCAACCCCAACGATGCGCTCGATGTGGCTACAGCACTGGTGAGCACCACAGGGCGTTTTATTACTCCGGGTTGGAACCCGCCCAAGAACACCGATTCGGTCTATAAGAATTTTAACGATAACATCGAAGCCGCCTTTTTAGGCGCAAAAACTGCACGTCAGGCACTCAACGATGCAGTGACCTTCTGGAATAAAAACGCCAAATAAAGGTAGATTAAATTGCTCACACCCCGCCAAAATTTTGGCGGGGTGGTGTACTTGAGCGTGGTATAAAAACCTATGTCCGAAACTCGAGCTGCGCTCGCTTTGTTTTTTACTCCTGGTTTGGGGGCGGTACGGATTAAAGCCCTGCTCGAGTTTTTTGGGAGTTTTGAGGCTGCGCTGCTTGCTCCCGCCAAAAAATGGCGCGAGGCTGGAGTTGGCGAAACCCATACCCTGAGCTTGCCCGAGCCTTGGCAAAAGCCCGATGCAGAACTTGCCAAAGCTGCCAAACTGGGTATAAGCATTTTGGTACTCTCCGACCCGCGCTACCCACAAGGCCTGCGTTCAATTTATGACCCACCGCCTGTATTGTGGGTGCGCGGAGATCTTGCTCCGCTCGAACAGCTTGTGGGTGTGCTGCCGCGCAGCATTGGTGTGGTTGGGACACGCCAAGCAAGTGCCTACGCAAGGGCATTTACACAAAAACTAGCGCATGACTTGGCACTGGTAGGGGTGTGTGTGGTCTCGGGCTTGGCACGCGGCATAGACACAGTGGCGCATAGTGCAGCTGTCAATGCTGGTGGCTCGAGTATTGCCGTTTTGGGTTGCGGCGTGGACACGATTTACCCCAGCGAAAACAAAGCCTTGTCCGAGCGCTTAACGGTGATTTCGGCGTATGCGCTAGGAACACCGCCCAACAGCTATAACTTCCCACCGCGCAACCGTATTATCGCTGGACTCTCGAGCGGCAGTGTGGTGGTCGAGGGTGATGTCACGAGTGGAGCAATGATTACTGCAGTAGCGGCACTCGAGGCTGGCAGAGAGGTGTTTGCTGTGCCAGGAAGAGCAGGAGATCCACTTGCGCGAGGTCCGCATAAACTGATTAAAGAGGGTGCAACTTTAATCGAATCCGCTGCCGATGTGCTCGAAGCTCTGCGCTGGACAGCTGACCCACCGCACTCAGCCCCAGAACTTATTGGCGATGAAGCTGCCGTATACGCAGCGCTTCAGGGTGAAATGCTTTTAGATACACTCTGCCAAAAGACCAATTTGGAGACTTCCCGGGCATTGGTGGCACTGACAATGTTGCAGCTTAAAGGTGCCGTGCTCGAGTTGCCGGATGGGCGCTATAGCAGGTTATAGCCCTGGAACACGCACTCCACCGCGCCCATCCCAACCGTTAAAACCGTAAAACCTGCCATGTATTCCTGTGGTCAGATAGTCTAAAAGTGGCTCGCGCATGGGCACTTGCCCGAGTTTTTCTACGGCTTCTTTGGGGTCAAAAAACCGTGCTTCGACGATAAAGCCGTCGGGGTCTCTGGGGTTGAGTAAGCCGTCCCATTCCACTGCAAAAGCAAAGACAATAATCCGCTCGTTTTTCAGATCGTCTTCGATATGCACGCTATAAGCAAGGTGGTTTATGGCTTTGACCTTTAAACCTGTCTCCTCGAGTACTTCACGCTTTACAGCTTGTAGTGCAGTTTCGCCGTGTTCAACCATGCCACCTGGCACGGTGTAGCGCACCCTGCCCAAGCCCTGCCAATCATTTGCCACCAGTAATACTCTACCCATTCTGTCGCGCAGTACGGCTGCA
>JBKBVO010000063.1:0-12347 GCA_046289535.1 Deinococcales bacterium | reverse complement strand
GCGCCCCTTTTCGGTAAAACTCAACCTTACACCCAACAAAAACCTGTGCTTTTCTGCACGACCTCATCACTTCCCCACCACAAAAGGAATCTCTTATGACCGAAATCCAAGAAAAACTCGAGAACCTTCGGGGGTATCTTTGACATCGGCGGCAAAATCGCACGATTAGAAGTCCTCGACCAATCTTTGAACGACCCTAACCTTTGGAACGACCCAGCCAACGCGCGCAGTATAACAACGGAAGCAACAGCGCTGCGCCGTATTGTGGACGACTTTGTGCGGCTCGAGTCGGATGTGGCAGGCTTAGCCGAGATGCTCGAACTCGCCACACCTGAAGAAGCAGCACAACTCGAGCCAGACTTGCTCGATGCAACCACTCGAGTTGAAGCGCTTTATAAAGAAACGCTCTTTGCTGTTTCACACGCAGATGCCGCCGCAATCGTGGTGATCAAACCAGGTGCAGGTGGAACCGAATCACAAGATTGGGCACAAATGCTGCTGCGCATGATTCAGCGTTACGCCGAACGCCACAATTTTAGTCTGGAGCTGATGGATGTGGTCGAAGGAGAACAAGCGGGCATCACCTATGCAGAATTGATTGTGCGCGGCGAACGCGCTTATGGTTTGCTGCGTGCCGAAGCGGGAGTGCACCGCTTGGTGCGCGTTTCTCCCTTTAACGCCCAAGGAAAACGCCAAACCAGTTTTAGCAGCATCGAAGTTGTGCCAGAAATCGAGGATGCCAGCGAAATCGAAATCAACCCATCCGACGTGCGTATAGATGTCTTCCGTGCAGGTGGGCACGGTGGACAAGGTGTGAACACCACCGATAGCGCTGTGCGCCTGACCTACAAAGGGGGCACACCCGAAATGATTGTGGTGGTCTGTCAGGATGGACGCTCACAACTCAAAAACAAAGAAAAAGCCTTTACAGTGCTGCGCTCGAGACTTTATGAGCTCGAGCAAAAAAAGAAGCGCGAAGCCGAAGAAAAAGCGCGCGGACAACAAAAAGCTATCGAATGGGGCAGTCAAATCCGCAGCTACGTTTTGGACAAGCAGTACGTCAAAGACCACCGCACAGGAGTGCTGCAGCACAACCCCGCCAATGTCTTGGATGGCGACCTAGACGAGTTCATCTGGGCTGGGCTCGAGTGGTTGGCGGGGCAGCGCGCTACAGCCGCAGGCGAAGGTGACGAGGACTGAAGATGAAAGACACACCTTGGTGGATGTACATCGTCGTCATTGCAATCGGTGTAGGCCTTGGTTTGGTGTTGCGCCCGGTTCTGCAAAACACCTTGAGTGGAAGTGCCGAAGTCAAACCCAATGTGCGCTGTATCGGACCAGAGGGCAGCGAGTTGGCACTGAGCGAGCGCCTGAGTACGAGTGGGTTTGGGCAAAGCCAAACCACCAGCCGCACCTACGTGCTCGAGCGCCCAGGGCTTGCTCCACTGCAATTTGAAGGCGGAACTGACTCCGAGAGGGCACCCCTTGCTTGCGAGCACGTTGCTTTCGGACCGGGTGCACGGGTTTCTTTTGTTCGGGCAAACCAAGTTGTGGTAATCGAGTTGGTCGGACCAGTGATACGGCGTTTTTCTTTTATCGACGATAGAGTATTTTCGGCACTTGCACTTGATCCGAAATTTAAACTTGGCTTAAGACTCGAGGACTACACCCCGCGCGCCGCACCGAACATCGAGGAGGCAGGCAAAAATGGGCGGCTCGAACTCAGGCGTAAAACCCCAGATCCAATTCTACCCACCACCTTGGTTTTTAGTACCTATGATGGCGGCATAAATTGGAGTTTAGTGCGCTAAAAACGCTGTAAACTTAGATTTTGAGGCAAACAGTCAAAATCGTTATAGAATCCCTTTGCAAAGGAGAATCATGAAACGATTTTGGACAGCAGTCGCAATCTTTGTGTTGTGGCTTGGAGCAAGCACCCAAGCTCAGACCGGGCTAACCGCCACGCAAGGTGCCTTTCCGCCAGTTTTGCGTGTAGGTAGCCAACTCACCTTTGAGTTACGCCAACGGTGGACTGGAACAGTCTCTGGCAAGAATGCCGATGGAGACTGGACTGGACAGGCTCGAGCCGCAGACGGTACACAAGGCAGCTTTTTCGGTTTCACGGTCAGCAACTCGAGTAACTACGCTTTTCAAGTTGGTACCACAGCGCAGAGCGAGTACTGCATACTCACACCAAGCTCGGCGAATGCTGGAAATGGTGTAATCATTTACACAGGCTCGAGATTTTCGCAGCAAGGCAACAACAATCCTGTCAACGATAACACTGCCTGCCGTGTGATCCTCAACCAGCAACCAGGTGGCGGCACAATCACACAACCACCTGCACAGCCGCCCGTATTGCCAGGAGTTGGGCAAACACAATTACCACCCCTGAGCTTCCCGCCGCGCCTCGCGGTGGGTCAACGCTGGGAGCTGCGCTTCGGCACTCGCCCTATTGTGTATAGGGGCACACTAGCAGCGCAAGAGAACCGCAGCGGCACAGCAGTGTTTACCGGAACCCTCATCACCGACGGACAGGGCGACCCGATCGCCAGCCGCAAACTCGAGGCGTTTATGTCTGGCGATACCTTCGCAATTTACGCAACCGACCCTCAGGGTGCCGTCACTGTATGCAGCTTTGCTGGAACGGGAAGTTTGCAAAATAATGTCCTGACCGGAGCAGTGTTTTTTCGTACGGCGGGGCAAGCGCAATTTAGTACCCTCACTGCTCCAGACAGCGCTCCCTGCCGCGCTAATCTCGAGCCAACTCAGGCTGCTAATCCGATACAGCCACCGCAAAGCACCACGCAAGCCAAAACGTCGCTGCCTGCCCAAGTTGGCGATACTTGGCGCATCGAGGCTGTTGGCAACACTGGTCTCGAGCCTTGGGTACTCAGTTTTAGCCGCACCGACCCCGATGGCGCTCTGGTCGGAACCGTCACCCAAAGCACTGGGCGTGGCGAAGCCGACGCTTTCAAAACCCAAAGTGGCGATTACGTGTTTGTCATGTCGGTCAGTAACCGCACGATCGCCTGCCTGATTCCCAACGGAACACCCGTTCTGGGCAATCAACTGCTTGGTCAACTCATCGAAATTGTCCAAGGTCAAGCCAAAAGCCTCAACAGCTCATGCTCGGCAACCCTCGTGGCGCGTGGCGGTGGTGCAAACAACACCGTAACACCACCACCAGCACAGGGCATCAATGCCACACTGCCTGCCCAAGTTGGCGATACCTGGCAAATCACAGCAAATGGTTTTCAACCTTGGACAGTGACATTCACGGGGCTTGAAGATGGCGACCCCGTAGGAACCGCCACCCAAAGTGGGGTGCGCGGCGATGCATTGGCTGTCAAGCAAAACACAGGCGAGTATGCCTTCGCAATGCAGTCGGGCAATCGCGTCTTGGTCTGCTTGATTCCAGCCAATGCACAGGCGACGGGTGCGACCTTTGCAGGTAAACTGTATGAGTTGGTCGCAAATAACCAAAGCTCGCCACTGCGTGACCTCAATACACCGTGCTCTGCAACGCTTACAGCGCGCAATGGTACGGGTGGTACACTCAACCCACCTATGCAAAGCACAGTGACTGCACCTGTGCAAAGTCTTGTGGCAAACTTTCCACCCAAAGTCGGGCAGACTTGGACAGTGACCATCGATGGGCTTGCACCTTGGGTGATTACATTCCGCGAAATAGACAAAGACGGCGACCCCAACGGCACCGCTGTACAGTCGGGAGTCTCGAGACCCGCTGTGGCGTTTGCTTCCGATGGGATTAAGGTCTTTTTGATGGCTGGAGCCAACAACACCAATTATTACTGTCTCTTTGCGGCAAATGTACAACCCCAAGGCGCGACTTTCTCAGGTGGGCAAGGGGCATCAAAAGTAGGCGATGGACAAGTCACAAGCCTCGGCAAGTCCTGCACCGCAACCTTAAATAGTCAAGCGCTCATGGCGCTATACAAAAGCGAGCACACTCGAGCGAATCTGCTTTCATTTTTGCCAATTAAACTCTCGCCCCTTTTCTAATTGCTATTTTTAGGTTAAAATCTGCCGTTTGTATCACTCGAGCGCCCATTTGGGCGCTCGTTTGCAGGAGGAGATTTTATGATTAGCGTCACCGAATTAAGAAGCAACACCAAAGTTGAAATGGAAGGCGGGCTGTGGGAAACAATCGAATACGCACACCAAAAAATTGGTCGCGGTGGGGCGAAGGTCGTTGCCAAATTCCGCAACCTCGAGACAGGCAGCATTGTGGATCGTACCTTTAACGCCACCGAAAAACTCCAGGATATTTTTATCGAGGGGCGTACCATGCAGTTTTTGTACAGGGACGGCGAAGATTTCGTATTCATGGATATGGAAACCTACGACCAGCAAACCCTGCCCACTGTATTGGCGGGCGATGCAGCACGCTTCTTAAAAGAAAACACCGAAGTCGAAGTGCAGTTCTACAAAGAAAAGCCCCTCAAGATTTCTTTGCCCAACCAAATGGTACTCAAGGTTACCGAAGCCGCACCAGGCTTAAAAGGTGATACTGCCTCGGGTGGCGGCACCAAACCAGCCAAGCTCGAGACGGGTACGACCATTCAAGTGCCACTGTTTATTGAACAAGACGAATTGGTACGCGTAGACACACGCACCGGCGAATATCTCGGACGCGCGAATTAGCACCCCAAGGTTTAGGCGGAGGGTAAAAGCCCCTCCGCCTTTTACTGCTTATTGCACGCAAACTTTTACTGCTTATTGCACGCAAAACTGTCCCGCCTAGCGGGCTTTGAGTTGTGTCCAGACCGCATCGTAGAGACGTTGTGCAGACCCCAAATCCAAGGTGTACTCGAGCGTTGCAAGAGTAGTCGGGTTTGGGTAAATCGCAGGGTTTGCCAAGCGTTTTTTATCGATAAACACTCGAGCCGCATCAACAGGGGTACTGTTTTGGGTATTGTTCGCATTTTGAGCAGCATTTTTTGCATCGAGCATAAAGTTGATAAACTTATGTGCGAGCTGCCAATTCGGGGCATCCTTTGGAATCGCGAGGCAATCCACCCATATTTCGGCACCTTCTTCGGGAACGAAGTACCCAATCCTGGGGTCTTCCTCGCTCGCGCGCACCGCTTCGGCGTTGTACATGATTGCCATGACAATTTGCCCAGAAAGCAGTTTTTGCTTGGCATCCACACTTCCACCAAAACCAACCGATTTTGTTTTTGCGGCGCGCAAAACATCGAGCGCCGCCTTGAGGTCTTGTGCATTGGTCGAGTTATATGATTTACCAAGATACTTTAAAGCTGCCCCAATGGTCGGACGCATATCATCGAGCAATTGGATTGGTCCGGGTACCTTTTTGGGGTCAAAGTAGATACCCCAGCTTTTGCGGAAATTTTTGGGCAGTTTATCCATACGGTAACCGATTCCGGTCGTACCCCAAAAATAAGCGGCAGTGTAGTACCCTCCCTTATCAAAATCGGGGCTAATAAACTTCACGCCGAGATTTTTAAAGTTTGGAATCAAGGTTTTATCCAAGGGGCGCAGCAAGGTCTGACGCAGCATGCTCGGGATAATGTACCCACTTGGCACAACGATATCGTATTGCTTTGTACCACCCTGTTTAAGTTTAGCGAGCATGTCCTCGTTGGATTCGTAATAGGAAGCATTGACACGCACACCTTCTTTTTTCTCGAAAGCTTTAATCAGCGCGGAATCAATGTATTCAGACCAAATAAACAGCCTGAGGGTTTTATTCTGGGCGCTCGAGAAGCCAAAAACCAACGCGATTAACACCGCACAGCCAATCAGGATTTTTTTCATATGCACTCCATTCTACTCTTTTTGCTTGCGCTGCAATATCTGACTTAAGAAAACACCCAATATCGTCAATAAGACAATAATTGTAGAGAGTGCATTGATATCCGGGGTAATCCCACGCTTGACCGAAGCATAAATGAGAATCGGCAGGGTTTGTGAATCCGGTCCGGAGGTAAAAAACGAAATCACAAAATCATCTATCGAAAGGGTAAACGCAAGCAACGCCCCTGCCATCACCCCAGGCAAAGCAAGTGGCAGCACCACCTGGCGCACGGTCTCGAGCGGTGTGGCGTACAAGTCGCGCGCGGCTTCCTCGAGCACGGGGTCTAGGGTGGCAAGCCTCGAACGTACCACAATTGCCACAAAAGCAATCTGAAAAGTCACATGGGCAATCACCATCGCGGGCATACCCGGTTCAAAAAATGGCAACACATTGCGCAGCACTTGGTAGAGCAACAGCAGCGAAATAGCCATCACAATATCGGGCGTGACCACAGGAATATACATGAGCCATGCCGTGAGTCTCGAGCCAGGGAAGCGATAGCGGTGCAACCCATAGCCCAATAAAGAACCAATCACTGTAGCAATCAGGGTCGAAATAATCGCAAGCACCAAAGTATTTTGGGTAGCGGAAAGTAACTGCGCTCCCTCGAGACCGCCTTGCACGCTTTCGTCGCCAAAAATTTTAGCGTACCACTTGGTGCTAAATCCCACCCAATCCAAACGAAAACGGCTGTTATTAAAACTCATCACCGCCACCACCAAAATGGGAGCGTACAAAAAAATAAAAGCAAAAAAGCTGGTCAGCGATAACGGCAAACTCGCTTGACGCACTTGACTGCGGCGCAACCCAAAATGCCAAGCCGCAAACACAGGCAGCAGTATCAGTACAAACACCAACCAGAAGCTCACAGCAAATCACGCATTCCCTTCTCGCCTACACGCCGCGCATAGAGCCATAATACAAGCAGCGTTAATCCCATCACCAAAAAGCTGATTGCAGCGCCAAAGGGATAGTCTCTCGAGGCTCCGAATTGCTGTGCAATCGAGTTTCCAATCAGTGCCACTTTTGCTCCACCCAACAAGTCTGGCACAACAAACATTCCCAATGCTGGAATAGCGGTAAGAATAATCCCCGCGGTCAGACCAGGCAAGGTTTGTGGCACCAGCACAGCAAAAAAGGCTTGGGTTTTGGTGGCATACAAATCCTGAGCTGCCTCGAGTTGCGACCAATCTATACGCTCGACCGCGCTATAAAGCGGCAACACAATAAAGGGCAAAAAAACATTGACCATTCCCACATAGACTGCAAAATCCGAGGGATATAAACCCTCATTTGGACCCACCCAACCAAGCGCAGCTGCCAATTGCGTAATCGGACTCGAGGGATTAAACATAATCATCCAAGCATAGGTACGAATCACCAAATTCACCCAGCTTGGCACAATCACAAAAATCATCAAGCGGTCGCGCACCTCGGGCTTATGCGCAGCAATAAAAAATGCCAGCGGATAGGCGATAAGAACACAAAAAAATGTGGTCACCAACGACACCAAAATCGTGCGTCCAACAATAATTAAGTATGCAGCATCATAACCAAGCACATCCCAACCAGCAAAACGCACGTAGTTATCTACAGTGAGCGGCAAGACCGCATTGCCGAGTTCATCTCTGGTGAGAAAGCTGTAGCCGAGCAAAATCAGCATCGGCAGCACCAAAAACAGCGCAATCCAAACAATTCCAAGTCCTGCGGTACTGGCGGCTCGAGCCAGCAATTGACGTGGTGTGAGCAGCTCCCCTCCTGCTGCCTCGAGTTGAGGTTTTTGCTTCACGTTGTCACCTCCCCTCGAGCGAAGCGCTATCGAGTTTGCTATTTCCAGCCAAAGCAATCAAATAATTGGCTTGTAAATGGGCAAACAACTGGTCATCTATATTGAAGTCCGAATCCTGCACGCCCGCATTCATGGTGTTGACCTCGAGCTCAAAGTTATCGCCGGTGCGCACCCGATACGCTCCCGTTGCACCTTGGTAAATGTCGTCCGTCACGCGTACCGCAACAGTATTTTGCGTGCTGGTCTGAATGCGCGAAAGGGTTATTTTTTCGGGTCGAATCGAAAGCAACACATCTTTGCCCACGGCGGGCAAATGGTCGCGCACCTCGAGTGGTCCAAGTTTGGTCTTGACTTGGTTCGGAGCAGTTACAGTTCCTTCTAAGAGGTTGCTCGAGCCAAGAAACTTCGCCACAAAAGCATTGGCAGGGCGCTCGTACATTTCTTGAACCCCGCCGAGTTGTTCGATAATACCTTTGTTCATCACCGCCATACGGTCGGACATGGTGAGTGCCTCTTCTTGGTCGTGGGTCACAAAAATAAAAGTTAGACCAAGCCGCGCCTGCAAGCGCATCAGTTCGACTTGCAAATTGACACGCAATTTGCGGTCAAGCGCTGAAAGTGGTTCGTCTAGGAGCAAGACTTGTGGCTCATTGACGATTGCCCTTGCAAGCGCCACACGCTGACGCTGACCACCGCTTAATTGTGCTGGGCGACGATCTGCGAATGCCCCGATTTCCACCATCTCGAGCGCAGCTTTGACTTTTTCTTTGATTTGATTGGCTGGAATTTTTCGCATTTTTAAGCCAAACGCGACATTATCGGCGACTGTCATATGCGGAAATAGCGCGTAATTTTGAAACACCGTGTTCACACTGCGCTGGTTTGGTGGCAATGGCGCGACATCTTGTCCACGCAAAAGCACCGCACCTGAATCAGCGAACTCAAACCCTGCCAAAATACGCAAAAGTGTTGTTTTACCACAACCCGAGGGTCCAAGCAGGCTAAAAAACTCCCCACGCCGAATCTCGAGATTAATACCTTTGAGCACCTGCACATCGCCGAAGGACTTTTTAATATCCTGAAAATGCACATCTACACTTTCATCAAGCACGCGCTTACGACGTTCTCCAATGTTGAGCTCCATAGGCTATTATACCGTGTTACAAAATACAAAGAGCAAGAGTACACCTGGAGTTTGTCGCCTGTCGGTTTTGCACACGCCTAAGCATCGCACTCGAGTACCCTAAGGCATGGGAATTCGGCTCGCCATCATCACTGATTTGCACCACGGGCGCGACACTGGTAAGGTGCGCGGACCCGAAGCATTGTCACTGCTGAAAAAAATAATTGAACAGATACACAAACTCGAACCCGACGCAGTCTTGGAGCTTGGAGACCGCCTAACCGACGAAGATTTTGAAACCGATAAGCGCCATTTGCTCGAGTTAGCAAATGAATTTAAGCGTCTTCCCTACCCGCGCCACCATATTTCTGGCACCCATGACACGTTGCCTAAAGCCTTACAAGAATCTATTTTAGGGGCAAATCTTGGCAGCCATGCAACAGTTTTGGGTGGCTGGACATTGGTCTTTCTCGAGACCATAGACGGCACCACTGGCGGACTTCTCACATCAGAAACACTAGGCTGGCTCGAGCAGACACTGACACAAAGCCAAAATCCTGTCGCCGTTTTTAGCCACCAGCCATTGCACGGGCAGTGGCTCGAGGGCAACCCATACTTTGCACAAGACTACCGCGAGCACGCTTGCGCCAAAAATGCCTCTGCTGCACGAACAATTTTAGAAGCGTCAGGCAAGGTGCGCCTTTGTGTTTCGGGTCATGCCCATTGGTTTGATCAGCGCACAGTAGGCGGTATTCCCTATATCACCTTGCTTGGACCAACCGAGTCGCATTGGAGCAATGGATTAGCTTGTGGGGCTTTCAGCTTGCTCGAGCTAGGCGAAAGTATTCGTTTAGAGCAGTTTGGTGCTGTTTCGCGCCATGTGCTACTTGGGGAATCAACAACACCCGCATCCGAACACGTTACAATTGGGTTGTGAATTATCTCGAGACCGCCATCCGTGCTGCCAAAGCCGCAGGCAAAATTCAAAACGATTACCTTGGCAAAGACCTTGGCATAGTGTCCAAAAGTGTCGAATCGGATTTAGTCACCGTTGTAGATGCCCAGTGTGAGCAAGTGATTCGCCAAATGATTCTCTCGGACTTCCCAAGCCATCAGATTCTAGGTGAAGAAAGCGGCAGCGTTGGGCAGAGCGAATATGTCTGGATTGTTGACCCATTAGATGGCACGGTGAATTACGCGCATGGCTTTCCGTTTTATTGTGTTTCAATTGCACTCGAGATTGCAGGGGTACTCGAGGTTGGTGTGGTTTACGACCCAGTACGCGATGAACTTTTTTATGCTCAAAAAAATAGCGGTGCTTTTTTAAATGGCACACCTTTGCGAGTCTCAAATCAAGCAACACTATCTGGGCGGGCGATGCTCGCAACCGGCTTTCCCTACGACAGCGCAACAGCCTTGCAGGCACTCGAAGTCTTTAAGCGCTTTCTGGCACTCGGGCTGCCGATTCGCCGCCCTGGTGCGGCTGCGCTGGACTTATGCTATGTGGCTTGTGGCAGAATAGACGGATTCTTTGAATACAAACTCAATGCTTGGGATTGCGCAGCAGGTATTTTAATCATCCAAGAAGCCGGCGGACAGGTCAGTAATTTTTCAGGCGGTAGATACCGCTATGAGGATAAAAAAATCGTTGCCAGCAACAAAATAATCCACCAGGCAATGCTCGAGACAATAGGCTATATCAGCCTGGAATGAAACATCATTTGCGTTAAAAATTCATTTCGATTTCAAAAGGGGCTTGGTCTATCAATCGCTCGATGGTGGCATGGCTGAGCAAAATCGCATTCTCGGCTTTTTGAAGCAACTTGACTTCGCCCAGAGCTTGAGCAAGGCTTAAACTTGGGCTGAAGCTCGCGGGTGGAGTCATTGCTGAAAACACCGAAAACCCACTGGGCTTACTGCCCAGTAGCAATTTTAGCGACACAATCAATTGAGTTCGCAAAGCTCTACGAATAACAACATCTTCCACACCCAGTTTATCAAGCGCCTCGAGCAACGTTGGTGCGAGTTGTTCGGCACCTTGGAGTTGATGCTTGGTCACTACGCCTTCTTGAACCAAAATCTGAGAAAGTTTGATTGCCCCCCTTGCAGCAAGCAAATGACCTTTATCAATCAGCAGCTCGATATTGCTCGGAGTAAAGCAAATCACAGCAGTCAGGTTGGACTTGCAAAGCGAATTCAGCAGCTCGAGCAAGGTCCAATCCTGGAACGTGCCCACCAATGTCGGAGTAATGGACAATGCCACCTTGAACATAGAGAGCAGGCTACCGCAAAATACACTATACTGTACTCAACCAAAGTTGAGGCAAAAACAATCGCTTAAAAAGGCGACGCACTAGCATACGCAAATACACTGCAAACAAAATTTTTGGCGAGCTGTACAAGTAAAGGTGCTTTGTACACGAGCGCGATGACTTTGAGCAAAGCCAAGGCACCGAGTGTACAAAGCACTCAAGCTGGTGTTACTTGTTGTTCTTGATCAGGCTTTCCATGATGTTGCGTGGGACTTCGGAGTAGTGGTCAAAGAACATCGAATAGCTGGCGCGTCCTTGGGTCATCGAACGCATGTCGGTGGCATACCCGAACATTTCCGAAAGTGGTACATGGGCTTTGACAATCTTGGCGTTGCCACGATCGTCCATGCCTTGAATCTGTCCACGACGACCGTTCAAATCGCCAATAATGCTACCCATGTATTCTTCTGGAACAACCACTTCAACGCGCATGATCGGCTCGAGGATGGCAGGCGCACCTTTTTGCACAGCTTCTTTAAGCGCCATGCTGCCAGCAATCTTGAAGGCCATTTCCGAAGAGTCAACGTCGTGGTAGCTACCACCAGTCAAAATCACCTTGAGGTCTACGATTGGGAAACCAATCAATGGACCAGAGTTGAGGCTTTCTTCCATCCCTTTTTGCGCAGGAGCGATAAATTCGCGTGGCACTTCACCACCAACAACGGCGTTTTCGAATTGGAAGCCCGAGCCGCGTTCGAGTGGCTCGGCAGTAATCTTGACGTGACCAAACTGACCACGACCACCCGACTGACGCACAAACTTGCCTTCGACTTCCACACGGCGGGTGATGGTTTCGCGGTAGGCGACTTGCGGTGCACCAACGTTGCTTTCCACCTTAAATTCACGGCGCAAACGATCTACCAAAATCTCCAAGTGTAACTCACCCATGCCCGAAATAATCGTCTGCCCTGATTCAGAATCGGTCTTGACACGGAAGGTTGGGTCTTCTTCAGCGAGCTTAGCCAAGCCCAAGCCCATGCGGTCTTGGTCGGCTTTGGTCTTTGGTTCCACCGAGAGGCTGATAACTGGTTCTGGGATTTCGATGCTCTCGAGTGTGATGACAGAATCGGAGTCACCAATCAGGGTGTCACCTGTACCTGCATCTTTTACACCCACAACCGCACCGATATCACCCGCACGAAGCTCGGAAACTTCTTCGCGGTGATTGGCGTGCATTTTCAGCAAACGACCAACGCGTTCTTTCTTGCCCTTGCTCGAGTTATAAACATAGCTACCACTGGTCAGGGTTCCCGAGTAGACGCGCACGAAGGTCAAGCG
>JBKBVO010000062.1:0-12403 GCA_046289535.1 Deinococcales bacterium | reverse complement strand
ATACCCTTAACCGTGCCATCTTCGTGGAGGTGGTCGGTGCGTCCCAAACTCCATTCACACACGAAGCCAAGGATTTTGGGCTTGCCATTTGCGGCAATCACATTTGGTTGAGAAGAGTCAGCTACACTGGTCATTTGAGTAAAGCCACCACCTTATCGCGCACAGCATATTCATCCATGAGCGGGAGATTGATTGCGTGAAATGGGCAAGCGCCAACACAGATACCACATTCGGCGCATTTATCGTCGTTCACTACAGCAAGTTCCGTATAGCGCGGGTTTGGGTTTGCACCCGGCACCATCACAATCGCATCGAACGGGCAGTCAATTGCGCACAACTGACAACCTGTACAATTTTCCGGAGTGACCGTTGCCACATTGACATAGCGATGCTTTTTGGCAGGTAGCCACGGCAGAATCATCAAAGCACCAAAGACCACCAGAATAATGGCAAGCACCCACTCAGCACCAATACTCGAAAGTGCAAGCACTGGCAACAGATAGAAGACATCGTAGACAATCGCTTCTTGCCCAGCAGCAATTGGCGTTGTGGCTGGCAATGTTTTCTCGAGCGGCAACAAACCAGCAGCCAAAAGCACTGCACCAATAGTTAAAAGGGTCACAAAGGCTGGGGGCCAAATCTTAGGGCGGTGCAAACGCAAATAGTGCACCCACAAGAAGAAAAAGACCATCACCGCAGGTCCGACGTGCAAGAATAACATTCGTGCGAGAGTCAGGTTGTTTGGCTCATCGCCCGCAAGTAAGCCCCGTGCCAACCAAGTGCCAAAACCCACAAAAACCAAGTCAAAGGATTTAAGAATTTGCACCAAGGCTTCAGTAATCACCAATGCGCGCTGATCCCAAACCAAAAGATAGCCAGTCAAGCCAATAAAAGCAGTCAGGAAAAGCAAAATAACACCACTAACCCAAGGAATATCTCTAAAGCCACGGTAGCGGTCGGTAAAAAAATTGCGCAGCATGTGCAAAATTGCTAGCAAAATCATGCCGTTACCTGCGTAGCGGTGAATACCACGAATCACACTACCAAAGAAAACCTGCACAGTCAGATAATCCACACTCGAGAAAGCTTCAGCAGTGGTTGGCTTGTAATAGAACCACAAGAAAATCCCCGATGGCACAAGCAGCACCCACAACACATTGGTAATACCGCCTAAATAATAAAATGGGTTAAGTTCTTCGGGAATAACGCGGTTGATGGCTTTGTCCACCGAAACAACCGCTTTGTGAATACCATCTAAGACCGCGTCAAAACCCTTATCACGCGAGGTCGGAGCCTGGTCTGCACTGTATCCTGCCATGTGTTACGCCGCCTTTCTGCCGGGTTTTTGAATAGTTTGACTGCGCGTATCGGCAAGCAGCGCAGAAGCAATAGCGGTTAAAAGTACGGTCAAACCCATGTAGGCAAAACCACGCTCAAAAGGGTAACTCCTAAGGTTTGGGAGCAAAGCACCCGAAATTCCCCCCTCGAGATTGCGAATCGCACTCACCAAATCTCTGACAACTTGCGGAATGTCCGCCGAGCCATCTTCACGCACAATGTAGGGATTTGACGAGGTAAGTGCGCTATCAACAACGCCAAAATCTGGATTTGCGTGAGCAAATGCACCGATCGTGAGCGGTGCCAAGCCTAGCGCCCCCAAAACCAGCACAATCGCAATAATTGTCTTCATGAATTCTCCTTTTTCTCTCGAGCTTCGGGCAAAACAGCGTCTTTGGGATAACCCATCAAGCGCTCAAACACCGCAATTTTAACACGCACATTGCCCGCCCTACGGTCCACCGCATACATGATAAAACCAAGTACCGTCACCAAAAACAGCAATAGTGCCAACCAAAACCCAATCATGACCAAACCCTGCCAAGTCGGACGCTCGAGATAGCGCACGGTTTCACCATAACCACTCGAGAAAACAACAATGCCGGCGACGAATGTACTAACCGTGACGATCCAAGTGCTTCCTTTCATTCGAGTTCTCTCCTATTTGAGCCACGCCGACGGATTTGGAGGTCGCGTGTTCGCTGTTTGAGGGTGGCGTTTTGGACGTTTCTGATTTTGCTTTTTCGAGACCCTTGTGGCACAACGCAACTTTTTTACAACTTTCGATGCTTTTCCCCTCAAACAAGGGGAATTTTCCATCTTAGTCCGTCGCGGCGGCAGTCGCAGCAGCCTTAGCCACGGCTTCAGCTACCTTTTGCGCCTCGAGCTTGAGGCGCTTTCTGCGTTCTCCTGCCTTATAAACCCAGTGCCAAATAGCCCCAACACCAAGCATAATCATGCTCACCAAGTACACATAGGGCGGATCGCGTTTAATATCCGCGATATTTAGAATAATCAAGATACTAAACGCCATCCAAGAAACAAGTCCGTAAATACCAACCATCGTCCAGAATGGGCGCTTCCACGGGGAGCGCTCAGGGCTGTAGTCGAGGAAAACAACAACAAAAGCAAATAGCGGTAACAGCAGGGTTTGCAAGGTTGCCACTGCAGGTTGCCACCATTTCATCATTTGATACAAGCCCAAGAAGTACCAGTCCGACAAAATTGGATTTGGAGTAACGTTATAGTTTGCGGGGCTGCCCGTGTCTACAGGCACCCAAATCGAAACAATCACCAAAACAGCAAAACAAAAAACCACGGCAAACCAAGGCAGATTAATGCGCTTAAAGCGTCCGGCACCGCCACCTGCAGCAGCTTCACCAATCTTGCCACCACGACCCTTGCGGGCGAAGTAGGCTTCGATGGCGAGGATACTGAGGATAGATAGCATGAAGTGGGCACTGTAGAAGCGCGTCAAGGTTGCGGGTCCGATACTCTGACCTGCAAGCATAAAATTTGCAGTGAGGTGACCAATCCTCAGACTCGAAAGTGTTTGCTCGAGGATACTCGCCAACCACGGGAAGAAAACTTTAATTGTTGGGATGTTATGGAAGTCATCCACAAAGGTTGGGAAGGTCGCGAAAACCTTGGTTGCCCACAGGGCACGTTGATTCCAAATCAGCAAGTATCCAGTCAAGCCGCTGAACATAGCGAGAATCAAACCAATAATTGTGACCATGTAGGACAGCTGGTTATAATTCTTGAATTCGCCTCTGAAGTACATGCGGTAAATTCGCATCGTCAGAGCAATAATTAGCGCATCTGCACCATACTTGTGCATATTGCGAATAAGAGCAATCAAGAAGCCCTGGTTACCTTCAAAAATTCCACGCACCGAACGCCATGCTTGGTAAGTATCTGGCACATAGAAAAAAATGAGCACCGTACCTGTTGCGATGGTGATATACCAAAACAGCAGCGCCATTCCGCCGAGCATATACCATGGGTCTTGCAAGACGCGGTCGGATTGGTTTTCGTCAAATAGGTCTAGATTACGCGCACTTTTGGTCCACCACTGAGCGATTTTTTGACCCAAACTGGGAACCGATTTTTTACTGGGAATTGCAGGGGCTGCCATAGTTGATACTCCTCTTTAACCGTAGGCTTTCACAATAATTTGATTGCCTTTAATCTCAAAATCAAACGGGAACGGGGTACGCGGTGCCGGACCAGAAACCACCTTACCCGCCAACTGACCCACGCCTGGCACATCCTGTTTTTGGGCTGGATCGTATACCGAAAGGTGGCACGGGCAAGCAAACATCGGGGTCTTGCCACCACAGTAGTTGTAGCCAGAGCAAACATCGGCGGGCTGTTGGTACTGAAAAATACAACCCAAATGAGCGCAAATTCTCGAGACCACCACAATGCTGTACTTTTGTCCGTTGTATTCGGCTTCGCCGTAGCCACGGCGTAAACCACTTGGTCCAACGCCGACCTCGGCAGCATCCAAGCTGCCGTTGGGAACGCGTACCACGTAACCCAAAATGTCGGTAGCAGCCCGACCTCGAGCGGTGTACTCGACCGTCACCTGAGTGAAAGTAAACTCCTTAGAGGCATAAACCTGTGCAAACTCCTCGAGTGTACCGACAACTTTATCCTCGTTCAGTGGTTTTTCTGTAACCGGAAGTGCGAGTGGTTTCCACGTTGGCTTGAGGTAGGACAGCAAGGCAGTACCTACCCCGCCCACCACCGCCAAAATAGGAAGCAAGGTGATACTTTTAACAATACTTCTGCGGTCAATCACGGTTGACCTCCCTTAAAACGAGGCTTGACATTGAGTACTGGTGGCTCAGATGTGTAGGAAAAAGCCCGAACATAAGCGACGACATGGTTAATTTCTGCATCCGAGAGCTTATCGCCCCAAGGTGGCATGGCACTGCCATAAATGCCGTGCTTTAGCGCTTGGCGCAGCTTCGCATCGGAACGGTTATACAAACGACGCGGCTCGTGGAAATTTGCAGGGTGTGGTTGAAGTTTGTGCCCGCTCTTGCCTAAACCCCACCCGTCGGAGCCATGGCACATATTACAGTTTCCGTACACAAGAGCACCATCGACCAGCTTGTTGGGATCAGCTCGAGACGGAATGGGCTTTGTAAAATCGGGTTGGATTTTACGGTAGAGCGCATAGGTGATACTCCACAGGGCTTCTTTATCGAGTTGTACATCGTACTCAGCCACTTCGGCTTTGCCTGTAGACGGGTTAGTCACACCCGCGATTTCAATGGTCACGGTGCGGTGCTTACCTTCAGCATCCTTTCCTAGCCCGCGCAACTTCAAATAAGCCTGAAACGGTGATTCATCAAGTGTTGGAAGCATTTCTGGCTTAATTTCTGCGCCAAGAGTCTTAATTAATGCATCACCCAAAACTACATTTGGATTTGCTACGGGCAACAACAGTGCTTCTTCACCCTCGAGCCACGGACCTGCATAACTACCCGCTTCAGCAAGAGCAGTATCCATTTTACGCTGTCCTTCAGCATTAGTGCGGTATACAATCTCGCGCCCAGACATGTAGGTTTTGTTTTCGGGGTCGCGGTTGCTCAAATCAATGGTGTAGTCCTCAGGATAGCGGTGGTACTTCCAAGCGTATTCACCCTCTTTGGGCGACAACTCGAGTGGCTTTGCATCCTCGCGGATATACAAAACGCCCTTTTTTGCCGCTTCCTTGGCTGGGTTAGTTTCGCTTGAAGGCACACTGCATGCCACCAAACCAAAAATGAAGGGGAGTAACAATCGTTTTTTCATACTAAAACCCCTGTGGCGCAACCCATGAAATCAGTGCGATAAAAGCCACAAAGAGAAACACCGCTATGACCGACGCTGGGATATTATTTTCGCCAACCTTTATACCAGCAATTTCGTGGGTGTGATCGTCGTGGTGGTCTTTGTTATGGTCTGCCATACATCACCTCGTAGCTCTTTCAGTGCTGGGGATAAATTCGTCGGATTCTGGTGTGGTTAAACTAAACTTAACTTTTTCGGCATTTTGAAATTGTCCATCTAGATACGCCCACAACAGCGAGAGAATCAGCAAGGAAAAAATCACACCAACCGCAATCAAAACCACCCAAGTGCCAGGGTAATTTAAGCCCACACCGGGCACATGCTCAGCAAAAGCCAGACTCGAGAAGCCTAAAAATACCAAACAACACAAGATGGCTTTCATCAGTGCCCCTTTCCTGCTTTCGGTGCGCCTTCATATTTGCGCTCGATGTCGCCGGGCTGCAAGACACTTTTGTCATAGTACTTCTCGCGCCCTGATTTTGGCACCAAATCTTGATCGGCTGCCAAAGACTTTAAGTATTCAACCACATACCAAATTTGTTCGGAATTGAGAATTTGATCCCAGCGCGGCATGCGCGTACCCGGCACACCCCTCGCAACCTTGTTGTACCAGTGACCATCGGTAAAATCCTTGTAGCGTGGCAAGTGAAAGTTCGCCGCTGGCTTCGGGTAGAACATCTTCGACAATGGCACATCGGCGCGCCCCTCAAAGCCGTGACAAACTTGGCAATTTTGAGCATAAATACCACGCCCCGCACCAATATTTGCCACTGTCTGACCCAAAGGTGATTTCAGGTCGCGATACTTCTCGGGAATATTGACATCCTTAGTTTCCCAGGCTCGAGTATTACGCGTACCAAGGCTTTGAATATACGCTACCAAATCCTTGAGATCATTGACAGACAAATAGCTGTAACTCGGCATAAAGCTACCCGGCAAATACGAACGGGGCGCTTTCAAATGCCCAATGTGCCACTCGTCTGGGTATAGACCACCCTCGTAAGTTAAGTCGGGTCCGTTGCGAAGTGTACCAAGTAAGTTGACATCGTCGTAGGCAAAATCTCCTGCTTGTGAGGTTGGTCCTACACCCTCGTCTTGGAAACGCACGAACTGGCTGTGACAAACGTAGCAGTTTTCACGTTTATAGACCTCACGCCCACGCAACTCAGCTGCAGTATAGTTGCGCAAACCAATAGTCGGTTCGGGATTAAAAGTGGCAGCCGGTACCACCAGCACCAGACTGGTTACTCCCGAGACCAAAAGCAGGAACATTATCCCAATAATTGCATTTTTAGCATTCAACATAGTTATCCTCGTTTAATCATCGGCAGCAGCAGCGGCGACAGGAGCAGGAACCAAGATACGCTGACTGGCTTCTTGGCGCTTTGCAGAGCGAACGGTCTGCAGCAAGTTGTAGGCAAAGATGTACACTGAAAAAATCATTGAAAGCGCAGCGATCATGCGCACAAAGGTAAACGGCTGCAGAAACGGCACGGTTTGCTGCACATTGATACCCATGACCCAACTCGAGGCTTGAACAAAGCCCATGGTTGTCCAAACAATAAAGAACATCACAAAGCTAACGGTAAAAGTCCAAAAGTGCACCACAACAAGTTTCTTACTGTACCACTCAACCTTGTAGAGACGTGGGATGCAGTAGTAAACGGCAGCAAACAGCACCACACTGAACCCACCAAGCATGGCCAAATGGGCATGAGCGCTGACAATTCCCGTGAAATGCTGATACCAGTTAATCGAGCGCACCGACTGCAGGCTGCCTTGGAAGCTGGCAAGCGCATACATCATCCAGCCAAAAGTCACAAAGCGCAGTGGCAGATTCCACACTAAATTCTCCCAACGCCCTTGGGTGCTCAGGAAGAAATTAGCACTTGCAGAGTAAACCGGGATGCTCATTAGAACACTTGAAGCAATAGCAAAAGCTTTGAGCCACTCGGGCACGGGCGCTTGGATGATGTGATGCGTCCCAATCCCAGTATAGAAAGCAAAGTTACCCCAAAAACCAATCAAAGACAGCTTGTGCGAAAAAATGGGGTTGCCGGGTTCGCCGTTCTTACCCACCGTCAGCTTTGGGAGCAGGTAGTAGATGATCCCGATACCCATTGTGGTAATCCACAAACCCAGAACATCGTGCGCATAAAACCAGTTAGCAATGGCATCGTTCAGACCATCGAGCGGCACAAAAGTGCGATTACCCACCAGCCAAACGATAGTGATGCCCACCATCGAACCCATCCAGTACCAAACCGAGACATAAAGCTGCGGCTCCTTGCGATTCGCCACCGTAGCAAAGGTCAGGTAGCCGACAATCCCAAGGTTGATCAACATCCACCAGTCCATCCACCAAACCAATTCCGCCCATTCGCGCCCTTCGGATAAGCCATTGAGCAGAGTCAGGGGAATACAAAGCGCAAAAGCATTGAAAGACCAGCCTGCAAAAGTCGCCAGGCGCTCGCTCACCAAGGGTGTTTTAAGCAAGCGCGGCAACATGTAAAACATTGCCCCGACACTCGCCATCGAAACCCAAACCAACGCCACCATGTTCACGTGAGTTGGACGAATACGACTAAATGAAAGCCACGGCACCCCCTTTGTAAAATCGGGGAACACAAACAAAATTGCCATGAACACACCGAGACTCATGCCAAAAACGCCCCACACCACGGCAGACGTAAGCCAGAGCTTCGCCGCCGAATCCGGTGTATTTGGAAACAAACGGTCACGCAAAGATTCGACCATACTTAAACCCACCAACCCTCTCTTAAAAACCCCGACAAAACGGTATGTCAGGCGGATAACATAGGGTATCTGATTTAACATATAGAGAACAACCAGAGAATTGTCCCATACGCTATTGTTGATAATTAAGGTGGGGATTTACAAAAGCAAACATAAAGCACACAATGCCAGCAGCACAGTGTGCTAGGCTTTTGGGTGTGTCAAGACTCTCGAGGCGTGAAGCGTTGGTGCTTTTGGGTGCAGTTGGGGCAAGTGGTTGTATGCCAGTGCGCGATAACCCTGGCTCGAGTATCCAGAGTGCAGGGATAAAAGTTGGGCTTATTGCCGATTTTCCCAGCGTTGGTGTATTTAAAAACCTTGATTTAGCAGGTAACCCTGCAATTGTGGCTCGAGTCGCCAGTGCTCAAAAAGGTGGCTTAAGTGTAGGCGAGGTGCATTTGGTTGCGCTTTCAACAGTCTGCACCCATGTGGGTTGTGGTGTTGGTGCTCCTGTCAAGAACGAACTCGGTTGCGCTTGCCACGGAAGCGTTTTTAGTCTCGAGACAGGTGCGGTCAAGCAGGGTCCTGCCAACAAGCCTTTGCCGATGTTTAAGCTCGAGGCGCGGGGGCAAGAAATTTTTGCAGTGCCCTAAAGACTTAGGGTTGGTTTTGCAGCTACAGAGGTTTCGCCTTGCTACGTTGGTAAAAAAACCCACTCTCAGCCAGGTAGTCCTAGTCATTTTGGTATACCAATCGGGATGCCGCTTGCTCGACCACTTGACAGCTCCACCTCTTCCCTGTTACTGTTGCAGTGTGCAAGCGCAGGCAATTATTGTAGTAGTCGTAACCCTACCTCGGGGGGTCGCGGCATAGTACCAGCTTTTTAGCCAAAGCGACCCCCACATCAGGTGGGGGTTTTTTAATTCGACCAAAATCTCGATTACAGCACCAAAAAGGAGTACAAACATGACCGGTTCAGAAGCCCTTCTCAAAACGCTCGAAGCGCATGGTGTACGCCATATCTTCGGACACCCAGGCGGCGCAATCATGCCCGTGTACGATGCGCTTTACGATAGTCCAATCCAGCATATTCTGGTGCGCCACGAACAAGGTGGTGGGCACGCCGCCGAGGGTTATGCTCGAGTTACAGGCGGCTTGGGTGTGTGCATGGCAACTTCTGGTCCGGGTGCAACAAACCTTGTCACTGCACTAGCGGACGCAATGCTCGATAGCCTGCCAATTTTAGCGATTACTGGAAATGTACCCTCGCCACTTTTGGGCACAGATGCTTTTCAGGAAGCCGATATTACAGGTGTCACCATGCCGATTACCAAGCATAATTTTTTGGTGCGTCATGCTGATCATATTTCCAAAACGGTTGCTCAAGCCATCGAGATTGCACTTTCTGGTCGCCCAGGTCCAGTGCTTGTAGATATTCCAAAAGATGTTCAGCAAGCCCAAACCGACGCCCCAATTGTCCAGCCCAATCCTAGACCCGCCGCGCTCGAGCCAGACCAAGCCGCCATTCAAAAAGCTGCCGCTTTGATTAACAGCGCCAAGCAACCAGTGCTGATGGTCGGTGGCGGTGCTTGTGATGCTGCAAAACAAATTCTCGAGTTCGCCAAAAAGACAGGAATGCCTGTGATTACCACACTGATGGGCTTGGGTAATTATCCTGCTTCTGACCCACAATGGCTGGGAATGCCAGGAATGCACGGCAGTGTAGCCAGCAACCGCGCCATCTCGCAGTGCGATGTTTTGATTGGTTTAGGGATGCGCTTTGATGACCGCGTGACAGGCAAAACCAGTCGCTTTGCCAAAAATGCACAGATTATCCACATAGACATAGATACCGCTGAACACAACAAACTGGTCCCGGCGTATATCCCTATCCACGCCGATGCCGCCAAGGCACTCGAGGCACTGACCCAATTGGTGAATAAACTCGAAACTCCAGAATGGTGGGTCAAGCTCGAAGATTGGAAAACTCGTCAGCCTAAACGCCCTGCATGGGGAGCCGCTGAGGCAATTAAAATGGTCTCGAGTCAACTTAACGGCAACGATGTTGTGGTTGCCGATGTTGGGCAACATCAGATGCTTACCGCGCAGCTGCACAAATTCGAGCAGCCGCGCAAGTGGCTCAATTCCGGTGGAGCTGGAACAATGGGTTTTTGTTTGCCTGCTGCCTTAGGTGCGGCTGTTGCAATCAATGCCCACGATGGCGGCGATGCCAAGGGTGTGCGCGTGGTAGGAATTGCGGGCGATGGCTCGAGCCAAATGACCATTCAAGAACTCGCCACCTTGCGAAAATACGATATTCCAGTGAAGTTCTGTATCATCAACAATGGCTACCTTGGCATGGTGCGCCAGTGGCAAGAGATGTTCCATGGCAGGCGCTATAGCGAAGTGTATTTGGAGGATTCAAACCCAGATTTCCCAATTTTGGCAAGTGCTTATCGTATTCCTGGTTTTGCCGCCGATAACCCTGCCGACTTAGAAACCGCCATACAAAGTTGGTTGAACGCCGATGGACCCGCCGTGCTCGAGGTGCGTGTCCCACAAGAAGCCAATGTTTTCCCGATGGTTCCCGCTGGTAAGGGCTTAGATGAAATGCTCGATGATGATCCAAAACTCGAGACTCGTGAACTCGTGAGCCAATAGAGGTCTTTTATGAAACATATTTTTTCTGCATTTTTGCGCGATGAACCGCGCGTTTTAACCCGGGTCACGAGTTTGTTTGCGCGGCGTGGCTACAATATCGATTCGCTTTCGGTTGGCGCAACCGAAGAGAGCGGGGTATCGCGCATGACCTTTATTGCCGAAGCGCCTGAACATATGGCAGAACAAATCCAGCGCCAGTTAGAAAAGCTCGAGGACGTGCTGAAAGTGATTAACCACGCCCACGAAAAGTTTGTTGACCGCGAGTTGGTGCTGCTCAAGGTGCGCGTTACTCCAGAAACCCGTCTTGAAATTCGCATGATTGCCGAAGACTTTCGCGCCCGCAATGTGGATGTTGGCAGCAAGAGTTATGTTTTTGAAGTGACTGGCGACGAAGGTAAAATCACCGCGTTTATCGAACAAATGCGCCCCTTTGGAATAATCGAAACCATGCGAACAGGCAGAGTCGCGCTTTCGCGTGGCAGCAACGCTGACATCTCGAGCCAAGTCTACGGCGAGAGAAGTTCGGCACTCGAGCATCCGCTCTCTGATATAACCGCAAAAGCGTAGCAGTTGCTGGCTTTTAACCACTCGTTCAAAACTCCGCAGAGGCGAGCCGTGTGTTCGCACGCGCGGGGTTTGTTTTCCCAAAACGCCCACTTTCTCTGTATTTCAAGCCGCCATCAACCCCAAGCCCTCTTGTCAAAAAGCTAGTCACCACAACGCTAGCAGCTAGGAGCTAACCCATGAGCCAGCAACAACTCCTCGAGCAATTTGAAACCACCGCCAATCGCGTTCTCGAGACCATTCACGAATTGCAAGCCGGCGAGCTTGGGGCTTTGCAGCGCTTACAAGCGCAAATCTCGAATTTGAGCGCGGAGCATCAACGACTCGAGGCGATGATTGATGCACCTGTATACTTAGGCGGATAAGGTTCAACCAAAATAAAAAAGTTCGCAGAGCTTTGCAACAAAAAGTGAATATCAACACATCATGAACAAATGCGGGCTGCATTTCAGAACTTTCCCAAAAGCGTCAAATGCACTATTGAGGCTCGAGCCAACCTTGATTCAAAACCACCGTTCGTGGTGCGGGTAGAATCCCTTCAATCAATAAGCCGAGCTAAACAAGCGCGCCTTTACACGCTCAAAGCTGATTTCGGTCTCGAGGCGCAAGCCCCATTCGGGTTTGAGGATTGGGCGTTTATGTGGCGATAAAAGCAGCAATTGGTGACTGACTTGCGCTAACTGATAGCAAACAGTAGGTAGTCTGGAGACTGCACACAAATGCAGTGCAAAACTACAGATGACCAGACTGTACCTTCGCCCTAGAAGCAAACCCGCAGCGATATCTGCAAAACTGAGGCGTTCGGCTTGCAGACCGGTGCGCAAAAAGTAGGCTTCGGCAGTGTATGGGTCTACACCTGAAACGCTTGCGCCATGCTCGAGCAGTTTAGTGGTGACCTCGCCACTACCACACGCCAAATCCAAAACATTTTCGAGGTTCAAATGGGGCAACATGGTCTCGAGCAATATATGAATTTGTTTTTCGTGCGGATTGCGATAACTCGAGCCGTGCGTAGCATAATAGCCATCTACACCAATTTGTTCGTATTTAGGGCGGATTTTTTCTGGAGTTAGTGGAATGGGCTTGGACATGGTATCGGTAAACAGGCGGGGCACGCTTGGCTATAACGGAACGGTGTGCAATCTTTGATCCGTCAAAACATTATACAATCTGCGCGACTCGAACCAAATTTGGGTCAAATTGCTTCAAAAATTCACTTGGAATCTTGGTATACTGTTTGGTATACCAAAGCAAAAGG
>JBKBVO010000061.1:0-12405 GCA_046289535.1 Deinococcales bacterium | reverse complement strand
CCTTGCGGGTAGTAGAGTGTAAGCAGCCTGTAAAAGTTTGTCAAGTGGAGGAGAAAATATGCGTATTGCCCTAATCTCGAGCGAAGTCCACCCTTTTTCTAAATCTGGCGGTCTAGCCGATGTCGCCTCGAGCCTGCCCATAGCCCTTGCTCAGATGGGGCACGAAGTGGTGGTGGTTTCACCTTGGTACAAAAACCTCAAAAATGTTACACCCTATTACCTTTGGGAACTCGAGGCACCGCGCCTATCTACACACATGGGCGTAGCAGACACCATAGCGCACGGGGTGCGTTGGGTTTTTGTTGGTGGCAGCCTTTTTGACCGAGATAACTATTATGGTTACTCGGACGACGCTTACAGATTTATTCAGTTTTGCTTAGCGGTGCCGCACCTACTCCATGGTTTGCATTTTTTTCCAGATGTCTACCACTTAAACGACTGGCAAACGGGCTTGCTTGCCCCACTCCTACGTTACGGTGACGTTCCCGATGCCCAACGCCGTGCCAAGAGTGTGCTGACCATTCATAACCTTGCGTTTCATGGGCGTTGGGGTTTGCGTGATGTACTGACATGGTCTGGTTTACCTGATTGGGTCGGGCAGATGGATGGACTCGAGTATAATGGCGATGCCAATTTACTCAAAGCAGGCATTGTCTATTCGGATGTGGTCAGCACCGTTTCGCCGCGTTACGCATGGGAAATTACTACCACCGAAGGTGGTTTTGGTTTGGATGGCGTACTGCGTTCGCGTGGTGTGCATGGAATCTTAAATGGCATAGATACCGATTACTGGAACCCAGCTACCGACAATTACCTCGAGACTCATTACACCGATTCTTCTGGCAAGGAAGCAGCAAGAAAAGCATTATGCAAGGAGCTTGACCTCGACCCCAATCGCCCTACTCTAGCTATGGTCAGCAGATTATCCGAGCAAAAAGGTTTATCGGTGATATTTGGCGCACTCGAGGAGTTGGTACAGGACTGGAATATTGTCATTTTAGGTAGTGGCGACGCTGAGGCAGAGCAGGGTTTAAGGTGGTTTATGCAAACAAAAACCAATGTCCACTTTAGCAATGGCTTTAACGAAGCCCTTGCCCACCGTATTTATGCGGGTTCGGATGCGTTTTTGATGCCAAGTTTGTTTGAGCCTTGTGGGTTATCGCAGATGATTGCAATGCGCTATGGCACACTACCGATTGCAAGGGCAGTTGGCGGCTTGCTCGATACCGTTCCTGAAAGTAAAGGCTACCCGTTTTGGGAATACTCGAGCTGGGCGCTTGCGGCTACCGCCCGTTACGCGCGTTCGCAATGGCGCACGCCGGAATGGGAACAGAAAATGCAAAATGCAATGCAGACCGATTTTTCTTGGGCAACAGCAGCGCAACAATATACAAGGCTCTATGGCTGGTAAAAACCCCGCACTCGAGAAAGTACAAGACGACAAAAATCAACGTATCACGCTCTAGCGTGGAATACCCCAAACGCGCCATTTTAGGCAAACACAAAAAGAAAAAGCCTCAACTGCAACCAGCGCCGTATTCCTCAAAATGGGCAGGTTTTTCAGCCATATTTGTTCTTAGCAAAATAAACTATGGCTTCATGCGCGTAAGCATACGCGGGAACGGAACCACCTCACGCAAGTGTGACACACCGCAAATCCACGCCACTGTGCGCTCGAGTCCCAATCCAATGCCCGAATGTGGCACCGAGCCGTATTTGCGTAAATCCAAATACCAATCAAATGGCTCGAGCGGCAGTCCATGCTCTAAAATCCGCGATTTGAGTAGATTGTAATCGTGAATACGCTCCGAGCCACCAATGATTTCGCCGTAGCCTTCTGGAGCAATCATATCATTACAAGCTGCTAAACGTGGGTCATGCGCTTGGGGCTGCATATAGAAGGCTTTAATCGCCGCAGGGTAGCTGTGAATCATCACAGGGCGGTCAAAATGCGCCCCAACAATGGTTTCGTGTGGTGCACCAAAATCATCACCCCAGACGACAGGTTGGGTGTCCGCATCCACATTTGGTGGCAGGTTGCCACTTGCAATGGCTTTGGCAATCATCTCGATAGCATCGTCATACGACACCCTCGGAAAATTTCCAGCCGCGCTTGGCTCGAGTTTCGCAAGATCGCGCTCGAGCATCTCGAGTTCAGTTTTGCACTCTTCTATGCTGCGCCCAACAATATAAGACACAAAATCTTCTTGGAGTTTCATATTGTCTTGCCAATCGGCATACGCAACTTCAGGTTCAATCATCCAGAACTCGAGTAAATGGCGGCGGGTTTTGGATTTTTCGGCACGAAAGGTTGGTCCGAAGGTGTAAACCTTGCCATGCGCCATTGCGCCTGCCTCGGCGTAGAGTTGCCCCGACTGGCTTAGATAGGCTTTCTCTTCGTCAAACAGACTAATTTCAAATAAATTGGTTGTGCCCTCAACAGCAGTGGGCATAAAAAACGGACTGTCGAACTGAATAAATCCTCTTGAGCCGAAAAAATCGTGAATGGCGCGCTTCACGCTATTGCGCACGCGCATTGCCGCCCAAGGCTTGCGGTGGCGCAAATGCAGATGACGGTTATCGAGCAAAAATTCTGTGCCATGTTCTTTGGGGGTAATCGGGTATTCTTCTCGAGGCAGCGCCACAATCTTTAAGTTCGTAACCGAAAGCTCAAAACCGCCCGGCGCTCGAGCATCGACGCGAACCAAACCTGATACCTCGAGACTAGATTCCTGAGGGATACGCTTAGCAAGCTCAAAATCGTCTTCGGAGACATCTTGTTTGAAAACAGTAGCTTGGATAAACCCAGAGCCGTCGCGCAGTTTAAGAAACTGCAGTTTACCCTTGCCGCTTTTATCGGACAGCCAGCCGCGAATGGTGACGTTTTGTTCGGCGTGTTGCCCAATGGATGCGATAGAAACGTGCATGGGGCTAGTGTAGCGTGTCTAGAGACAGGAATTCAATGTAAAGAGTCAAAACAGACAGCACTGCGCTTATTCGCACCCGCTTTGTTTCAAAAGCCTTGAGCAAAGCGGCATAAAGAAAGATTGGGTACACAAAGCACTTAGCTTCTTTCTGCAAAATCAATTTGTTCTTCTGCTAAATCCTCTGGTTTTGGTTCTGCGCTTGCCTCGAGCAGTTGTGCCATCACGCTTTCACAGTCGCGCATGGTCTGTGTGAGGCGGTTAATCTCGAGCAACAGTGGCTCAAAAGCCACTGTATCTTGGGGATTGTGGTGGTAAGCCTTGCCAAGCCGCACATATTGCCCTTCGCGTTCACGCTCCAAGCGAATGAGTTCTAGGCGCAGACGCCCAACCCTCGCACCGAGTTCGCCTTTTTCCTTAGCGACATTCCAGCCTTGCTTTAAGGTATTCGTTAGGTTTTCAATCAATCCCATATGGCTCCGCTCAGGGTCTCGTGTGAGATTTTCCACAACTGTAGAGTATACTTCTGACTATCTTTCAAAAAACTTACACTGTATCTGCCGACAAAAACAGTGCAATGGCTTCGCTATAGAGCGCTACGCTCTGCTCGAGTTCGCTAATTCGTACAAATTCATTCGCTTGGTGAGGGATTTCGCGATCTCCTGGTCCAACGGTCACGATTGGCACTCCTGCTGCGTGCAAAAAAGTACCATCGGTCGTACCCGGTACACCACCATATTTAGGCTCTTGGTGCAGCACACGGCGTGTGGCGGTCTCGAGGGCTTGCACAATCGCAGCCTTAGGGTCGGTTGCCGTCCAAGGGCGATCGTCTATAATTCGGTATTCGGTTTTTGCATTTTCTAGCCCCGCAAGAATTTGGCGTAGGCGCTGGTGCAGTACGGCGTGATCTACGCCTGGCACAGTGCGAATATCCAGCGCCAAAATTGCCTCGCCCGGCATTACATTCAATTGCGGCAAACTACCCGCTTGTAGCACAGTTGGGGTGATATAAGGCTTGCCGAGCATTGGGTGTTCAGGAATCTGAGCTTGGAGTTCTTGCTCCAGAACGCCAATCTGCAAAACCGCTTGTGCTAACCACGGAATCGGGTTAATACCCGCATAAGGCATTGCGCCATGTGCCTGTTTGCCCAAAAACTGCATTGCTACACGAATCCCACCGCGCTGCCACAAACATAACTCGAGTTCTTCGGGTTCACAGATAATCGCACCGTCGGCAGGTTTGCCGTTTTTTAAGTGCCAGCCTTGGCGCACCATCTGCTTGATACCCGACATCATCCCCTCTTCATCGCAGGGAATGAGCAGACGCAATTCTCCAGATAACTCGAGGCTACCGTGCAACACCGCTTGGCGCACATTTTTGGCAGCAATAACAGCGGCGGCTAAACCGCCTTTCATATCGGCACTGCCGCGCCCCCAGAGCTTGCCGTTTTCTATATCGCCCGAAAACGGATTTTTGTGCCAAGCAGCGCGCTCGCCTTCGGTCACGACATCGGTGTGCCCCTCGAGAATCAGCAAGCGCCCACTTTTACCAGTATCAAAACTCGCCATCAGGTTAGGGCGCTTATCTGCCACCTGCTCGAGTTGCACTGCAAAACCAGCCTGCTTAAGATACACTGCCAAGTAGTGTGCAACACCTTCCTCAAAAGGACGATTTGGTGCAGCCACTGAATCCATTCTGACCAGGGTCTGGGCAAGGCTAAGCACTTCAGACAGCATCATCGCCTCAGTGTAACCAGCAAGACCACAAAGAGCAGCAAATATAAGATCACAACCAGTGGAATCAGCCACCACGGGCGGCGGCGCAAGACATCACCCTCATAAATGACTGTACCCGTCGGGTCTTCGGGGAGGTCGGATGCATAGCTATCGTCTCTTGGTAGTTGTGGCAAGGGGTAGGGTTTAGAGCGTGGCATCAGACGCTTGACTCGAGCCACCACACAGGTGATGTTATCGTAACCACCCGCAGCATTGGCAAGGCTCACCAAGGTCTGTGTGACCATTTCCACAGGTTCATAGCTATACTCCTGGGCAACTTGGAGCATTTGTCGGTCGGAAATCAAATTCGACAAACCGTCCGAACACACCAAAATCATATCGCCCTCGAGCAAGTTCAAACCAAATAAATCCAGACGCAGCTGTGGTCTCGAACCAAGCGCATTGGTAATCACGTTGCGCCATTTATGATCTCGAGCCTCTTCTTCGCTCAGCAAACCCTGACGCACCCGCTCGGCAACCCAAGAGTGATCACGCGTTAATTGTTCAATTCTGTTGTTGCGAATCAGATATGCCCTCGAGTCGCCAACGTGTCCTATGACCGCTGCATTCCCATCTATGACCACTGCGGTCATGGTCGTACCCATACCCCGCGATTCGGCACGACGGCTCGCATACTGGAACACGCTCAGGTTGCTGCGCTGCATCGCCCGAGGTAGGCTTTGCGGCGGGATGTCATTAAGCTCTTTCATAGCAGCCAACAAAGATTCGATTGCCATACTCGAGGCAACCTCACCCGTGCGGTGACCACCCATACCATCGGCAACGACAAACAGTTCGCCAAAGGGCAGGGATTCCTTTGCCCAAGTATCTTCGTTGAGTTCGCGCACCTGTCCTGGATGCGTAAATCCGGACAGCTCGAGCGGCGCAATGCTTTGAGTCATTATGCCCCTATTATAACCTACACAAAGCGCACGTGGCATAAACTTTGGCGCATCTTTTGCCTATAGCCGCGTGGTTCGAAGAAGCCAGAAGTCATTAGGCTTCAACCTCGAGCTATTTTGCTTCTCAAACACCTATTAAACGGTGACGCAAAAATGCACTATGCTGGCTTCTGGGCAACACGCCCTGCACCATTTCTCGAGTGCAAGAAAATGTGGGTGTGCTGGCGTTTGGTGCTCACCCACCATACTCGAGATTAAAAGTGTTTTGCAGGCAGCAGCGAACGGGTAAAAGCTCATGTTTTCATAAGGTATGGATTTTCCCGCCAACCCCGTACAAAAAGCTGGTTACACGCTCGAGTTTGCAGATGAATTCGAGGGCAACAAACTAGATACCACAAAATGGCTGCCACAAATGTTGCCACACTGGAGTACCCCAGAGGTTGCGAGCGCACGATTCAGGGTCACAAATGGACAGCTCGAGTTACGAATCGAAGCCGACCAACCACGTTGGCGTGAAAACGCAGACCGCGTCAGCAATTTGCAAACAGGGCATCACACAGGGCAGTTTTGTTGGGACAGCACAATGACAATCAGCAGCAACCCTGAACCGCTCCAGTTCTATTTGCCGCAGTATGGCTACCTCGAGACACGGCTTAAAGCCTTACCCGTACAAGGCTACCACACAGCGTTTTGGCTGATTGGCTATGATGCGCCACAAGCAGGAGAGATTCGGGTTTTTGAGATTCATGGCGGCAATATTACACCACAACGCTCGAGGATAGATTATGCAATTTTGGCGTGGAATGACCCCAACCTACAAAATCAGATTGTTGAGGATTGGTTGCCAGTCAACGCCGCCGAGTACAACATTTATGCAATTGACTGGACACCCGAGTATGTGGATTTTTTTGTTAATAACAAACACCTGCGCCGCCTCGAGCAACGTTTACCCTATAGAATGCAGCTTATGCTTGGGTTATATGAACGCCCGCATGAAATAAACCCAGACAATCCAGTGTTTCCTAAAATTGCCGTAGTGGACTATGTGCGCGGCTATCGGAAAAATCCGCTAGACTGTTCTTTATGAATTTGCAAATCCTTGACACCACCCTGCGCGATGGCGCACTGGCTGGCGGCGTAAACCTTTCAACAACAGACAAGCTGCGCATAGCACCCCTGATTGCTTCGCTCGGTGTAACGTATCTCGAGTGCGGTTGGGCAAGTGTCTTTCCTAAAGACCTCGAGTTTTTTGCGCAGGTGAGCGAACTCAACCTTCCCGCCAAACTGGTGGCGTTCGGCGCGACCCGTCGCCCCGAAACTCTTGTACAAAAGGACAAGGGGCTTGAAACACTCCTTGCCTGCAATACCCCGACGGTTTCACTGTATGGCAAAGTCTGGGGCTTGCACATCGAAAAAGTGCTGCGAACCACGCTCGAAGAGAACCTCAAGATGCTCTCTGAAAGCGTGCACTACCTGCGCGCAGCAGGGCGCGAGGTCATTTTGATGGCAGAGCATTTTTTTGATGCACTGCGTGACCAACCAGAATATGCGCTACAATTCGTTAAAACTGCACTTGAAGCAGGAGCAAGTAGCCTCGTGCTCGCTGATTCCAACGGCTCGAGCTTACCCGCCGATATCGCAGTAGGGGTCAAAAAAGTTCTCGAGTTTGCTACGGTTCCTGTGGGGGTGCATTTGCACAATGATTTTGGGTTGGCGCTGGCAAATGCCTTAGCCGCACTCGAGGCAGGCGCAAGCCACCTACAGGGCAGTGTCAATGGTTACGGTGCACGCAACGGCATCACCGACCTCACCGCGCTGCTACCAATCCTGCGCCTTAGGCTTGGCTTAGATGTCGTCAGCGCCGAGCAATTGGCACGCATTACTCCTGTAGCCCTTGAGGTGGCTGCACTTGTGGGCAAATCCGAACAAATGGACGATGCCCCATTTGTAGGAAGACGGGTATTTGAACACAAAACCGATACCCATATCGCTGCTGTTCTCAGCAGCCCGCAGGCGTACGAACCTGTTCCCCCGGAGTCGGTTGGCAATGTGCGGCGTTTGATTATCCCAAGCATGGGCAAACCGGCATATTTAGCCCGAGTTGCCGAACAATACGGTATCGATTTATCCGATGGCAGTGCCTCGAGTCAGCGCATCCTAGTAGAACTCAAACGCCTCGAAGACAATGGCTACAGCTTCGAGGATGCACCCGCCAGTTTGGAATTAGCCCTCAAGCAACTCACGGGCGAATTTCACAAAGTCTTATCGGTAGAGCGGGTACGTTTGTTCGATGCCATTCGCGGGCGCGACCGCCCTGTAGTCGAAGCAAGTCTTTCGGTTCGCGTTGGTAGCGAAGAAGAATACGTTGCCGCCGAAGCCTCTGGACCAGTCAAAGCCTTCTTAAAAGCGATTAAAGCGGCAATCTCGCTTTCCGAAGACAAAGAAATCGCGCACTATGCCAGCCGTCTCGAGGCAATAAGCCTGCGCGTGCGCAGCATCAACCAAAGCGGCGAAGAACTGCGTGTTCGTGCGGCAATCACCATTAGCGATGGTCAGCGCGATTGGACTTGTATCGGTATTTCCCAAGACTTGCTACAAGCTTGCTGGAGGGCACTTGTAGATGCAGTTGAGTATGGCATGGCAACGCGTTGACACGGTATCATCGCCACATGCCGCTCGAGCGTACTTTTGGCACACTGACTCAAATTGGGGGCGGATACCATTCGGTCGTCTATGCCGATGAGCATGACCAAATCATTAAGGTCTATAAGCACAATAATGGCTTAAATAAACTCGAGGCAAGCAACATGATACGGGCTGGCTTGGGCGATTGGGTTGTCGGCACACCAACCATCGCCGGGCAAGAAGCCCTGGTGATGCGCCGTTTTGAAGGTGCTCCCATCCACGCTACAACCATTGCACCCGCACTACCTGCACTCGGGGAGTTTTTACGCCAACTTCACGCTCCCAAATACACAAGGGTAGTGCAAACCCCTCTCAAGCAAAAACTTGAGCGTTTTCGGGAACAACTTGAACCATACCCCGAACTCGAGCCAATGTTTATGTTGGTACACCAAGCCTTAGATTCGGGATTGCTGGAAGTACCGAGTGCTTTTTGCCATTTGGATTTATGGTTTGAAAATATTTTATTTGCTCCACCTCACCAAGTACGAGTTGTGGATTGGCACAAAGCAGCCCTCGACGACCCCGCCCGCGATTATGCACTACTCTTTACGGGCACACTCGAGTTGCTACCCATCGAAGAAGCAACAACTGCCATCAAGGAGCTTACTGCTCGAGAAGATACTGTACTCGAGAGGTTACCCGCATATGTGGCACTGACCACCCTGCATGATTTGTATTGGTTTAGCCAAAAGCAGCCAGCAGGTTTTGCAGCCGCATTTGAACTCAAAGTGCCGCGAATACAGTGGTTTTTAGAGCACTAGGCGCATTAGCGCCGCAATAACAAACCCAAAATAAGTGCCGCAACAACACCCAAAAAGGCTAAAACAATGCTCAACCGAGTCGCTTGGGTCGTCTCTGGCTCGCGCCAGACCAGTACCGCGCCGGCCCAGGGTGCAAGCAGTAAGGCCGCAATACCCAGCCACAGCATGGGGCGTAAAAGTTGCCCTACAAACAAAAAAATGAATGCAAAACTCAAACCATGACCAAACAACCCTGCCAAACGCTGCTCGAGGCTCATAACCAATACTTCCTGAATAGGTCAAATGCGCTATAGAGCACCAACACTGCAAACATCAGTTTTAAGGTTCGCACGGGCACTCGAGTTGCCCACTGACTGCCAATTCTTGCACCAATCAAAATACCCAAAGCAACTGCCCCAGCTAAACCCGGTTCGAGCTTGCCACTCACAATCTGGATACTCGCGTTGGCGATTGCTGTAAAACCCATCATAAAGGTGCTTGTTGCCACTGCCACCCGAAACGAAAATCCAACCAACAAGTTTAAGACGGGTACCTGAATTGTACCGCCACCAATGCCGAGCAAACCACTCATGACTCCGCTAAAGACCAATGCGGGTTTGGCAAGTTTGGATACATTCGGGCGTTCGGTATCGGCTTTGTTTAACCCACGTATCAGTTCAAAAGCGGTGTAGCACAAAAGCAGCGCAAAAATCGTGGCAATCAGTTTTGGCTCAAGCACCACCAACAACAACGAGCCCACAATTCCACCAAAAACTGTAAATGGCGCAAAAGCATAAGCTGCTCTAAAGCGCACAAAACTACCCTTTGCCAGATAACCCGCACTCGAGGCAACCGCCACCGACAGTACACCCAACTGCGAAGCTGCAATAACCTGTTGCAAGGTGTACGGCTCGGTAAGGAATCGGCTGCCCAATAGTTCGATTGTAGGGACAACTACCACGCCACCACCAAGCCCAAGCATTGCACCCAAGCCACCTGCTGCCAAGCCTGTCAGAAGTGGGAAAAGCACATCGAGCCAAATCATGCCCCCATACCTTACCGCGACTTGTGTCAAGTATGCTACCCACTGAGCTTTTGCAAAATACCTTTCGCGCAGGCAGGGTTAGCGGATTTTCACTCGAACAGAGCACAGGAGTGCTCGAGTTAGCCCGAAATACCATTGAACTCTTTGTACTGCACCAAGGAAGAAGTCGGCGCGACCTCGACGAAGCACTCGAAGCCGAAACCGCCAACAGCACCGATTACCGTATGCGCAGCGGGTTAGCCCACCTACTCTATCCTGAATAAATCCCTTGGCAACTCGAGCGAGAAGTGGATTTAGGCGGTAAGACAATGATTCCCGATTTTCGGCTGGTACATCCCGACGAGCGCAGTGTGTTACTCGAGATTAGTGGTTATTGGCGTGCCAAATACTTAGAGCGTCAGCTACGAAAATTTAAGCCTCTGAGCACTCGGATTTGATTTTGGCGGTCTCGCAACGGCTCAATCTAAGGCAGGAAACCGCACTTAAGCTCGAACGCTACAGTAAGAATTATTTGGTTTAAAGGGGTTCTCGAGCCTAAACTGGTTCTCAAGCTAGCGAAACGGCTTCCCGCGTCTCGAGTTCATCCAATGTTAAAATGCCCCCAAGTTAGGGGCATTTTAAACTCGCAGACCTATTTGATAATATCAGCGGTAATCACCACAAGGAGTTGTTTTTGATCATCGGTCGTTTTGGTGGTTTTAAACAAATCACCCAAAAGCGGAATGGCACTCAAAACAGGTACACCAGACGTGGTGGAGTCCTGCGTGGTTGCAAGCAAACTCGCAAGCAATAAGGTCTGTCCCGACTTAAGCCGCACCACAGACTTTGCAACATTATCTACAAAATCAATACGATTAGGATTTGGGTTTGCAGCATTCTGCACAGAACTAACTTCAGCATTTAAGTCCAGAGTAATGCTGCCATCTGCTGCAATCGTTGGCGAAACGTCAATCTTTACACCAAAGGTGAGGGTCTTTTCAATATTCGTCGTGGTGCTGGGAATGCTTATTTCAATTCGACCACCAGAACGAACCGAACCTGTGCCATTGTTAAGAACAGTTAGCGTTGAATCGTTGATACGGCGCGACAAACCTTGAGTCTCGAGCGCATTGAGCGTGGCAGTCAAATTCAAGCCCGCCAAGCTGTTGGTAGCATCAAATGCAAAGTTAAGCAAGCCACCAACAATTGAACCACTAAAATTGCCTAGCCCAACAGGTTTCCAGTCCACGCCAAGCGAACGCGTCGCAG
This sequence comes from Deinococcales bacterium, assembly GCA_046289535.1. GTDB lineage: Bacteria > Deinococcota > Deinococci > Deinococcales > JAAFIG01 > JAAFIG01. The sequence goes on along the minus strand of JBKBVO010000061.1, from coordinate 1,085 downwards.
AGTCACTATTTTCCTGAATCCTGATACCGATATTCACCAACTGCTGCGGCAAATCAAGTTTTGGCAGCAACGATACCAAGCCGGACACCGTCTCTTCCGGTCCACGAATAATCAAGGTGTTTGATTGATCGTCTGCTACAATGCCCACATTTGGTGTTGCGGCAACAGCAGTCGCGCCAGGGGCGGCTGTGCCCACGGCAGTAGTGGTGCCGGTTGCTGCATTTGTGGTCACACTCGGACCTGCCACCAGCTGTTTGAGAATCTCTGCCAAACGACTGGCTTTGCTGTAAGAAACAGCATAGAGTTGTTGAACAATTCGCTCGCTGTTGGTTGAAACAGGCGCTGCTGTTACAACATCAATTTGCTGCAGTAACGCCGCAATGCTGCTGTGCTGTGTTTCCGTAGCGGTGATGATCAACTTACTTGTACCGGTGACCGGAACGATTTTCACATCAGCGAATTGCGCACTTAAGGCTTTGGAAACATTGTCTGGGTTCGACTTAATATCATATGTTCGAACCACTAGAACGGGCTGTGGCGGTGGCGGCGTGGTGGGTGTGGTTTGTGCTGGTGTGGCGGGGCGAAACTTCGCCACAACCTCTGGTGGTCCAACAACCACAACATCGTTTGGAAGAAGCTCGTAATCAAGATTGTTGAGCGAAACGACAATATTCCAAACTTGGCGGAAGGGGATAGCCTTAAAGTTATATGTGACCGACTTTGCAGCAATACCTTCAGTGGTTGCTTGCAGCTTCACAAGACTAGCAAGTTCGCGCAAGTATTGCGCCAAATCCAGCCCAGTTGCAGGCAAATCCACTGTTACCAGCTGATCAAAACGGGCATCTGCCGGGAAGCGGTCGTTTGTTATACGCTGTGCGAAAGTGGTGCCACACAGACTCGAGAGCGCGAAAAGTGCGACCAGAAGTACGTTTCTGAGTTTCGTCATGTTATTATACCTCGAGTTTAGGGTTTTTGTAACTTGAGTGTTAGGTTCTGGTCTCCCAATCCAAGAACAGCTTCGGTCTCGGTAAACGCACGCAGTACTACTTTACTATCGCGTATGAGCGGTGCACCAACTTCGACCA
>JBKBVO010000060.1:0-12436 GCA_046289535.1 Deinococcales bacterium | reverse complement strand
TGCCATACCCACCTTTTTCACAAGCTCGAGGTTCTCGAGTTCTTCGTCCCAATTGCTGCTCAGGTTAAAGGCGAGCATCTTTGCCCACACGAGGCTATCGGTAGGCTTCCACGGTTCGGGCTTGACCCCAAGTAAGCCAAATTCGATGGGCAAGTTACCTTGAGCCATAAAAGCATTCACGCCTGCGGCGTAGCTCTCGAGAATACTCTTGCTGCGCAGCTCGAGTGCTGGGTAGGCGCTTTCGGCAGCGCGATAAAACCCCCATGTGCGCAAGAACTTATCTTGCTCGAGCGCGGCGCTCCCCAAGACTTCGGACAAGCGCCCCGCGCCCGTACGGCGATTCAGTTCCATTTGCCATAGGCGATCTTGGGCGTGCACATAGCCAAGCGCATAAAACGCGTCTAGGTCTTTTGTCGCACGGATATGCGGCACGCCCCACTGGTCTCGAGTCACTGTGACAGGGGCACTCAGTCCACGCAATGCCTGTGCATTTTGGGCAGAGGGACTACAGGCAATCAATGCCGCCAAGCCTAGCGCAAAGCCAACAACAATCTGTTTTTTCATGAGAGCGGCTAGTCTAGCCGAAAAACATAAGCAGATGCAAGTTACTGACACGCCGAAGCAGAGCAATTAAAGAGTTTTGACTGGTCAAGGAGCGTAAGTTCCCCTAAATTGGCATTGACCCCAACCCCCAAAACATTTAAATCAAATGCCAACGTACCCTTAGAAAATGCACCAATGCGCATTTGTGCAAGCGGGTTTGAAGCAGCTGGATTAAAGTTAAACGCCGCATAGGCTTTGTTCTCGAGATTCGGTCCCGCCACACCATACACCTTCACACCGACGATGAGTTTCACATATGCTTCGCCCGTACCATCCACTTGTACTCCGTATGTGAAACTGGAAGGAGCAGTAATTGCAAGCGGAACATTTGTGGCACTCCATTTTGGATTTGCAGTACGGACATACTTGATGCCGTAATCCATGGTTAACGTCGGGGTTAGCGTAGCTTTTGCATTCACACTGCCTTTTACACCAAGTTTATAGCCAATCACAGGCTCGAGAGTTATAACCACCACTACAGGAATCGCACCGAGCGCAAATGTGCGTGTGTACTCGAGTGGCTTTTTTAAAAGCGAGAAGGTTTTATCTATGTTTAATGCCGAAGCAGTAGCTACAAACGAGCTATTCAGGTTGAGTTTAAGATTACCACTCAGACCAACCTGAAAGCGGTCTATGGCATTATCCTTGAATTGCAGGCTGAATTTGGGGTTTAGGTTGTTCTCTAAGCTGCCCGAGAGCTTAATGGTCGCCGCACCCACATTGAATGTACGATCCAAAAAGTTAAGGGTGATACCTTGGGGTCGCGCACCTTGCCCTAAACTAACGCCTGGCGCAAGGTTGGCTGGTGTGATTTCTGCTCCGCTAAAATCCAAACTGCCAAAATCCATATCCACGGTGCCTTTGTTGATCGCACCCTCGAGTGTGGCAGGAGTGGTTTCGATATACACCTTTGCAATACCTTGCGGACGAGCACCAACCGCACCTGTAGTGGTAATTTTACTGATTTTACGAATAATGCCCTGGTTGCAATTGCTGGCGATGGTATCACCTACTGCCAAACCCGTGGGATCGGCAAGAATGCGGTCTGCTTGAATCTCGTCAATATCGGCGGGGTCTATGGTTTTAACGTTGCTCGACTTCACAATAGGGTCAGCCCCATCCACCACCACACTCGAGGTAGGCAATACTATGGCAGCAGTGCACGCAGCAGCAGGTGGCGGCAATTGGTTACACGCCGCCAATACACCCAGAGACAACACACCTCCAACAACGGCAAGACGTTTCATTATTTCACCTCTATTTCAGTTTCAGCCAAGTCAAAACTGGTGGCTTTACTGGTTTGTAGGGCACTGCGAATACCTGCCTGCAAGGCATTGTTATCTCGAGTACCACGTGGCAAGCCCTCGAGTGGGACATCAGAATACAGCGCAATGACTCGGTTCGCCCCTGTTGGCGGCACAATCAAATAGGCTGCTTGTGCATTACCTTGACGGTCTTCTGGGCGCGGAAAAACATGTTCACCCGCACGTATAGGCACGTTGCGCTCAAAAATCACTACATTGTTGGTTGGCTCATAGGAAATCAGATGAATAAAGCCCGATTTTTTAAGGCTTAGGCGAAAACGCACTTGTTCACCAAGTTTATAAATACCCCGTTCTCCGCGATCTGGTACAAATGCTGCTATAACATCGGCATTAGACAAACTCGAGCGGTCAAGACGGGCAGGGGCACACCCCACAAAAACAGCCAAAAACAGCAAGAATACAAGACGCATCTCTGGACTCTACTGTCTGTTCCTCAAATTTCCATCAGGAATTATGCAAGTCCCCGATTCGATTTTAAGCCAATAATTTAGGGTCTACATGACCAGCCCCGTGCGAATCCAAAACTGGAACGACATGGTCTCGGTACATAGCGGCAACGCTTCTCTCTTTGTGGTTTGATTTGGACTTGGGGGCGCAACAAAAGCAGAATCTTGGGCGATGGTAAAATCGGGGACTCTAACAGCACCAATAATACAAAAACATTGCCACACCGATTCGCGTAGGTTTGCAATAAGAAAATCACTCTTCATCATCGCGCAAACCAAAAATAATTGCCTCGAGTGCTTCGGGCTTAAGGAGCGTAATCATACCAGGACGGGTTTTGATAATGCCCTCTTTTTCAAAGTCCTTTAAGGCTCGAGTGATGGTCTCGCGGCTATTGCCCGAGCGGTTTGCCAAATCCTGATGGGTAAATTCAAGTGTTGGCAATCCATCTTTATCGCTCTTAAAGCCACCGCGCAAATACAGTGCTTGCAAGGCATACGCCACACAAGCAGTTGTAGATGCCGAGGACAGCACCTCGACTTCACGGTTCATGTCACCCAAGCGCTTGGCAAGGATTTTGGTCAGGTTCCAGAGCACTGCAGGGTTGCGGTCTAGGATGCCCTTCAAATCCTCGCGGTAAATCACCAAAGCGACCACCCGATCCAAGCAGCGCGCTGTAGCACTGCGCGCACCACTCGAGACCAGTGCCATCTCGCCTAGAATTTCGGGGCTGGCGAGAATCGTAAAAATACGCTCGCGCCCTTCTAAATTGGCGCGAGAAACCTTGACACGCCCTTCCACAATCAAATAAACCGCTTCGCCCGGGTCGTCTTCGCGGAAAATCTCGGCACCAGGAGAAAAGGTTCTGGTTGTCACGGCTTCAAGCGCCATTTTTATTGCACTCTCGGGTGCGCCCACGAATAACGCAGAACGCTCGAGGGCAGCGCGAACATCGTCCATACTGTGAGTTTAGCACTTATGATATTTTAATGCCGCTGATGCACAACACCCCACCCGCGCTCGAAGCCAAATCTATTCATCACAGCTTTGCGGGTACCGGCGAGGTGCTGCGTGGGGTCAGTTTTACGCTCGAGATGGGGGGTGTTCTGGCTGTACTTGGTGCTTCAGGAAGCGGCAAAAGCACACTGCTTCACCTTTTGGGAGGCTTAGAACCGCCAACCAGCGGCGAATTGTATTGGGCGGGGCAACATATCAATCCGCTTTCTCAGGAACAGCGCTCAAAACTGCGTACCAAAGAAGTGGGTTTTATTTTTCAGCACCATTATTTGCTCGAGGATTTAAGCGTCGAGGAAAACGTGCTACTGCCAAGTCTGATTGCAAATAGCCAAGATAGCACTCGCGCCCAAATGCTACTTGAGCGCGTCGGTTTGCTCGAGCGCAAATATGCCTACCCACGTACCCTTTCAGGCGGCGAACGGCAACGTTGCGCGTTAGCGCGTGCGCTCGTCACCAAACCAAGGTTTGTGCTTGCAGACGAGCCAACAGGTAGTTTAGACCGCGCCAATGCCGAACATGTTTTTGCCTTGCTTTTAGAGTTGGCGCGTCTCGAGCAGTCGGCAGTGGTGGTGGTTACACACGACGAGGGTTTGGCGCAAAAAGCCGACAGGATTATTCGCCTATCGGACGGTGTGCTTGTGAGCGACAAGGCACATCGTCTGTGAAACTTTTGCTACACTCTGGAACAGATGAACATCAACCTCTCCGGCAAATCGGCTTTGGTTACAGGCGCATCTCGAGGGATTGGGCGAGCGGCGGCTTTGGCGCTGGCACAAGTCGGCGCGGATATAATTGTCACCGCACGCAGCGCCTCCGAACTCGAGAGCCTTGTGCAAGAAATACAAACCCTTGGCAAACGCGCCATTGCCCTGCCGTGCGACCTCTCTGATTTTGCCAATTTGGCTGGGGTGGTCTCGAGGGGTATGGCGGAGTTTGGGCATTTAGATATTTTGGTCAACAACGCTGGCATCACCGAGGGCGTGAAGTTTACTCACATGGATTATGAACTTTGGCAAAAAATCCAGCGCATCAATGTGGATGCCGCAATGAAGCTGATGCAACTCACCATAGATGGCATGGTTTCGCAGGGTTGGGGGCGAATCGTGAATATCGCCAGCATCGCCGCAAAAGCTGGTCTGCGCTACAGCGCCGCTTACAACGCAAGCAAGCATGCGCTCTTGGGCTTGACGCGCAGCGTCGCACTGGACTACGCGAACAAACACGTGACCGTGAACGCGGTATGTCCGGGTTGGGTGCACACCGAAATGCTCGAGCAGACCTTGCAGAATATCGAGCAAAAAACAGGGAAGTCTCGAGCAGAAGCGATTGCAAGTTTAGTCAAAGACGTACCGCTTGGGCGCGTAATCTCGAGTGAGGAGGTCGCGGCGCTGGTGGTGTTCTTGTGTTCCGAGCAGGCAGCAGCCATCACCGGGCAGGGTATCAATATCGATGGCGGCACAGTGATGTCATAAAAGATTCATATCCACCCAATTGAAGTGGTCCAATGCAAGAATCCAATTCAAAACGCCAAGCGCCTGTCCTTTGGAAAGCCTGAGCCTTGGCAATCCACGAAAAGCACCTCTTGACTTGATTCAAACACGGCTTTACAGCACACCTTGACGCATCTAAGTTCTCGCCTGTGCAACCCTCGCCAGTGTGTTTGGTGTCCGTGCCATTTGGCTTTCTCGAGCAGTGTTTTTTTATGTTAAAAAGGAGGCATGACCATGACCACTTCCCGCACTGGGGCTTTAAGCACTGCACAAATCCGCGAAAAATATCTGGCGTTCTTTGAAGAAAAAGGGCATCTGCGCTACCCATCGCATCCGATTCCCGTTTACGACGACCCCACATTGATGTTTAGCGTAGCAGGGATGAGCCAGTTCAAGCCCTACTTTATTGGTGCGGAGCCGCGCTTGGCGGGCGGGGTGTGGCGGCGCGTGACCACCGCGCAAAAATGCATCCGCATTGGCGATATCGAAAATGTCGGGCGCACCAACCGCCACTGCTCATTTTTTGAAATGATGGGCAATTTTAGCTTTGACAGCTACTTCAAAAAAGAAGCGATTGTTTGGGCGTGGGAGTTTATCACTGCTAAACAGTGGCTCGGACTCGAGCCAGACCGAATTTACGTGACTATCTACAAAGATGACAACGAAGCCTACCGCTACTGGACAGAGGATGTCGGTCTCGAGCCTGCAAAGATTCATCGCTTCGATGCCGACGAGAATTTCTGGCCTCAAAACGCACCCAGCAAGGGTCCCAACGGTCCGTGTGGTCCGTGTTCGGAGATTTACTACGACCGCGGCGAAGCCTTTGGCAGCGATACCTGGGCGGATTACGCCACGACGCGGGAATCAAACCGCTTTCTAGAAATTTGGAATCTGGTTTTTCCTGGCTATAACCGCACCGACGGCAGCGACGGCAGGGGTGCGCTCGAGGACTTGGGGCGCAAGAACATAGACACCGGCTTGGGTTTGGTGCGTGTTGCGGCGGTGGTGCAAGGTGTGGAGGACTTCTACCAAACCGATGATTTCAAGCCGCTTATAGCAGCAGTTGAACAGCTTTGTGGCAAGCCCTATGAAGGTGCAAAAAGCGTCTCGCACCGCGTCATTGCCGAACACATGCGCATGGTCACAATTACGCTCGCAGACGGCTTGACGTTTGGGACAGGCGAGCGTGAATACGTGGTGCGTAAAGTCATGCGCCGCGCCAGTCGCCACGCCTATTTGCTTGGCTTGAAAGAACCCAGCCTTTATACCCTTGTACCAATCGTGGTGCAAACCCTCGGGCAAGCATACCCCGAACTGATTGCTGCCGCCCAAAGCGTACAAAAACAAATTAAACTCGAGGAAGCGCGCTTTCTCGAAACGCTTGGCAATGGCATTACGCGGCTCGAGAAGCTGCTCGAGGGCAAGACCGAACTCTCGGGCGAGGATGCCTTTATGCTTTATGACACCTACGGCTTTCCGCTCGATTTAACCAAGGAAATTGCCGAAGAACGCAATGTTACCGTAGACGAAGCTGGCTACAAAGAGGCACTAAAAAAAGCCCAAGCGCTGGCTCGGGCAGGCTCGAAGTTTGTGGGGCGCGAGTTGTTTGAAGGGCAGTCGAGCGCGCTTGAGGGTATTCCCGAAAGCGAGTTTGTTGGCTATAGCCGCATCCAGCACAACAGCAAAGTCGTGGCACTGATTGCAAATGGCGAACGTGTAGATGGTATTTCCGAAGGCGCACAAGCACAGATTGTGCTCGAGTCCACTCCGTTTTATGCCGAAGGCGGCGGACAGGTCGGCGATAGCGGCAGGCTACACTGGGCACAAGGCGAAGTTGCCATCAGCAGCACCTTCAAGACAACAAGCGGTGTCTTTGTACACGAAGGTCGGGTGCTGCGCGGCAATCTGAAGGTTGGCGATACGGTCAGCGCGAGCGTCGAATCCGTCGCGCGTCGGGCGGCAGAGCAGCACCACACCGCGACACACCTCTTGCAAGCCGCACTGCGCGCGGTGCTCGGCTCGAGTGTGGGGCAGGCGGGTTCGTATGTTGCGCCCGAGCGATTGCGCTTTGATTTTACGCACAGCGAGGCGGTCTCGAGCGAGGATTTAGCCAAGGTCGAGCTGCTGGTTAATCGCTGGATTCAAGCCGATTTCCCTGTCTCGGCAGCGTCCATGCCGCTCGAAGAAGCGCGCAAAAGTGGTGCGATGGCGCTATTTGGCGAAAAATACGGCGAAATTGTGCGTGTGGTCAGGGTTGAAGGCGCAGTCTCGAGTTTAGGCGTGCTCGAGAAGGCTGAACAAATCGAGAGCAAAGAGCTTTGCGGTGGCACCCATGTGCCGCGCACAGGGGTAATCGGTAGTTTTGTGATTGTCTCCGAAGAGAGCATCAAAGCTGGTGTGCGCCGTATAGAAGCGCTTTGCGGCGAGGCTGCGGTGCATTACACACGCCATGCTCTAGAGCAGTTGAAAACAGCCGCAAGGGCTTTAACCACCACCCCTGAACAGCTTGGCGAACGACTCGAGAGGTTGTTTGAAGAGCAAAAAGCCGCAAGCAGAGAAATCCAAAACCTCAAAGCCGCGCTGGTGCGCGCTCAAACTGCAGGTGGAGCAAATGCAGAGACGCTCGAGCTTGGAGGTTTCAAAGCGGCTCGTTTGCGGCTCGAGGGTGTGGAAGGCGCAGCCCTCAAGACTGCCGCCGATGACCTGATGGATAAAACCAAAGCCGATATTGTGGTAGTGGGTTCGGGTAGGGGTTTGGTAGTCAAGGTGAGTCAAGAAACCAACGCCAAGGGTATCAAGGCTGGAGACTTGATACGTAAACTAGCGCAAGCCGGTGGCGGCAATGGTGGTGGCAGCCCCGCGATTGCGCAAGCCGGTGGGATTAAAGATGTGGCGGCAGCGCTGGCTGCACTCGAAGGCGCTCTGAGCGCGTAGTTGTCTCTCAGAAAGCACACGTATACTCGAGCATGGCAAAGGCTACGACCCAATACAGGTGCACTTCTTGTGGCTACACTGCCGCCAAGAGCCTCGGGCGTTGCCCGAGTTGCAGCGCTTGGAATAGCTTTGCAGAAATCTCGCAGCAACCTACTGCTAAGCGTCTCGCACGCCCAAGCGGCGCAATCACGCGCTTGGGCGATATCTCGAGCAAATCCGAACCACGCACCCCGAGCGGCATTGGCGAACTCGACCGCGTTTTGGGGGGCGGCTGGGTGGCTGGGGGCGTGGTGCTGCTCGGCGGTGAACCCGGTATCGGCAAAAGCACCTTGCTTTTGCAGGTAGCAAACCACCTCGCTAGCAGCGAAACCGTGCTCTATGTAGCCGGCGAGGAATCGCTCGAGCAGGTGCGTTTGCGTGCCGACAGGCTTGGGGTCTCGGGCAGTATCCTGATGACCCGCGACATCACCACCGAGGGCATTGCCGCAATCCTCGAGTCTGAGCGCCCCAAACTCTGTATCGTGGACAGCATCCAAACCATTCAAGCGGGCGAAACCGGCTCGCCCGGCGGTTTGGCGCAGGTGCGCGAAGCCAGCGCGCGCCTGACTCGAGCCGCCAAAGAAAGTGGCAGCAGCATGGTTTTGGTGGGTCATGTGACCAAAGACGGCACGGTGGCGGGACCAAAGGTGATGGAGCACATTGTGGATGCGGTGTTGATGCTCGAGTCGGTAGGCAATTACCGCATGTTGCGCTCGGTCAAAAACCGCTTTGGTACGGTCGGTGAACTTGGGGTCTTCGACATGCGCGAAGACGGCATGGTCGCGGTCGAGAACCCCTCGAGCGCCTTTTTAGCCGAGCGCCCGATTGGCGCACCCGGCAGTGTGATTGCGGCGACCATGGACGGACAACGTCCGCTTTTGCTCGAGGTGCAGGCATTGGCAGCCAAAACCCCTTTTCCCGCCCCAAAACGCGTAGCGGTGGGCTTAGATGCGCGGCGCGTGGATGTGGTGCTCGCGGTTTTGGAGCGGCGGCTCGAGTTAAGCTTGGGCGGCTTGGATATTTATGTCAATCTGGCAGGTGGATTGCGCGTTGTGGACCCCGGGTTGGACTTGGCAGTCGCTCTGGCAGTCTACAGCGCGGTGATGATGAAACCATTGCCCGAAGGTATGGTGGTCTTTGGAGAAGTTGGATTAGCAGGCGAGGTGAGGAGTGTTTCCCAGCCTAACCGCCGTGCTGCAGAGGCAACTCGAGTGGGGATTGGTACAATTATTGCACCGCCGGGTGTTCTTGGACAAAGCAGTGTTCACTATGTGCGTGATGCGGTACATTTGCTCTGGCAAAAAGGGAATAAGGTCTAATGAGGGAGATGATGAAGCCTGAACGCGACCCCATCCGAGCTGTTATCCGAGCCGTTTTGATGCTCGTTGCGGCATTTACTGCTTTTCAGCTCGCGCCTTTCGTGGTGCAAGAGGTGGTCAACCAATGGTATTTAACCCTGCTTGGGGCACTGCTGATGTCACTCTTTTCCGGTAGGCTGAGCCTCTGGCTGCGTGGCATTGTGGCGCGGATTGCCGAGGCTTGGATTCGCACCTCGCCACAAACAGTAATTGCAATTACTGTTGCAACAATTTTGGCGTTGGTCGTGGGTTTGCTTCTCAATGGCGTTGTTTCTGGCGTACCGGGCTACAACTGGATGTGGCAGGTGGGCATCACCTTGGTGATTGCGGTCTTTTTAATCAGTATTGCAGTATTAAACCGCGAATGGTTTACCCCATTTTCCGAACACCGACCGAGTACTCAAAACATCAAAACCACAGTGGGTGCACTGAAATTACTCGATACGAACATTATTATCGAGGGCAGAATTCTCGAGGTGGCACGAGCCGGTTTTTTGGAGGGTACAGTGATCGTGCCTGGCTTTGTGCTGCGTGAACTGCAATATTTTGCTGATTCCCCCAACAAAGACCGCCGCGCAAAAGGCAGGCGCGGCTTGGATGTTTTAGAAAAACTTCGCGCTAACAAAAATCTCGAGGTGGTGGTGCGCGAGTTTGCGGATACAGGCGGTGGTGTAGATGAACGCTTGATTCGTGCGGCACTCGAAATCAACGCCAGTATCGTTACCAACGATTTTGGCTTAGCGCGAGTTGCGGGTTTACAGGATGTTAAAACCTTATCGCTTCATGTACTCGCCGATGCCCTCAAACCCAAATTAGGTGCAGGCGACGAAATCAATCTCGAAATTGTGCGCGAAGGTAGCCAGCCTGGGCAGGGCGTAGGGTTTCTCGAGGATGGCACGATGGTGGTGATTGAAGACGGATTGGCATTCAAAGGGCGTGTCATTGGCGTTGTGGTGCAAACTGTAACACAAACCTCGCTTGGGCGCATGGTTTTTGCTAAAGTGGCAGCATAGTGTCTACAAGTTTTCGAATCGCTTACTTCAGAAATTTTTTAACACAAAACACTCTGATTTTTTGGGGGGGTATTTAGTGCCTACCCAGCTCGAGTTGCCCAATCACATCCCTATTGCGTTCATCTCCGATACGCACGCCAACCTGACAGCACTAAAAGCTGTACTCGCCGATATTGACAAAAAAGGTATCGAACAGATTGTTATGCTTGGCGATATAGCTGGCAAAGGTCCACGCCCCGCCGAAGTACTGGATATACTACGTCAAAAACAGATTCCCTGCTTGTTTGGGAATTGGGATGAATTGCTAGTCAGACCACTCGTGCAAAATAGCCCTCCGGAAATGCCAAGTATGACCGAGGCACTCGAATGGCAGCGCGAACGCCTTGGACGCGAACGGCTCGAGTGGCTATGCAGTTTGCCATTTGCCTTAGATATTCCGCGCGCTGCTGGGTTGGTACGCTTGGTTCACGCCTCGAGTCTTGGGGTCTGGACTCGAGTGCGCGAAAACGACCCACTCGAAAATTTCTATGCGCTCTTTGCCGCCACGCATGCTGTAGGCTTGGATGCACCAACGCCATTTGCCGTGGGTTACGGCGATATACACACGGTTTTAATTCGGCATTTACGATCTTTTCCCGAAATAAATCCAGAACTGCGTGGCAGAATGGTTTTTAACGTTGGTTCTGTGGGCAATCCGCTCGACTCAAACCAGCCAAGCTATGCGGTACTGCATGGGTCAAACTCGCTCGAGGTCAGTTTTGTGCGCGTCCCCTACGATTTTGAAGCCGAAATCTCGGCGGCGCGTGCTGCCGAGATGCCACAACTCGAGGAGTATCTCGAGGAAACGCGCACGGGGTTTTACCGCCCTCGAGGTTATACCAACTCTGCATTGAAATAAATCACTCGATGTTTTATTTCAATGTTGCCGCCTTGATTGCGCTTCTAGGCTCGAGATACAATATCAGAATGCCAAAGCGCATTTTAGCGGTGGCGGATGTTGTACATCCGTACATCTACCGCGATACCTTTCCGCACGGACTCGAACCGCTCGATTTGGTTTTGGTCGCGGGGGATTTGCCCGGCTACTATATCGAATTCATCGCGACACGCTGCACCTGCCCTGTAGTTTTTGTACACGGCAATCACAGGGAAGAAAAAGTCAAAGACTACCTTGGGCAAATGGTAGACCCCGGTGGGGCAATCAATGCGCATGGGCGTTTTGTTCGCGTCGGCGATTTTCGTATTGTCGGTTGGGGTGGCTGTCCACGTTACAACGAACGCAACGATGGCGGTCAGTACACGGGCGCGCAGGTCAAAATAGGCTTGGCGAAACTCGAGTGGGTTTTGTGGCTCGAGAAGCGCCGTTTTCAAAAACCTTTCGATGTTTTTTTAACCCATGCCCCACCTCCGGGTCCGCACGCTGGCACCGATTACGCGCACCGCGGCTGCAGGGAAATTGGTGATTTTTTGCAGCGCCATCAACCCGCATTGATGGTACACGGTCATGTACATGCCTACGAAGGGAAAAAAACCGAGTACAACACACCCTCTGGTACCAGGGTTGTAAACTGTTATGGCTACACACTCTTAGAACTCGAGTTGCCAAATACAACCTTACTCGAGCCAGCCAAGCCGAGCACCGCCTACTTGCTGCAGAACGCCATCGAGAGCAAGTGATCATTTTGTGAAATAAATTCACAAACCAAGCTGATATGGCTTTCATATTCTGTTTGTATGGTGCACCTATGGGTTGGGTGGAACAGCAAGCCGAGCAAGACCTAAAAACTGCGATGCGCAAATCGTGGATCAAGGATTTTATCGCTTGGATTCGCGGCGAGGACAATGACCTGCTGCCTTTTGAAGCCGTAAAACATCTGCGCCCAACCGCCGAGTATTACCGCGGTATGCAAACCATTCCAATCAACAAAATCATTGGAAGCGTGGATCGTTACCGAGATTTCGATGAAGCATTTTTTCCACGTTCAGACCACCTCAAAGACCGTTGGACAAATATACGCCGCCTGAAGCTCGAGGGCAAAGAGTTGCCTGCAATTCAGGTGTATCAGGTCGGAGACACCTATTTTGTCAAAGACGGCAACCACCGCGTTTCGGTGGGACATCTCGAGGGACAAAAATTTATTGATGCCGAAGTCACACAACTCGAGGTGCCTATTCCACCCGAACAGGGCGATGAAATCAAAGACTTTATCATC
>JBKBVO010000247.1:0-2683 GCA_046289535.1 Deinococcales bacterium | reverse complement strand
GAATTTCCATTTGCGGGTGTGGCTTCTTGCTGCAAATAAATGTGGCAAAATGCGCTTTTTTAAGACCTGCATTTGCGGCACAATGCGGTGAAAATGCGTTTCGGGGATGGTCAGGGCAGCAGCAAAACGCTCGAGTTCTGGTGTTGCAGCCAAAAGCCACGCCAAGGTGCGTCCCGTATCTTCGTTGCGCTCGAGCGACAGCGCCAAAAGTGCAGTCTGTACCTGATTGATTTGATTGTTCTTCAGACGCAAACCGGTTACTTGCTCGATAGCACGCAGCAATTCATGAAGGCTATCCACTAGCGCCTTAACAAATCACCAGGATCAAAGGCTTCGGGGCGTACCAAAGGCAAGGTTTCTTCGGGAAAACGCACCAACTGACTTGCCAATGCCCCCGCACTGGTGACAATGGGTTCGATTTGCTCTTGGTTTAACTCGAGCGAATTCTCTACTGCATCTACCCACAACAAAACACGGCGTGGGTATTTCATTTCAATAAAGTGATGCTCGAGATCTAAGGTGGTTTTATGCTCTCCCAAACGCTCACGTGAATCTACAACAGGCAGGTTTGTACCCGCCAGATTGAGCACACCCACCACACCACTTGGCAACCCCTCGAGCGGCAACCACGCAGCAGCCGTCACAATGCGTTCTACAACATCTGCAGAAAGCACGAAACGCACTTTGTTAGCGCGACAAATCAGGGCAAGCACAAAGAAAGTATACAGCAGACAGCAGCTGGTAGATGATAAAAATGTGCTCAGACTACGACGATGACAGTATCCAACACCTTGTGGAGTTTACTTAGGTGGTTATGGCAAGAATCAGGTATACCGCAAAAGTGAATGGTTATGCTTGGTAACACCTCTGCATACTGAGTGCTCACGCGTGCGTTTGCCCTAAGCAACAGATACCAAGCCCTTGACAGTATTTACTCGAGTGCGTAACATCGTAGCGCTGCCAAGCCGATGTAGCTCAGTGGTAGAGCAGCCGATTCGTAATCGGCAGGTCGTCGGTTCAAGTCCGACCATCGGCTCCAGATAAAATCCCACTATGCGCGGGTATTAGATTTTTCGTTTGTGTTCACGTTCATAAACAAAACTCTTTGCATTGAACCCGCCACAAATTACAATACCTTCACCAAAAAATTTGGTTGGAGGAATGTATGCGTAAACGTGTGTTATTCGGTCTTGGCTTGACAGCAATGATTGCAGGCTTTGGGGCTTTAGCTCAAGTCGGCGGCTTAAAAATTATCGCCCCCGCCGCCCCCGGGGGTGGTTGGGATCAAACTGCTCGCTCGATTCAAAGCGTGCTCGAGAGCACGAAACTTGCCACAGGCGTACAGGTCAGCAATGTTCCTGGTGCGGGTGGCACTGTTGGCTTAGCGCAGCTTGTCAACGCCAAAGGCGATGGCAATCAGCTGATGGTCATGGGCTTAGTGATGGTTGGGGCAATCCAAACCAATAAATCTCGAGCCAACCTTGATATGGTCACACCCATTGCGCGTCTGACCGGTGAATTTCAGGCTTTGGTTGTTCCTGCGGGTAGCAAAATCCAGAACATGACCGACTTCATGGCGGCTTGGAAAGCCAATCCGAGCGGTACGCCGATTGCCGGTGGAAGTGCGGGCGGTACTGACCACATCACTGTGGGTCTGCTTGCCAAAAACGGTGGTGTGGACATGAGCAAAGTTAATTATGTGCCCTATGCTGGTGGTGGCGAAGCATTGGCTTCATTGCTTGGCAATCAGGTCGCAGCAGGTGTCTCGAGCCTTTCAGAATTTTTACCTCAAGTTGAAGCGGGCAAATTGCGCCTTTTGGGTATCTCGAGTGCCAAACGCATTAATGGTGTGAACGCGCCCACCTTTAAGGAACAAAAAGTCAATGTCGAAATCGCCAACTGGCGCGGTATTGTCGCACCTCTCGGAATTTCCGAAAACCGCCGCCAAGAACTGGTTGGTCTGATGGACAAAATGAGCGCTACACCTGCATGGAAAGAAACCTTAAAGCAAAAAGGTTGGACTGACCTCTACCAATCTGGCAGTAAGTTTGAAGTCTTTTTGAAGCTCGAGAGCGAGAAGATTGTCAAGACCTTGCGTGATATTGGCATTTTGAAATGAAGCCTAGCCTTGCCGATGTAGGCTTTGCCTGCGCCGCAATCCTGCTTGCAGTTTTTGTTTTGCTGCAAGCAGGGGGTATGGAAAGCAGCAGCACTTTTGCCAAAGTCCCCCCTAATATTTTTCCGTTGATTGTCGGGGCGGGTTTATTGGTGGTTGGAGTTTGGCTTTTATACAACGCCCTGCGTGGCGAAAAAGCCGAACCCGCCGCCGAAGAAGATGCTGACCCCAATGCGCCGACCAATTATGCAGCAATTGCATTTGTAGGTGGTGGATTTTTAATTCAGATTTTGCTGATTAATATCCTCGGATTCGTACTGACCTCGAGCTTACTTTTTGCCAGCACTGCACAAGGTTTTCGTCCGCTTGCGCCACAAGCTCGAGCAAAAGCCTTTGGTTGGGATTTTTTGATTGGAATTGTGCTGTCGCTTGTGACCTATTTAGGGTTTACTCGAGGGCTTGGTTTGCAATTACCCGCAGGGATTTTGGGGTTCTAAATGCCTACCGCATTTCATTGTAGAATTTTCAGACCGCGGCAATTCTGTCATTACAGCGGTAAGTACTCGC
>JBKBVO010000059.1:0-12561 GCA_046289535.1 Deinococcales bacterium | reverse complement strand
AACGTTTGTATGTAGACTCGAGTTTAAGAAGGGGGCTTTGCAAAAACTCCCTGCACCCTTATAGTGTGTCCTACTGCATCACAACTGGTACACAAACACCAAGCTCGAGTGCAGTTGTATTTGGAGGTTAGGGATGAAAAATAAATTGGTTTTAGGGGCACTGGTTTTCGCGGGTATCGCCACTGGTGTAGCACATTTTGGTTTTGGTGTAGCACAAGGTACGACTAGCCGCTTGGATACAATCAAGAAGCGCGGCAAGCTGATTTGCGGTGTCAATGCCACACTGCCCGGCTTTGGGTTTTTAGACTCGAGCGGCAAGTATACCGGCTTTGATGTGGATTTCTGTCGCGGTGTAGCTGCCGCCGTTTTTGGCGACGCAAGCAAAGTAGACTATGTGTCCTTGACCGCCGCCGCGCGCTTTACCGCCATTCAGAGCGGCGAAGTGGATGTGGTCTTCCGCAACACCACCCTGACCTCGAGCCGTGACGGTGATGTGGGTGTGGACTTTGGTCCAATCAATTTTTACGATGGTCAGGGCGTGATGGTCAAAAACAACAGCACCGCCAAGCGCATTGCCGATTTGGCTGGAGCAACCATCTGCACCAACCAAGGCACCACCACCGAGCAAAATATCAACGACTACTTCAGGCAACGCAAACTCAACGTCAAGGTTGTAACCTACCAGGACTTCAATTTAGTTATGGCAGCCTTCGACCAAGGGCGCTGCGATGCGGTTACCACCGATGCTTCGGGCTTGGCAGCACAAAAAGCCACTCGCGCCGAGGGAAGCACCTACCGCATCCTTGGCGAAATTATCTCGAAGGAACCACTTGGACCGTTTGTAGCACAGAACGATTCCAAGTGGCGCGATGTCGTGACCTGGACGGTGTACGCCACCATTTACGCCGAAGAACTCGGCATAGACAGCCGCAACATTGCCGAAGCTCGCAAGAATACCACCAACCCCGCCGTGCGGCGTTTTGTTGGACTCGAGGGCAACTCTGGCAAGGGTTTTGGTCTTAACCCCGACTTTGCCGCCGATATCATCCAAGCTGTTGGCAACTACAAAGAGATTTATGACCGTCACCTCGGACCGCGCACCAAAATCAATATCCCACGCCGCTTGAATGCTAACTACGCACAGGGCGGTCTGCTTTACAGCCCACCCTTCCGTTAAATTCCCAAAAAAGCGCTAAAACTTAAAAGTTTTAGCGCTTTTTTATTTTAAGGAGGCAGCTACTGTGTCTGATTCAAACCGTGAGCAGGCAGCGGTGCCGTTTTATCGCGACACCAAAAAACTCGCCGTGCTCGCCCAAATCGTTTTTTTGCTCCTTGTGATTGCGGCTATTTTACTCTTAATTAACAATGTCAATACTGGCTTAAAAAAACAAAATCTGACCTTTGGCTTTGACTTTTTAAACCAGACAGCAGGTTTTCAAGTCGCGGAGGGCACTGCCTTCGGTGTGCCGTATGACTCGAGCAGTGACCCTGTGCTCAAGGTCATTGCTGTGGGTTTGTACAATACCCTGCGCGTCGCTGTTGTCGGTATGGTGCTCGCAACCATCTTCGGGGTCTTGGTTGGTATCGGACGGCTCTCGAGCAATTGGCTGGTTGCAAGGGTTGCCCTTATTTATGTGGAAATTCTGCGCAACACCCCTTTGCTCGTGCAGCTTGTGGTCTGGTACTTCGTCGTGGTTTTGCAATTGCCACCGGTGAGCAAAGTCGAGCCAATTGCAGGAATATACCTGTCCAATTCGGGTTTGGCACTCCCTTGGATGACTCAAAAACCGGATGCCTTGAATTTTTTTCCTGTCAGTTTACTCGCGCTACTGATTGGTCTGGGCGTTTTTGCTTTCTTCGTACAGAGGCGCAACAAAAGCGGCAAACCCATCCCCGCAGGACAGTTTGGGCTTCTGGCGTGGTTAGGCACATTGCTCTTGGGCTTTTTTGTTCTAGGGCAGCCACTCGAGTGGCAAACCCCCACCAAAGGCAGCTTTGGTGTGACAGGAGGCTTGCTTGTATCGCCAGAATTTACCGCGCTTTTGACTGGTCTCGTGATTTACACCAGCGCTTTTATTGCCGAAATCACCAGGGCGGGTATCCAAGCTGTGCATAAGGGGCAGTGGGAAGCAGCACGCGCGCTGGGTTTAGGGTATTCCGAAACGCTGCAATTGATTATTTTGCCTCAAGCCCTACGCGTCATGATTCCACCGCTTGGTAACCAGTACCTTAACCTGACAAAGAACTCGAGTTTAGCGGTGGCGATTGGCTACTCTGATGTGTTGAACGTGCTGAATACAACGGGTAATCAAACCGGACAAAATCTACAAACTATGGTGATTTCGGGTGGTATTTACTTGGCATTGTCTTTGATAATCGCTGCCATTGTCAATGCGTACAATCGCGCCACCAAACTGAGGACACGCTGATGCAAGCCGTTCAAACAAACACAACAACTCGCCCTGCGTGGCAAGTCTGGGCAAAAGAAAACTTGTTTTCGGGTCCATTCAATAGTCTCCTGACCGTTTTGGTTGGCGCTCTGATTGTGTGGGTGATGTTCGGACTGACCTCTTGGGCGTTTACCCAAGCCAAATGGAATGTCATTCCTACCAATTTTAGACTGCTGATGACAGGTCCATTCCCCACCGAGCAGCTCTGGCGTACATGGACAATGCTGATTGCGGTCTGTTTCATTTCTGGTTTGCACTGGGGCAGCCTGCGAAAAGGCATGAAGCTCGCTCTTTGGGCGTGGATTGGTGCGGCACTCATTGCACTTTTTGCGGGTATTTCGCAACTTGGGCACCCAAGCGGCATTTTTGTGCCCGCGGCAATGGCTGCATTGATTGTTGGCTATTTTGTTGGACAAGCCATCTTGCCACCTCGAGTCATGACCTTTGTTTGGGTGGGTATTTTTTTTGTTGCAGTTCTTCTTTTTACGCTCGATTTCGGCACTGGTAGCGTCCAAACTAAAGAATGGGGTGGTCTGCTGCTGACCATTATGCTCAGCATTGTGGGCATTGTTGCCAGTTTTCCACTCGGTGTAGCCTTGGCGGTGGGGAGGGTCAGCAATTACCCGATTATTTCTGGCATTTGTACAGTGTTTATCGAGGTCGTGCGCGGTACACCGCTTGTGGTGGTGTTTTTTATTGCCCAGTTATTTGTGCCACTGCTTTTGGGTGGAATCAATATAGACCCTGTATTGCGGGCAATGGTTGGGATTACCATTTTTAGTGCCGCCTACCTAGCCGAAAATGTGCGCGGTGGTTTGCAGAGCATTCCCACAGGGCAAGTTGAAGCCGCACGCGCTGTGGGTTTAAATGGTACACAGACCCTACTTTTAATTGTGCTACCCCAAGCGCTAAGAGCTGTGTTGCCTGCACTTGTTGGGCAGTTTATTGGGTTGTTCAAAGACACCAGTTTGGTGTATATCATCGGCTTAAAAGAACTGACTGGAATTGCCGATAGTATCCGCAATAACCCACAGTTTATTGGCACAGAAAAAGAACTGTATTTCTTTATCAGTGTTGTCTATTTTGTTTTTAGTTATGCCATGAGCAGTGGAGCAAGAAATCTCGAGAAGAGACTGAACACAAGCAGATAGCGCAAAATCTAAGGAGCCACCTATGACCCAACCGCAAAAAGACCTTTCCAGCGCCCCAGTGGTGATTGCAGCGCAAAGCGTAAACAAATATTACGGGCAATTCCATGCCTTAAAAGATGTAAACCTCGAGATCAAACGCGGCGAAGTCGTCGTGGTGATTGGACCCTCGGGCAGTGGTAAAAGCACTTTTATTCGCTGTATTAACAGGCTCGAGGAGCATCAGAGCGGCAAAATTGTGGTGGATGGCATCGAACTGACCAACGATGTGCGCAATATAGATGCGATTCGCCGTGATGTGGGCATGGTTTTTCAGAGTTTTAACTTATTTCCGCACCTGAGTGTGCTGCAAAATATCACCATCGGACCGATGCGCGTTAAAAAAATCGAAAAATCCGAAGCGGAAAAAACCGCGCTTGCCTTGCTCGAGCGTGTGGGCATTCCCGAACAAGCCCATAAATTCCCTGGGCAGCTTTCAGGTGGGCAGCAACAGCGCGTAGCGATTGCCAGAGCACTTGCCATGCAACCCAAAATCATGCTTTTTGACGAACCCACCAGCGCCCTTGACCCCGAGATGATCAAAGAGGTTTTAGATGTGATGAAAGAACTGGCACGCAGTGGGATGACGATGATGTGTGTGACCCACGAAATGGGTTTTGCACGAGAAGTTGCAGATCGCATCGTGTTTTTTGATAAGGGGCAGGTTGTAGAGGAAGCCACCCCAGAAGAGTTCTACCACAATCCTAAAACAGACCGCGCAAAACTGTTTTTAAGCCAGATTTTAGGACATTAGCCTAAATTTGAAGACTCCAGTAAACAACCGATTCCACGCCAAACTCGAGCCGCCCCATTCAAGTTTGGCGTTAAGTTTTGGAGCGAAGTGCGTATCAAAAAGCTGCTCTGCCATTGTTCGCACTCGAGACTCCATTTCGGCTTCGGCAAGCGCTTTTTGTTCACCCAAATCAAATGGGTCTGGCTTGGGGAGTGCCTGCCAAACTTGATGGCGCACGATGGATTGGTACAAATAGTCATCTACGAGTCTCGAGAAATTTGCGGTTGCAAGTGCCATTTTGTCTTGACCATGAAGTGCGCAAATTCCTGCCGCAATCGCGCTGCCCAAGGTATTGCCTGCCGTATTCCAAGCAGCAAAGCCAGCAAGACGGGTCAAATCGACTCGAGCCAAAAGCTGCTGCACAAAGCGCGGCTCCGCGCCGTTGGCATAAGCAACATCCGCGACCGTCACCGCGCGGTTGTTTGCCATATCATCGCAAATCTGATCCACAAAAGCTGGCAAATTACGATTTGCGGTATCCACAAGCTCAAAGTCTGGTGCGCGGTGCGCTTGCTTGGTGCTGGGAGCATTGACCGCCAAAATCAGGTCGGCACTGCTTGCTCGAGCAGCAGGCACCCCACCCGCAGCGCGAATGTGCGCCTTAACGAGTTCGCCCAAAATGCGGTCTTCGTAGAGCATGATGCTCTGCTCGGAAAGCACACTTGGATAACGCACAAAAACGCTGGGTTTACGCCCATGTGCTTGGGCTATTGCTCGAGCCAAGAGCGCCGCGGCAACCTCATCTGCACCAGGGTAGATATCGGTGCGTTCCCATAGCTCAAGTTCGTCTATACGTGCTTCCAGACGGCGACGGTCACGCGCCGCCAAACCATAGGGGGTGGTATCGTCTAAGGTCAGACACAAATGCTCCAAAACACCCTCGGCAAGCAGCTCGAGTGCGCGTCGGTGCAGAGCATGATTGCGTTCTCGGGTGCCTAGCCAATCGGCAAGGATTGCAGGCGGCAGTGCCGCTTTTGCTCGCTCGAGTTCTTCTGCGTTCGCACCCCGTTCAACTCTATCCGTCCATTCCGATACTTTTCTTAATGCCGTGCCATACTGCCCGTAGTACGGCTTTTCCTCAAGTGGGTCATTATCGTGTGCAACGCGCACAATCACTCCATAGGCATAAATTTTGAGGTTTGGGTAACAGCGCTTGAGTTCACACAGCAGCTCGAGCCGTAAAAGCGCATCCTCTAAACTGTCCGTTACGCGCCGCGCCGGAATCATTCCACCCAAACACAGGGTCTCGAGCGTAATGATTGCTGCATCAGCAGAGCTGGCTTTTTCGAGCAGCCAAGCAGCGATTTTTTTTGTGTCGCCGGGTTGGTTGATTTGATTCAAAATCTCAAGCGGTGGGTGTTGTATGGTCACACCAGCGACCTGTGCCAACTGCAACGGCAACTCGAGCGTAGGAGGGCGGGTATCACAAGGGAGCAACAGAACAGACTTCACGGGCGTAGTTTATCCGATATGCGGTAGACTTTGGCGCGTGATAGACCATTACTCGAGTCGAGACCAAGCTTTTATTGCACTCTTGCGCGAAGCAGTGCAAATACAAAGCCATAGCACCCAAGAAGCCGATGTCAGCCGTTTTTTGGTGCGCTGGATGCACAAAAATGGCTTCAAAGCAGAGATGGACGGCGCAGGCAACGCGGTTGGCGCACGCGGCAGCGGCGCAAAGGAAATCGTGCTGCTTGGGCATATCGATACCGTTCCGGGCGATATTCCCGTGGAAATTAAACCCAACCAAAACGGCAAACTCGAGTTATGGGGGCGCGGCAGCGTAGATGCCAAAGGACCTTTTTGTACCTTTGTGGCAGCGGTGAGCCTGCTCTCTGCTCGGGCGCTCGAACAGGCGCGCTTTGTTTGTGTTGGCGCAGTCGAAGAAGAAGCCGCCTCGAGCAAGGGGGCGCACCACGCCATCAGCAAATATACCCCAGATTACTGCATCATTGGCGAGCCAAGCGGTTTTGACACCGTGACACTCGGTTACAAGGGGCGCTTGATCGTCAAGGCACACCTTGCAAAAAACAACTTCCACAGCGCAGGTGCAGACAGCACCGCAGCAGAAGATATGCTGCGCTTTTTTGTAGCACTGCAAGACTGGGCGATAGTCTTTAACCAAGACCAGCGAATTTTTGACAGTGTGCAGGTGGCACTACAAGCGATTACAAGCCACAACGACGGCTTGCAGCAAAGCTGCGATGCGGTGATTGGCTTCAGGTTGCCGCCGCGCCTAAACCCAGACGAAGCGATGCGCCAACTCGAGCGGGTGAGGCTCGAGCAAGGGCTTGGTGGCATTCGTATCAGTTACACTGGGCGCGAAGAACCCTACCGCGGAGCAAAAGATACACCACTCACGCGCGCTTTTCGTGTCGCCATGCGCGCGCGTGGGATCACCCCGCAGCTCTCGCTCAAAACCGGAACAGCCGATATGAATGTGGTTGCACCGCTTTGGGGTTGCCCGATTGTGGCTTATGGACCGGGCGACTCCACCCTCGACCACACGCCAACCGAGCGGCTCGAGCTAGACGAATACCTAACTGCAATTTTGGTGCTGCGCGACACTTTAGAGAGGTTGGTGGCATGAGCAAGATAAAATTGGCACATCAAATCCAAAACAGGTTTTTGAATGCCTGAAGCGCAAGCAAGTTTTGCAGTGCTCGTCCCCTATGCTCAAACAGCTCGAGTGTGGTAGAGTACCACCCGCTATGGCAGACTATTTTGCACAGGTCAAAGAAGTAATTGTAGAGAAGCTCGGCGTAGAGCCAGAGAAGGTCACGCTCGAGGCATCGTTTGTGGACGATCTCGGCGCGGATAGCCTCGAGACCGTCGAGCTGATCATGGGGCTTGAAGACAAGTTTGGCACAACCATCGCCGATGAGGAAGCCGAAAAAATCCGCACCGTCCAAGACGCGGTAAATTTTATTCAATCCAAGGCTGGCTAAATGCCCACCCACACGAGGCGCGCCCACGACGGGTTGCGCCTCGTGCCTTTTCGTTGGGGAGTATATGTACATCGTTGTCGAGGGTGTAATTGGTGTGGGCAAAACCAGCCTGTGCCAGATTTTAGCGCAAGAGTTGAACGCAATCCTCAACCTTGAGTTGGTCGAAGAAAACCCTTTTTTGGCAGCGTTTTACCAAGACCCCGAGCGCTACGCTTTTAATGTTCAAACCTTTTTTTTGCTTTCGCGCTTTAAGCAGCTCTCGAGCCTCGCCCAGCAGAACCTTTTTAACAGCACCGTGGTTTCGGACTACCTTTTTGATAAAGACTTCATTTTTGCGAGCATCAACTTACGCGATGCCGAATTTGAACTCTATAAAGACCTCTACACGCACCTCAAGCCGCGATTGCGCCAGCCAGACCTGACTGTTTACTTGCGCGCCGAAACACCCCTCCTGCTTGAGCGAATCGCCAAGCGAGGCAGAGCCTTCGAGCGCAATATAGACCCCGAATACCTCAAAACGCTCAATACTCACTACGAGGACTACTTTCGCACCTTCAGCGGCAAAATGCTTGTTCTCGAGGCAGCAGATTTTGATTATGTCGAGAATTTATTTGACCGCAACCGCGTGCTCGAGACAATCATCGCCTCCTATTAGATATGTACATCGCCATTGCAGGAAATATCGGAAGCGGAAAATCGAGCCTCACTCGGTTGCTCTCGAGCCGCTACGCCCTGACCCCCGTTTACGAAGCGGTAGACGAAAACCCGTATTTACAAGACTTTTATGCGGATATGGCGGCGTACGCTTTTCGCAGTCAAATCTTTTTTTTAGCCAAACGGCTCGAGCAGCATTTGCGCGAAGTCAATTCGTGCAGCCGTGTGATTCAAGACCGCACAGTCTTTGAAGATGCCGCGATATTTGCACAAAACTTGTATCAACAAAAGTACATAGACGAGCGCGATTGGACAACTTACCAAAAGCTGTACACGGGCATTTCCCCTGCGCTGCGCATACCAACGCTGACCGTGTACATCAAGTGCAGCCTTACCACCTTGGAGCAGCGCATTGCCAAACGTGGGCGTGGCTTTGAGCGGCAAATCCCAAGCGCTTATCTAGAGCGCCTAAACGAGCTTTACAATGCGTTTATTCAATCCTACGCTTTGTCGCCCATTATAGAAGTCTCGGGCGATGACTTGGATTTCATCGAAGACCGCTATGCACTAGGCTGGATTTGCGGACAACTCGAGGCACACGGCTTAGACTTACCAATACTCGAGGGCTAGGTCTGTTACTGGTGTTCCTCGGCGGCGGTCTCTGCTTGCCAACCGCCCATGATGTGCACATGGGTATGAAAAACAATCTGTCCCGCCCCCGCGCCAACATTGACCACCAAGCGGTAGTCTTGCAGCCCAAGTGCCGTTTTGGCGACCTTATTGGCTGTTGTAAAAAGCCTACCCAACTCGAGCGGGTCAGTGATTTCATCGAGGCGGCTCGAGACTTTTTTCGGTACACAGAGCACATGCACAGGCGCACGCGGGGCAATATCTTTAAAGGCGATAAACTCTTCGTCCTCAAAAACGATGCTGCTCGGGATCTCTCGAGCAATAATTTTTTCGAAAATGGTCATACTTTAATTCTATACCAAATCAAGAAAACACCGCCTCAGCTCTCGTAACCAAGTATCTCGAGAATTCGACTCAAGTCTTCGGGGCTGTGGTAATACAGCTCGAGCCTACCTTTATCCTGTCCGACTATTTTTACTTTGGTACCAACAGCACGCGACAATTCAAGCTCGAGTTGTCTGTGCAGACGCGGCTTTTCGAGCTTTTTGTCTTTTTGTTTGTTTTCGCGTTTCAATTGTCCGGCTTGGCGCACCGTCAAATCAAAACGGATGATTTGCTCGAGTGCCCAATCTCGGTCGGAGACGGGTTGAGCAAGTATTGCTCGGGCGTGACCCGCACTAATGCTGCCATCCTCAAGCGCGAGCTGTGCATCCTTGGAGAGTTGAAGCAGGCGTAGGCTATTGGTGATGGTGCTGCGCGCTTTACCAACTGCTTTAGCAACTTCATCCTGTGTGGTACCAAGTTCAAGCAGTTGACTGTAGGCGCGTGCTTCTTCGAGTGCACTCAAATCTTGACGTTGCAGGTTTTCGACCAAAGCAATCTCGAGCGTCTCGAGGTCAGAGAGTTCCCGAATCACAACAGGTACTTGCTCGAGTCCCACTTTTTTGGCAGCACGGTAGCGGCGTTCTCCTGCAACGATCTCGTATTTTTTATCTTTGGGTCGTACCAAAAGCGGCTGCAATACCCCTTTTTCACGAATACTCGCCGCTAATTCCTCGAGTGCGGCTTCGTCAAAATGCCGACGCGGTTGGTTTAGATTTGGCTCGAGTTGTTCAAGCGGCAAAATGTTAGTTGCCATATTGCTGGTCTGGATTTTTGGCAACAGCACATCTAAACCGCGCCCCAAGACACTTTTAGAGTTTTTGGACACGTTGCATCACCTCCTGTGCCAATCGTTTGTATGCCCCCGCACCACTCGAGATTGGAGCATATTTATTGATTGTTTGCCCATAACTCGGAGCCTCCGAAAGTTTAACGTTACGCGGAATTACACTCCAAAACACTGCATCACCAAAGTGTTGGCGCACATTTTGTTCAACTTGCTGTGCCAAGTTGGTGCGGGTGTCGAACATGGTGACAACGATACCCAAGGTTTCTAGCTTCGGATTAAGGCTTTGTTTAATGCGTTCCACGGTATCGAGCATACCAGCAATACCCTCGAGCGCATAATATTCGGCTTGTAGTGGAATAATGATTGCGTGCGATGCAGTGAGTGCATTGATAGTCAAAGCCCCCAGAGAAGGGGGTGCATCAATGAGCACCATATCGAACTGATCAAGTTTAGCAAGCACGGATTTTAGCTTATTGGGCTGTTCGCTGAGTTCTACACTCGCCCCTGCCAAGTCTGAGGTTGCCGCCAACACAAAAAGATTGTCTTGTTCGGTGCTTTGAATAGCACTCTCGAGACCGATTTGACCACTGAGCACTTGATATACGCCTGTTTGTGGTCGTTCGATACCCAAACCACTGGTTGCATTTGCTTGCGGGTCTAAGTCCACAAGCAAAATACGCTGTCCGTGTACGGCAAGATAAGCCGCAAGATTGACCGCAGTTGTGGTTTTCCCAACTCCACCTTTTTGGTTCACAAAACTAATAATTTTCGCTGCCATGCGTTCCTTTCATGACCACAAGGCTTGCACCTTGTTCAAGTGGTTTGGTCTCGAGTTTGAGCCAGTTTGGCATCTCTTGCCATTCGTAATCGAGTTCTTGCCCTTTTCGAGTTATGATACTAAAACTTTGTGCCAACCTTGGCTGGGCTAAAGTGTAGATGTTTTTTAGGCTACCCAGCCACAAAGCAGTAACAACATCAAATTCTCCAGAAACACTGCGAACATCACCTTGGTGTACGCGGGTATTTTCTAACGCGAGCACACTGACAACCCGCTCTAAAAAACCCGCACGTTTACTACGAATTTCGCATAGGGTAATTTGCAAATCTGGGCGCAAAATAGCGATTGGTATAGCAGGTAAACCCGCTCCCGAGCCGATATCGAGCACTCGAGCATTTTCGGGTATTGCTTCGGCAAATGGTCTACAACGCACTATTGCTACTTCAAAGTCTTGTAAATGCTTAGGAGAACTCAAATCTAAAACCCCAGAATATTGGCGCACAAGTTGGGTATATCGCTCGAGCTGGGTTTGTTGCTGTGTACTCATGATAACGCCTCTGGATTTGGTGGCAGCTTGTTTGCGTAGCGCTGCCACCACTCGAGAAATTGTGTGCGTTTTTTGCTGGGTGGAAGATGTTGGTAGAATAGTTCTGTAGCCTTCCAAAGTGCTGCACCGCGCAGCATCCAAACCACATATGATCGTTCACCGTGGTGATAGGGACCATATATTTTACCCCCAAGCAGGCGGCTAAGGCGTTTTAATGGTTCGAGGTCGTCGTCTTTAAGGCGCAGCTGCAAAGCGGGCTGCTCTTTATCGCCGGTAAAAGAACCTTCGCCGACCATCAAACCCATCACATAGCCAAGATCAAAATCGGTCAAAGCCATACCTATATATATATATTTATCAAAAATCTCGAGGTTTCACAACAAACTGTTTTACTGGTAAACAGTTTAACGTGAAACCAAAGCCAAAAAAGCATCCAGAGTAAGCGCCAACAGTGCGCTCAATACAGCGCCAACCAAAACTAAGGCGGTATTCTGTTGCGACAAGCCGTTGATGATTGGTAAGCCCAGCCCACCTGCCCCCAATGTTGCCCCAACCACCGCAGTTGCAACATTGTAAACCGTACTCGTACGAATTCCAGCCATAAGCACCGGCAGGGCGAGGGGCAATTCGATTCTATAGAGGCGTTGGCGCGCAGTCATTCCCATGCCAGTAGCCGCTTCAAGCACACTTTTATCTAGCCCCAAAAAGCCTGTAATTCCATTAGAAACCACTGGCATTAGACCATAAAGCACCATACCAAAAAGTGTGGGAGCAAGCCCTAAGCCAAGCACTGGTACAGCCAAAGCCAAAATAGCCAAAGTAGGAACGGTTTGTCCCAACCCAGCAAGGGACTCGAGCAATTGCCGCCACGCACTCCTTTCGGGGCGAGTGACCCAAATAGCAAGAGGCACCCCAAGGAGTAAAACAACTGCTTCGGTAGTCAAAACCAATGCCAAGTGCACCAAAAGCAGCAATGCCAGTGGTGTCGTTCCAAAATCTGGTGGGGCAACACCAAGCAGACCTCCAATAAAAACCGGCAAAAGATTTGGCACCAAGCACAACAACAACACCCCAAGCCACACAAAAGGCACAAAAAGTCTCATGGCTTGACCTCAAATGAGTCCCAATCCACAACCCCAAGCACCACACCTGATTCATCTTGCACCGCAACAGCCCGAGCTTTCTCACGCAACATGAAACTAAGTACACTGCGTGCATCGAGCCGGCTCGAAATGACAGGTAAGCCAGAACTCCGACCAACTCGAGCCAAGGTTCCAGCTTGAACCCCTGCAAGTTGACGCAAAAAAGCATCTTCTCCCAAAAACAGACGCACAAAATCATTTATCGGTTGGCGCACCAATTGATACGGCGTACCAAACTGTACCAACTGTCCATGATCCAAA
>JBKBVO010000058.1:0-12611 GCA_046289535.1 Deinococcales bacterium | reverse complement strand
AA
Source organism: Deinococcales bacterium (assembly GCA_046289535.1). GTDB lineage: Bacteria > Deinococcota > Deinococci > Deinococcales > JAAFIG01 > JAAFIG01. Next base: position 12,609 of record JBKBVO010000058.1, on the reverse strand, counting down.
CCAATCCGATTTTCCTCGAGCGCACCCAAGGTATTGGTGTCATGAATGCAGATTTGGCACTCGATTTAGGTGTCACTGGTCCAAACTTGCGCGCCTCGGGAGTCATGCTCGACCACCGCAAGATTACACCATACTCTGGTTACGAGAGCTACGATTTTGCTGTGCCGCTCGGCTCGAGTGGCGATAGTTTTGACCGCTTTGTGGTGCGCGTCCAGGAAATGCGCGAATCGGCAAAAATTGCACGGCAGGCGTTGGAGCGCTTAAAGCCTGGAGCGATTCAAGACCCCAATCGCAAAATTTCGCTACCGCCCCGCGCCGAACTCGAGACCAGCATGGAAGCCGTGATTCACCACTTTAAGTTGGTTACAGAAGGCTACCACCCACCCAAGGGCGAGGCGTATGTGCCAACCGAGTCGGCTCGAGGTGAACTCGGGTGTTATATTGTCTCAGATGGTGGCAGTATGCCGTACCGTATTCACTTTCGCAGCCCAAGTTTTGTGAATTTGCAGGCGTTAGGTGTGATTGGGGTTGGTGGTTTGTTTGCCGACCTGATTACCGTGATTGCCAGCCTTGATCCTGTGATGGGTGATGTAGACAGGTAAACCTAAAGGTGGTCTCTCATGAATCAAATAACTCATCCTCAAGCAGCACGTTACACCGTGTCCAGCTATCACAAAATGCTCGAGGCGGGTATCTTCCCCGATGGTGTGAAAACCGAGTTAATTGATGGAGAGGTGTATTTGATGCCGCATCCAAAAGCTATCCGAAGGCAAAACCGCCACGCCGCTCGAGTTTCCGGATGTAGAAATCAAGTGGTGGTGACACCACGGAGGTTCAAACGTGAGTTTCTTTGCTAATAAACAATCACTCGTTGCTGATATTCTTTCTCGTTACCCCGCGCATCGTAAACGCAGCGCAGTTATGCCACTTTTGCGCGAAGTACAGACTGCCGAAGGCTTTGTCTCGGACGCTCGAGTCGTCGAAATCGCGCAAATCATCGAAAGCACCCCAACCGAAGTGAAATCGGTGATGAGCTTTTACAGCACCTACTCGAGCAGCCCAACGGGAAAGTATCATTTGCAGGTTTGCATGACCCTGAGTTGCGCTTTGGCTGGTTCAGACCAACTGTGGGATTACTTGTGCGAAACCCTTGACATTGGCGTTGGCGATGTCACCCCAGATGGATTGTTTAGTGTGCAGCGCGTTGAATGCCTTGGTTCATGCGGTACTGCTCCCGTGATGCAAGTATCCGATACCGGTTATTACGAATGCCTGACCAAAAAGCGCTTGAACATCTTGCTCGAACAGATGAAAAATGGTGTGCTGCCCGATTCGGATACTCGAGCGCCGGTGTTTGTGCAAAAAACAGGCGACTTTGTGCAACAGTGCACTGCCGATGGACAATTAGCAGGAGGAAATCTATGACCGCTGTGATTGAAGCCGCGCCCGAAAAGCCGCAAGCCATTACTTCTGGTTTAGACCCGCGATTTAAGCCGCGCCTTTATGAACACGTCGGGCAACCTGGTTCGTGGACACTCGAGTACGCCTTGCGCCACGGTGCATACGAAGGTGCTAAAAAAGCTCTCGCGCTCAGCCCCGAAGCGGTACAAGACGAAGTCAAGAAGTCGGGTTTGCGCGGGCGGGGCGGGGCGGGCTTTCCGACCGGATTAAAGTGGTCGTTTATGCCCAAAGATGATGGCAAGCCACACTATCTGGTCTGCAATGCCGACGAATCCGAACCGGGAACCTACAAAGACCGTTACTTGATGGAGTACGACCCACACCAATTGCTCGAGGGCATGCTCGTGGGCATGCACGCCATTCGCGCCAATGTTGGCTACATCTATATTCGTGGCGAATACATTTTAGCTGCCAAACGTTTGAATGCCGCAATTCTCGAGGCAAAAAAGGCGGGAATCCTAGGCGAAAATGCTTTAGGGTCGGGGAAGAGCATGGATGTTTTTGTGCATCGTGGTGCAGGTGCATACATCTGCGGCGAAGAAACTGCACTGATGAATTCACTCGAGGGGTTACGCGCAAACCCACGCCTCAAGCCGCCATTTCCAGCCCAAGCGGGCATTTTTGGCATGCCGACCACGGTCAATAATGTGGTCAGTATCGCTTCTGCGGCGCTGATTCTACGCCATGGGGCAGAGTGGTTTTCGAGCATGGGTACAGAAAAATCCAAGGGGAATTTTTTGTTTCATATCTCGGGTCCAATCAAGCGCCCCGGGGTTTACGAATTACCACTTGGCACAACCTACCGCGAGATTATTTACACATGGGGTGGCGGACCTCTTGAACCAATCAAAGCTTTTAACCCTGGCGGCTCGAGTACCCCAATGCTTCCGTTCAGCGATGAAATCCTCGATATGCCTGCCGATTACGAAAACTGTGCCGCTAAAGGTACGTTTTTGGGTACTGGTGGGATTATTTTGATTCCACAAAATTGCGACATCGTGAACATGATGTACAACTATGTGCGTTTTTACAGCCACGAGTCTTGCGGAAAATGCACGCCCTGCCGAGAGGGAATTGGCACTTGGATGAACCGCCTTTTCCAAAAACTGGTGAGTGGCAAAGGCGACCCCAACGATGTGAAAATCCTCGAGGACTTGTTTGGCAACATTAAAGGCAAGGCGTTTTGTTTGCTCGCCGATTCGTGCATCATGCCAGTACAGAGTGCCTTTAAGCTCTTCCGCGAGGAATTTGAATACATCGCGCAGCATGGCAAGCCGATGTACACAGGCTATGGAAATCGTTGGCGAGACGAGTAAATATTAGCACCGTTACAATCACATCCAAGGGCTAAGCATGCCACTGTAATGGGTAATCAGTTAACAAATACACCTATGTTAATGGGGACTAGTCTCGAGTTTATAACGGAGTATTCATGCCAAAAGTAATTGTAAATGACCGTGAAATCGAAGTTCCAAATGGTGCATCGGCACTGGATGCCGTTTTCCAAGCTGGCTTTGATGTACCTTATTTCTGCTCGAACGAATATCTTTCGCCCATCGGTGCTTGCCGTATGTGCCTCGTGGAAGCTGGTAGCCCCCGCAAAAACCCAGATGGCACCTGGATTATGGACGATGCCACGGGCAAGCCTAAGCTTTTTTTCTTCCCCGGTACGGTGGCAAGCTGTACGCTTGCTACCTCGGAGGGCATGGTCATCAAAACTTTATCTGATGCTGCCGTTAAGGCTCAAGCGGGTATGATGGAGTTCACCCTGATTAACCACCCGCTCGATTGCCCCACCTGTGATAAGGGCGGCGCTTGTGAACTGCAAGACCGGGCTTACGAATACGGCTACGGCGAGGCGCGTTTTGAATTCACCCGTCGTCATGCCGATAAACACCATGCACTTTCGGATTTTATTGTACTGGACAAGGAGCGCTGCATTCACTGCAAGCGTTGTGTGCGCTATTTTGAAGAAATCCCCGGCGAAGAGGTGCTGGATTTCATCGAGCGCGGTGGACACACCTTTATTGATTCCTATCAGTCCGAAGACCTGGCTGGTGCAAAGCTTGGCAATTTTAGCGGCAACATCAACGACCTTTGCCCAGTTGGGGCACTGCTCGATAACGTCTCGAGGTTCCGTGGGCGCAATTGGGAATACGACCGTACCCAAACCACCGACCTCAGTAATGCCGATGGCGCAAGCATCTGGGTGGATGCCCGCACGGGGCGCATTGAGCGCATTCGCGCAGCGCACAACAAAGAAGTCAACGAAATCTGGATTAGCGATGCCCAGCGTTTCGGGCACGAATGGGTGGATGCCGATGCTCGAGTGCGCACGCCACTTGTCCGCAAAAACGGCAAACTCGAGCCAGCCACTTTTGAGGAAGCCGTCGAAGTGATTCGTGCTAAAAATCCCGAGCCAAGCAAGATCGGATTGTATACCAGCGCCGATATCACGCTAGAGGAAGGCGTGGCACTCGAATCCTTTGCTAAAACCTTGAGTACAACCAATGTGGATCACTTCCCACGCTACAATGCACCTCTCGGTTCGGTGGCTCGAGCCACCTTTACTGACCTCGCTAAAGCCGATGCGGTGGTGGTGATTGGTGCGGACCTCTACGAAGAATCGGGAACGTCTTACTTGCGTATCGAAGAAAGTCTAAAAGGGGTACTCACAACAGATATTCAATACAAACACGGCAACGCCTTGGCAGACCTGCGCTTAAAAGAGCGCATGGACAGAAAACGCAGCAAGCTTGCGGTTTTTGCTCCCGTGCCAGTCAAGCAGATGAGCCATGCAGGTATTGTAGGGCTATACGCTGTTGGTGGCGAACTTGAGTTCATCGCGCAAATCGCACAAGCCAAATCGGGCAATGACTCGAGCAATTCTGCCGCGAATGCCGCAGGTCAATTGCTCGCGGGTGCCAAAAATCCAGTCGTTGTACTCGGTAGCTTTGCGCTTGCCTTTGATGCCGAGAAAGTGCTGTTAGCCGCTAAAAAACTTGGTGGCAAAATCTTGCCGATTCCAGCAGGAGCAAATGGTGCTGGACTCGAGAATTTCGAGCTTGTGCCAGGAAAGAATGGGCGTAGTTTTGGGCAGTGGGACGGATTAAAAGCCATTTTTGTGAGCGGTACGATGCTGCAAAAGCGTCCCAAAGATGCCGAACTGCTCGTGGTACACACGCACACACTTGCGGGCGCAGCACTCGAGGCAGATGTGGTTTTGCCTGCAAGTACGGCATACGAAAAGCGTGGCACGACCATGAATCTCGAGGGTCGTTTGTTGCCTCTGCATGGCGCGGCGGTGGATGGTGGACAGAGCACAGACTTAATCGGTGCTCTACAAATTCTTTCTGAAGCCATGAACGCCAAACTCGAAGTGCGTGGTACACGCAGTGCCCAACGGATTTTGCAAGATAAGTTCGGAGTGGATGTCTCGAGCCTCGGACTTGAGGGCGTGTTCCCCACCAGAGGTATCGGTGGGAAGGGTGCGTCAGTGGTGCGCTCGAGTAGCTCGGACAATGTTTTGTTGGTGCCTCGGATGTGGAACGAGCAAATGCTCTCGAGTGGTCGAATTCGCCAAAGTGTGGGCATGGATGTTCTAAGCGTCAATTCGAGCGATGCCACACGTCTTGGCGTGCGCGATGGGTATCAGGTTGAAGTTGAAGTAAACGGCAAGGCTCGCAATGTGGTAGTGCGTTTAGACGAATCGGTGACTGCGCCAACACTACCAGCCCTGGGTACGGATTTGCCAGGAGCGCTTGCTGGTGTCAAAATAGCGGTAATGGCTGGGGGAGACGATTAATATGGTTCTCGAGATTCTCGTTGTTCTACTGAAAGCTGTGGGTGTAGCACTTGGGTTGCTCACCACCTTTGCCTATATGACCCTTATCGAGCGCCGCTTACTTGGGCGTTTCCAAATGCGCCAAGGTCCAAACCGCGTTGGTCCACTTGGGTTAATGCAGCCACTTGCCGATGCCGTAAAGAGCATCTTTAAGGAAGATGTCAACATTACACTCGCCGATAAGTTTGTTTATTGGCTTGCGCCGTTAATCGCTATCACGATGTCGCTCACTGCATTTGGTGCAATCCCTGCTGGTCCAAAAGGTAGTTTGTTTGGTACCGACCCTTGGGTATTTAACCTTGATATCGGATTGTTATTTATCTTGGGGATTACCAGCATGAGCGTATACGGCATCTTTTTGGGTGGTTGGGCATCTGGGAGTAAATACCCACTTTTGGGTGGCTTGCGCGCTAGTGCCCAAGTGATTTCTTACGAGCTTGGCATGGGTTTAAGTGTCTTAGGGCTGCTGATTTTGGTGGGTAGCATGAACCTGCTCGAGATTGTCAACTGGCAAACTCAAAACGGTTGGCTTATTTTGTTTCAATGCATGGGTTTTATGTGCTTTTTTGTCTCCGCATTTGCAGAAACAAACCGTTCGCCATTTGATTTACCCGAAGCCGAACAAGAACTTGTGGCGGGTTTTTTGACCGAATACTCGAGCATCAAGTGGGCGCTGTTCCAAATGGCAGAATACGTTGCCATGATTACCGCTTCGGCACTGATGGCAACACTGTTTTTTGGTGGTTATAAAGGACCGAATCTCGAGATTGGCGGCATCAATATTGGCAATATTCCACTGATTTGGCTGTATGCAAAAATTGGCGTGTTCTTGTTTGTGTTTATTTGGGTGCGTGCCACGCTGCCGCGCATGCGTTACGACAAGCTCATGCAGTTCGGCTGGAAGTTTCTGTTCCCAGTTGCGCTTGGCAATACCCTTCTTGCGGCTGGTTTTAGGGGGTATTTCCCAAAAGAAACCCCTTGGATTTTGGGTGGGATGAGCTTGGTAGCGCTTGTGCTGATTTTTGCCTTGACCTCGAGAAGTCCGAGGCGACGTGGGCTTCAAGTCAATGCGGGAGACTAAAGCACAATGATTTTGGAAGTTTTTGAAGAATTCCAGGAAATGAGGACAATGAAATTCAATAGTCTCGAAAATGAGCCTATGTGCAGGCGAGGAGGGTGTAAGACCCGCTCCTACGGTTGGGCGCAAATAATTTATTTCAGATTTTAGAATTTTTGATGCGGAGGTTTTTAACATGGGTGTTCTCGAGATCGCCAAAGGAATGGGTACAACCCTTGGCAAATTGTTCCAAAAACCACTGACCGTTTCTTACCCAGAAGCGCCAGTTCGTCTGCAACCGCGTTTTCGTGGGCGGCATATTCTCACCAAGCATGCCAATGGCTTAGAGAAGTGCATTGGCTGCTCGCTGTGTGCCGCCGCGTGTCCTGCGTACGCGATCTATGTTGAAGCCGCCGAAAACACGCCACAAAAAACCGTTTCGGCAGGGGAGAGGTACGCCAGCGTTTACGAAATCAATATGTTGCGCTGTATTTTCTGTGGTATGTGCGAGGAAGCTTGCCCCACTGGAGCAGTTATCCTCGGCACAGAATTCGAGCTTGCAGACTACAAATACCGCGATTTTGTTTATGCTAAAGAAGATATGCTTGTTGGTACCGCCGAAGCTACTAAGCCGCTGCGCCGCGAGGCAAAAGCCAAAAATAAGCCGCTTAGGTCTGGCTACACCATCACTCCAAGGGCAGAAGTAGCAGAAGCGCTTGCAGCGATTCAAAATCCATCACAGAGAGTCTCGAGCCTGCCTGCTTCTGGAGTAGGAACCCAGGTGTTCGAGCGTGATGCTGGTGACAGCATTGGGCGCTCGAGTCCAACTCGAGTTAACTTTGCAAAAGAGGAAGCGGTGAAACGGTGAAAAACTTGTTCGTGTTGGAGGTGAGGGCATGGTAGTGTTTGTGCTGCTTGCGCTGCTTGCCATTGCTGGAGCGCTTGGCACCATTTTTTGGAAAAATGCAGTTTATTCTGCGCTTTCCTTGGTGGGTACGCTGCTTGCGTTGGCAGGCGTTTTTGTCACGCTCGAGGCGCAATTTTTAGCAAGTGTGCAAGTGATTGTCTATGCCGGCGCGATTATGGTGCTGTTTTTGTTCGTGATTATGCTGCTTAATGCACAGTATCCCGAAGAACCCGAAGATCCACTGCCTTGGCTTGCCCCCGTTGCCATTGCTGGTGGTGTGGTGCTGGCGGGAGCACTCGCGTACAGCGCCTTTTTGTACAAAGCCCCCAAGAAGCTCGAGGAAGCCTCAAAAGCCCTGCAAGGTGGAAATCCCGGTCCGATTGGTGAAGTCTTGTTTACCAAGTTCCTGCTCCCTTTCGAGGCTGTTTCTTTGCTCTTAATTATTGCTGTGGTTGGTGCGGTTGCCCTTGTCAAACGTGAACCCGAAGCCAAGCAGCAGCGCGAGACCTTGGATGAAAAGGCGACACACACACCCGAGGAGGTTGTCGCATGATACAAGTTTTTTTCTCTCGTCAAAAAAATTCCCAAGAGGTGAAACAACATGGTTGAAACCCCATATTACATCGCTTTGGCGGGAATTTTATTTTCGATTGGAGCAGTGGGCTTTTTAATGCGCCACAGTGTTATTCAGATGTTTTTGTGTGTGGAACTCATGCTCAACGCCGCAAATCTGGTATTGGTCGCCTTTGCAAGAGCATGGGGTAATCTCGAGGCACAAAGCGCAGTGTTTATTATCCTGACGTTGGCGGCAGCGGAAGTGGCGATTGGTTTGGGTATCATCGTGGCGATTTTTCGCAAGCGCGCTTCGACTAATGTGGATGAACTCTCGAGCTTAAAAGGGTAAAGGCTTCTTACTAGTCACGAGCTGCTCGCAGCCGGAAGCTGAGTAGCCAAGAGCTGAAAGGAAAAAGTGGAGAATTTATTTTATTTCATGATTTTGCCGCCAATTTTAGGGTGGGTTTTGCTGATTGGCTTTGGCAAGAGGCTGCCCGAGCCGACATCGGGGTACTTAGCAAGCGCGATGGTGTTGGCTTCTTTTGTGCTGGCGGTGTTTGGCTTTTTTGGAACTGCAGGCTTAGCCGAAGGCAAGCAGTGGCATGTGCAGCTTTGGGAGTTTTTGCCGTTTGTAGGTGGTGAAAACAAGGGCTTATATCTAGGCTTTGCACTTGATCAACTCTCGAGCCTGATGACCCTAATCATTACTGGGATTGGGTTTTTAATCCATGTTTTTGCCATTGGTTACATGCACGGCGACGATGGGTTCTCGAGATTTTTTGCTTATCTGAACTTTTTTATTGCTTTTATGTTGGTGCTGGTGCTTGGCGATTCACTGCCAATTTTGTTTATCGGCTGGGAAGGTGTGGGTGTAGCATCGTTTTTGTTGATTGGTTTTTGGTACAAGGATTTTCGCAACTCCGATGCAGCGCGTAAGGCTTTTGTGGTCAACCGTATTGGCGATGCGTTTTTGATGCTCGGGATGTTTTTGCTGTTCAAGGAATTTGGCACACTGAATCTGCACGAACTCAAGGAATCGTTTGGCTCGGTCAATGTTCCTTTGGTTGGGCAGGTCTCCACTAATTTAGTCGCGCCTGGGGCACCTGGTCTCGAGTTGGCGTGCTTGTTCCTACTGCTTGGTGCGGCTGGCAAAAGCGCACAGTTACCGCTTTCGACATGGCTACCCGATGCAATGGCGGGTCCAACGCCAGTTTCGGCTTTGATTCACGCAGCAACGATGGTTACGGCTGGTGTGTACTTGGTTGCGAGGGCATCCGAGCTTTTTGCCAATGCCCCGCTTGCCTCGAGCTGGGTGGCTTGGGTCGGGGCTGCTACTGCCGTTTTTGGTGCGATTTCGGCGATGGCGCAAATCGATATTAAAAAGATTTTAGCGTACAGTACGGTTTCGCAGCTCGGCTTTATGTTTGTGGCGGTGGGTTGTGGTGCGTATTGGGCAGGGATTTTTCATGTTCTTACACATGCTTTTTTCAAGGCACTTTTGTTTTTGTCTTCGGGTAGCGTGATTCATGCGCTCGAAGGCGAGCAAGATGTGCGCAAGATGGGTGGTTTGCGCAAGGTGCTACCAACCACGCATTTGGTGAGTTTTATTGGCGCCTTGGCGATTATGGGTGTACCGCTTTTGTCTGGCTTTTTTTCCAAAGACGCAATTCTCGAGTCTGTGCTGAAAAATCCTTTTCTCGATCAGGTTGCAACGGTGTTTTTATTTGCAGTGATGGTTATTGTGGCAGCAATGACTGCCGCCTATATGTGGCGTTGGTACGCACTGGTGTTTTTGGGTGAATACCGCGGGCATGCGCATCCACACGAATCTGGTGCAATTATGACTACCCCGCTTTTGGTTTTGGCGGGTTTGAGTGTTGTGGGTGGTTTTATCGGTCTGCCGCATTTCCTGGGCAAGAATGTGAACCTCATCGAGCCGTTTCTCGAGAAGGTTGCGCACAATGCACCAAAGATGGTCAAACTCGAGGGTGTTGTGGAGTTTGTACCGCTGATTTTCAGCATTGTTGCGGTTTTGGTGGGTTACTTTGTTGGCAACTATTTCTTTAGGCGCGATGGGGCAAAAGTTGTGGCAGAAATGCCAAATAGCTTTGGTCATGCCTCGAGAAATGCGCTTTTTTTGGATAAGGTCTATGACTGGGTTTTGGGTAACCCTGCCCGAGTAGCCGCCACATTCCTTGGTTTGGTAGACAAGGGCGCAGTTCAAGGCGGGGGGCAATGGCTTGGTGAACAGGTGGGCGAAGCCGGAAGCAGCCTGAGTGTGTGGCAGGCAGGCTTTGCACGAGGTTACGCTATGGCGGTGCTGATTGGCACGGTGGCGCTCTTAGGCTTCCTGATTTTGCGGGGGTTTGCATGAGCAATGTATTGCATGTGTTCATCTTTTTGCCGCTTTTAGCAGCACTTGTATCTTTAGCTGTTCCCAAGGCAGCTCGAGGCAAATTTGCGGTTTTTGTGGGAATAATTAACTTGGCAATCGGTGTTTATATTTGGCTTGGTACTGACCTCAAAACCATGACATTTGTGACTGATTGGTTACCCGAACTGGGTATCAAGTACGCTGTGGCGCTCGATGGAGTCTCGCTTCTGCTATCGCTGGTCACTTGCATTATGGTGCCGCTTGGTCTGTATTACTTGACCACTCGAGACGATGGCAAATTGAACGCTTTTTATCCTCTGGCTCTGGCGATGCAGACGGGTATTTTGGGGATTTATGCGGCGAGGGATTTAATCCTTTTTTATGTGTTTTTTGAAGGCACTTTAATTCCTAGCCTGTTTTTACTGGGGCGTTATGGACGCGCCAAGCGTATTCAAGCCCTCACCACAATGGCGCTGTATACGGTTTTTGGCGGCTTGTTGATGTTGGTTTCGATTATCGCGCTGCGTTTGATGACAGGTTCGCCGTCATTTTTGCTCGAGGATATCGTGCGTGGATTGCGCTTGCCGATGGCGGATGTCAATGTTTTTGGATTGACGATTCACCCCAAGGTATTTATGCTGCTTGGCTTTTTGTTGGCACTGGCAGTGAAAACGCCATTATTCCCAATGCACGCATGGTTGCCAGAATTCCATGCCCAGAATCATCCTAGCGGGGTCGCGGATTTAATGGGTACACTCTATAAGGTGGGCGGGTATGCACTGTTTCGCTTTGTTACCCCAATGTTTGGTAGCGAAATCCAAGCAGCTCAAGGTTGGCTGATGGGGCTGGCTGCCTTTACTGCGCTTTATGGTGCATGGATTGCTTTTGCCCAAACTGATTTCAAGCGCCTGCTTGCTTATGCAGGAATTTCACACATGGGTCTGGTTGCACTCGGTGTGTTTAGTCTGCACCCTGCAGGCATAAGCGGTGCGATGCTTTTACTTGCTTTCCAAGGGATTTACTCCTCTGCGCTGTTTTTGGTGGTTGGGATGCTCGAGCGGCGCTTTATTGCTTTCGAAGGCGGTCTAGAAGGCAAAGAAAAAGCCTTGGATCATGCCCTCGAGATTGGGCGGGTACGTGGTTTGGCGGCTTCAGCTCCCGCTTTTGCGGGTGTGGCGCTGCTCTTGTGGTTTGCGAGTATTGGCGTGCCGGGTTTGGCTGGTTTTATTGGTGAATACAGTATCTTGCTTGGTGCTTATCAAGCTAACCCTTGGGCGGCAGCTTTGGCGCTAACAACGGTAGTCGCGAGCGCCGCTTTTGCGCTTTATGCTTATCAACGCACCTGGTACGAAGTACCATCGCATCACGTTGCCGATCTCGGCAACAAAGAATGGCGTGTGCTGGTCCCTGTTGTTGCTTTGGTGGTCATTCTAGGGGTCTACAGCACTCCTGCTTTGGAGTTGGTTAAACCTGTTGTTGCACAGCAATTTGGAATTATCTCAGAGGCGCAAAAATGAGCTTTATTTCAAGCCGCACCTCGAGAAAAGGTGAATTCATGAATCAAAAAGTGGTATCTGCCAAGGTGAATCTATGACTCCCCCCGATATTAGTGTGCTATCGCTGATGCCCGTTTTGGCGGTGTTATTGACTGCAGTTTTTGCGACGGTGCTGCCATTTTATACCACAAGGCGCGGCATTGCTGGCTTAAGTGCAATGGGTTTGGTGGTGGCTTTGGGTTGGATTGTGGCGTTGTGGAACCAAAACCTCTCGAGTTTTAATGGTGCTTATGTTGCCGATAACTTTGCGCTGGCATTTAGTGTGGTGTTGATTCTGGCTGGTATTGCTGCAATTGCCTCGAGCGGCGATGCGATTATCCGTGCTGGTTCAATGCCCGCAGAATTTTATGCTGTATTGCTTTACGCGATTTGTGGCACAATATTGCTGGTTCATGCCAGAGACCTCGTTGTAATGTTGATTGGCTTTGAAGTCATGAGCCTTGGTGTGTATGTTCTCTCGAGTTTTCAGGACAACAAACAATCCGAAGAAGCGGGTTTAAAGTACTTTTTGTTGGGTTCGTTTGCTAGTGCGATTTTGATTTTTGGCATCGCACTTATTTTTGGTGGAACGGGCACTTTTGCGCTTGCTGGAATTAAAGCAGCATTTGCTGCAACGTCCACAAATACCGCCATTGTGACAGTTGGGGCGCTATTTGTGTTGGTGGGATTTGGTTTTAAGGTTGCGTTTGCGCCTTTTCATCAGTGGACTCCCGATGTTTACGAAGGTTCGCCTACGCCGGTGGTAGCGTTTTTATCGATCGGTTCTAAAGTGGCAGGTTTTGCCCTGGCAGTGAGATTTTTTGTGACGGTTTTCCCCTCCATCGATGCCCAGTGGCACTATGTTTTTGTGGTATT
>JBKBVO010000057.1:419-12638 GCA_046289535.1 Deinococcales bacterium | reverse complement strand
GATTAACAGGCTATCTAAGCTCGGTGTTGCTAAACCTGTACTCGAGACAAAGAAAATGGCATGTAAATCCTGCGCTGCTATCCCAGCCTTCTCGAGTGCTATTTTTGCGGCGCGTTCAGAAAGCTCAAGTGCAACTTCGGTATAAATCTGGTTGCGTTCTGTCCAAGAGCGCAACTCGTAGTACCACTCGAGTGGAGCCGACAGATACCGGCTTTTGACGTGTCCATTGTCAAACACTGCTAACAAGCGCTCGAGATCCCGTGAGGTGCTCTTAAATATCGCCCCAATGAGATGGCGCACTGCACCTTGCGAGACTTTGTGGTTGGGAAGTGCCGTACCTACACTTACGACTCGAGGCATTTAATCGCCCCTCGAGCTTTGTTTTTTGTTTGCTTGCTGTACTCCATAATGCCTCGGTTTGGTGAAAATGTCGAGTTCGTGGAATTGGGTTTGCAACTATAACTCTATCTGCTACAAACTAGTCTTTTTCAGGTGTGTTGCAGGTTTCTCTGAATACGTATTGACTGAGCTTTTTCCGATGGCGGCTACTCCAATCAATGCTCGGGCGGCGCTGGGCTTCTTTGACATAACCCAGGCGATACACCGCCATTAACTCGAGCTGATCTGGCACAGCAAGTATTTTTTTAACTTCATCCCAACATTCTGGAATCTCCATTGGGGTACTGATAAATTGAATGCCCATCCCCAAGGCATGGGTGGTTAACCAAATATTTTCCATTGCTGCGCCCATGCCAAAAATACTATAAAAACCAGAGAGCGCACCTGGTTTGTACTCCTGTTTATCGAGCATCACGCCAAGCAGTAAGGGGCTGCCAGCGACAAGTTCACGGTTGTCTTTGCCTAAAATTTTGGGTACACCAAGGCTGCGCATAATACTAATCCCTGCCGGCGACATCACTTGTTTGGCAAAAGGCTTCAACGGACCGGGGAGCTGGTCAAAATGTATTCCGTCCCCACGCGCCTCGAGTTCGGCTTCGGAAAAGCGAAAGTACGGACGGTAACGCTCAAAAAAGATGCCCTCTTGAATTAAACGCTCCATCGAAGAACCTGCAATTTCAGCGATAGACAGGATGCGTTCTTTATCTTCGACAACAACAAAACGCCACGGTTGGGAATTAAAATGACTCGGTGCTCTCGAAGCAGCTTCAAGGAGTATTTTTTGGTGTTCTCTGGAAACTGGTCGCGGGTCAAATGGTCCATTGGTGGTCTTGCGGTTGCGAAGCACCTCAAAAAAATCCATGCGATACTATAGCCTTTTTGCGTTTCTCGAGAATGAAAATTCACAAAATGACTAATAGATACCCAAAAAACCCTGTAAAACTCAATCCCAGATGCTGCTTTGTTCCGCCTTTAAATCGAGGCAGCAAGCCAAGACAAGCAAGTGTGGGCATCAATGCCCACCAACGGTTACTCGAGAAAAGACTGGCAAGGGCACTGATAAATACCAAAAAATAAAGCACATGATGTACCCAACGTGCTTTGTGCAGAGAGTAAAGCCGCAGTTGCAAGCCCATCCCTAAAAGCAAGTTGGCACAGTACAAACCAAAGCCAACAAGTGGCATCCAAGGCGGCATGACACAGATTATTTATTGACAATGTGACAGATGACCATTTGAACTGCAAACGTTTGCTGTACACTCTAGCGAGCGCTGCTGTTCCCTCCCAAACAGCAGCGCCAAAAAATTTCAGCTCTATTTCAGATTCACGCCTTAAAATACTGTGCATGAAAGCTCGAGTGCTGATAATCGAAGATGACCTCGATGTGCGCGGGTCGCTGGCTTTGGGGCTACGACTTGAAGGATTCGAGGTGCTGGAAGCCGAAAATGGCAATATCGGTTTACGCTTGCTCGAGCAACTCCCGGACGTAGTGCTGCTTGACATTGTTTTACCGGGAACAGATGGATTTGGCATACTCGAGCAAATTCGTACGCGCAGTTCGGTGCCGATTATGATGCTCACTGCACTGGATGAAACCAGTGCCAAAGTGCGTGGCTTAAAGGCTGGGGCGGATGACTATGTGGTTAAACCCTATAGCTTATCGGAGATTCTGGCGCGTATCGAAGCGCTTCTACGCCGCAGTAAAAGCGAAATCCAGCGCAGCAGTTTTGCGGATGTGGTGCTAGATTTTGTTAGGCTAGAAGCACGGCGCAGAGGTCGTGTACTCGAGGTCACCCCAAAAGGGTTTCGACTACTGCAGGTTTTGTTTGAGCATCCGCAACGGGTAATGACGCGTGAAGTCTTGATGCGTGCTGTCTGGGGCGAAGAAGTAGATCCAAATACCTTGGATGCTTTGGTAGCGGGGTTGCGTCGCAGTTTGGGTGCACCCAACATTATTCAGACCGTGCGCGGTGTTGGCTATGCGCTGAGGGTAAATCAGTGACGCTGCGTTTCAGGCTTTTGCTCTATTTTTTGGTGTTGGCTGCTTTGCTCATTGCACTCACCATTTGGATGATGCAAACACAAACTGCCAATCTCGAATTTGTGCCAAATACAGATACCGCTGCTCAAGTTTTACAACCTCCACAAGTGCCGCAAGTGACTGTGTCGCCAACCTTGCCAAGCGCTGCAGTCAGAACCACACCAGCGCCATCAAGCAACCCAAAGACCTCAAATCTTGATGTTGTTCCAGCCGTGCCCGAACCCAGGCTCGAGCCGGTTCCGATTGCTGCCAAAACGCTCACCTTGGCACAATTGCAAACGACGCGCGAGCCAAACTTGCTCCGCTATTCTGCTGGTCAACTCGAGCCACTCGAAGTGGGTAGGCTGAATCAGCAGAGCATTTGGTTGTGGGCAGTAGCACTTTTTTCTTTGGCACTTTTTCTTGGGGGGTTGGGTATCCGTAGAACCCTTTTGCCACTCGAACGATTTGCAAGTCAAATTGCGACCCGCAGCGCGGGGCGGCTAGAACGGCTCGAGCCGTCTGAACTACCAGAACTCAAACCTGCTGTGGTTGCGGTCAACAGTTTGATTGAAGATTTGCGCCAAAGCCTAGAACGGGCAAAGCTACAAGAACAAGTGGCTAAACGTTTTGCCTTTAATGCTTCGCATGAATTGCGAAACCCACTGACGGCAGCCAGAAATTATCTCGAGGTCTTGGAGCGTTATCCAAACGAACCCGAAGCGCTGCACCAAGCGTTGGTGGCGGTCCAACGCACCGAGAAAATCCTCGATTCCTTACTGACTTTAGCTCGACTTGAGGGGCGTGGCAAAGCGCGAGGGCAACAAGTGGTATTGCGCGATTTTTTGGAAGCCAATTTTGAGTTGCCCATAGTAGGAGATGCAGTCGTGTATGCCGAGCGTGATTTGCTCGAGCTTGCACTCGATAACCTCTATAAAAATGCCCAAACCCACGGTGGTGCAGCAAAACAATTTGTACTCGAGCAAAACGAAGCGTTGTGTTGGATTTGGCTCGAAGATTCCGGAACAGGATTTTTGCCGAGTTTGCTCCCCGAAGCCTTTCTACCATTTGTGAAACAGGGGCATGGGACTGGTTTAGGCTTGGCTATTGTTGCTGCGGTTGCCGAGATTCATGGTGGAAAGGTCAAAGCCGAAAATTTAGCTCAAGGTGGAGCACGGGTTGGTTTAGGGCTTCCACGATGACCGATGCTGTCTTCGATTTAGCGGTAAACCGTGCACATAGGCTTGTGCAGCGCGTTGGCTGGGCATATTTGCCAGTTTGGCACAGTCGCACTCGGTTTGTGGCACGTGTGCCACTGGAGGATATTGTCATTGCCCTAAAAAATTGTCCGAATGCCAAATGGGTGTGGCGTGGCGGTCGAGCAGGAGGCTGGTATCCTAGCGAGTACCCCCTGAAGGGATTACCTTGACTTGAATACCCCTGGCAATTTTCAGTTTTTTGACAGCCAAATCTGGGACTTGCACCCGTCCGTGACTATTTTCTCGTCCTTTGACGCGGTACATCTGTTTATCGCCTTTGGGTGTCACGATTGTTGCCAGTACGACCCCAAAAATTCGTTTCCATTCGCTATAGAGGGTCTGGTCTACAAAAATAGTGGTTTCATCTGGAGAAAAAATAGGCAGTACCATCAGTTCTTTGGTCTGCACAAATTGGTGAGGACTGCCTAATACCACCAAGCGTTCGTTGATGAATTCGATCAGAATCTCGGCGCTGCGGCGCGGTGGTAAATCACAGCGATGTAAAATATCTTCGATGGAAGTATTTCCATCAATCATTTGAATCAACTTGAGTCGCTCGGGGTTATCGGAATCGGGTTTTTTGCCGTACCACTGCGGAGCGAGCATCCAGTTTTTAAGATAATTTTGGATTTTTTTCCATTGCTGATTTTCTTCGTGCAGTTCAAGTAGTAGTATCCCAGTGGGGCGCTGGATATTTTGCTCGCTTGGCAGCTTATTTTCTAAGAACTCAAAGTTTGCGTTTTTAAAACTTGCGATAAAGCTGAGCGCCCGTTCACCTTTAGAAGGCGCGAAGACCGCATAGACCAATTTCCCCGCGACAACACCAATGAAGGCACCCTGACCATAATCAAGACGCACCGAACCTGTACGTGAATCGCGCTGAAGCATTTGCAAGATGCCAACCAGTGGAAAATCGGCAACGTTTCCCCTTAGCATTGCCCGTACTCCAAAAAAAAGCGTCGCCCAACCATGTGAGCCGATTATGACACATATTGCATCGCAGTTTTTGTTTTTAATTCTTTTGTTATGATGACCGAGTGTCTCAATCCGTAAAACAATGCCAAACAAGGTTTCGTGTTCGTTATGCAGAAACCGACGCAATGGGAATTGCACATCACAGCAATTTTGTGGTCTGGCTGGAGATGGGACGAGTCGAATTTTTAACACAACTCGGCTTGCCATACCGTGAAGTCGAACAACGTGGGGTGTTGCTTGTGGTTTCTGGTGTAGCAATTAAGTATCGTTATCCTGTACTCTTCGACGAAGAACTGCTTATCACCACTCGAGTCGGAGCACTTAAATCGCGGATGGTGCGTTTTGAATATGCCATTGAACGTGTGTCTGATGGCGCTTTAGTTGCAGAAGGCTCGAGTGAACACATTGCAACAGACTTGGATAAACGTGCTATTCCAATACCTCAATACCTGCGCGATTTACTTGAGTAGAATTTGTGCTATACTGCAAAGCGATTGGTTTTAGGTTTTTTAAAGCCCAAAACCGCCAAACCAAAAACGCGCATTTCGCGCCGCGTGTCTTACGCACGCGACAGCGGTGCTGCGTAAGGAGTCCTCATTAGCACCTCAAACACTGTCCGAACTGTCCGTAAAAAACAAGCAAGCGAAACGCCAACGCCACCCTTTGCCCTCACTGAGGAAGCAAGTCCGCTAGTTTCCACTCCCGCAAAGCGCAGTCGTAAGTCAGCCACCAAACCTTCCGAACCACAGGAAGTTGTAGTCAGAGCGCGGGGTAGAAAAAAGGTTGCCGTACCTGTACTGTCTAACGTTCAATCGTTCGACCCAGAAACACCAAGTCCTGTACTGCCTGAAGTTATCCCCGAAGCGGTTGCCGCGCCCCTCAACCCTCCTAAAAAGCGCGGTAGACCCAAAGCAAATGTGGAACAGCCCGCAGAGGCAGCACTGCCGAAAGTCCGGGGGCGTAAACCCAAGGCGCTTATCGAAACGGTTGTTGAACCAGAAGCACCAAGTAATGATCTCGAGACCGGTGCACCCAAAGTCGAAGTAGTGCCGCAAAAGCAAGTGCGTCTGCGGCGCGAAGCCAAGGAATATTTATTTTCCTACCAAGCCACTCTTTACAACCCGTACCTGGATATCTTGGAACAGGTTCGCGCTACCCCAGGTGGTGTGCTGTTGCGTGACCTAAGTACCGAATTAGATGCCCAGGTGTTGCGCCATCTTGGTGGGCGTAAAGGGTTAGAGGAAGCGGTGTTGCAACTCATGCAGCGCCAAGAATTATCCAGTCTAAAAAGGGGAATCATTCAAGCCAGCCGTGAACTTGTCCCTGTTGTCGGGCGGCTCGAGGTTCGGGCTGATGGTTCGGGCTGCTTGATACCAGACACGCCTGGTTTGCGTCCGATGCTGATACCAGCAGCAAATCTGTTGTTCGCTTGGCATGGTGATCGTGTTGTGGCGCGCGAGTTACAACGTGTTCCTCAAAGCACGGGTGAGGTTATTCGTGTTTTGGAGCGCAGCCGTCAAACTGTGACTGGAACGCTCGAGTTTAAGCGTGGTTATGCGTTATTGCGCCCTGACGAGGCAAATTTGCCCGCAATCGCGCTTGAAGTAACAGGTTTGGTCGCGGGGACACGTTTGGTGGTTAAACCGCTTTACCCCGAAGACACGGGTGAAGACGAAGCTGTTGCTCGAGT
Source organism: Deinococcales bacterium (assembly GCA_046289535.1). Lineage (GTDB taxonomy): Bacteria > Deinococcota > Deinococci > Deinococcales > JAAFIG01 > JAAFIG01. The sequence continues at coordinate 6,295 of JBKBVO010000057.1, read as the reverse complement.
CCAAGAGGTGCTTGGCGATTCGGGCTCGGTGGACTCTGAACGCGCTGCGATTATCACCCGGCTTGGGCTTCCGACCGAATTTTCCAAGGAAGTCTTGACCCAGGCAAGCAAGCTTGGCAAAATTACCGCAAAAGATTTAAAAGGTCGAATAGACTTGCGTGGGAAGCGTGTTTATGCGCTACCGGGTTTAGAGACGGCATTGCAAATCGAGCCACTTGGCAATGGCAATGTTTTGTTGGCAATTCACTATGCAGATTCTGGTTATTGGATCGATGAAGCCACTGCGCTTGAGCAAGCAATTCTTGAGCGAGGCGCTTCGGTGGATTTGGGTGAGAAGCAATTGCCAATGCTTCCTGCGCCATTGCTAGCCGATTTACAGTTCACTCCAAGCAGCGAGCGCTTAAGTTTATCGGTTTTAATCGAAACCACAGCAAAAGGCGACTTGGTGAATTACGTGGTGCGTCCGAGTGTGGTTGCGATTGCTGAAATCTTTAAAAACGCCACGCAAAACGAAACAGAACTTTTAGATCAAATCGGGGGATTGAACACCGCGCTAACCCTAGCGCAGCGTTTATGTGCAACTGCGATTGCGGCTTCGGATGTCATCGCGCTTTACCGCGTTCCAGGCGCATCAAGTTCAGAATTACCTGCAGCCTTAGAGCGCTCAAATGGTTTTGACCCAGATAGCATTGCAATTCGCACCTTAAAACAGCGTTTAACCAAATCCGAGCGTATTGAAGCGATTCATAGTCATGTGCCCACCGATGGTCTCAGTCTTGAAAACCCACTCTCTAAGGCAGTGGACTTTTTCAACCTGCGAATTTTGGGCTGGTGCGCCACCAAGCTTTCGCAACGCAAGCGCGAGAAGCTCATCGAGACCTTGCCGAATTTGGCGCTCCCTTTAAAACGTCTCGAGCAACGTGCTATCGAAGCGCAAACCAGCTTGTTTCAGTTTCAAGCTATCGCTGCGCTGCATCAAACGTACCCGATGCGCGGTGTGGTTGTTTCAATCAGCGAGTTTGCGCTCGAGATTGTGCTTGAAAATGGCGCGATTGGTAGTTTGAACCGAGAGGACTTGGGTGAAGAACTGGTCTTTACCCCAAATCAGTGGAAAACCCGTCTTGGTCGGGTTTTTAAGCTAGGTAGCATTGTGCGGGTTGTGCTGCATAAAACCAGACCCGCGACCCGTGAAGCCGTTCTGTGGCTTCACCAAAAGGAGTCTCCCATGAGTAGATTGCGCCGCCGTAAACAGGGCGCAAACACTGGTGCTAAACCCAGTGTTGGTTCAAGTGCCCCAAAGCGCGGGGTTGTGGTTTTAGGGCATCGCTTACGCACCGAGTACCCGCGACCTGTGCGAATTACTGCAAGAAAATTGTATTTTGGTGAATGGACGCGCGCTCAGTTTGCTGAACTCGAGGGCGACAATCCCGAATTTGAGGTATCGCGCCCAGTTTTGCGTTCAAGCCAGCAAACCCAACCACGCCACAATCCTAAACCACAACATCAAAAAGACCAAAAGCCAAACCATGTGCAGCGTCAGCCGCAAGCGTCTGCGCCGCGCCGTGCACAAGCCGCCCCAGATGTATCTCGAGCACCCGTGGCTGATGCAGCAGCTCGAGCCAGTCGGATTGAATCGCTCAGGCAGCGCCAATTACAAGCCTTGGAGCGAAATGCAAACCGCACCAGTGCAGGTCCTGTATTGATGACCCAAGAAGCTGCCAAAGTACCGAGCGAAAACACCGCAACCACTGCCGTGCAAAAACGCAACAACCGCCGTCGTGGTTCAGGGCGCAAGACCCAAGCACTCGAGAGCTAAAAATACCGAAAACACCGCTGCAGTTGCATGCCGCAGCGGTGTTTTTTGAATCATGGTTTTTTATTTTTTGCAAGTCCACGCAAAATAGTACGCCAATCAAGTTGCTTGGCAGCACTTTTGGCGTTGGCAAGCAATTCCTGCTGCAATTTGACCTCGAGCGCAGGTAATTCTGGACGACGTGCCCGAAAATAGCGCTCTGCTAACCCACCTAAAGTTAAGGTCGTGGCATAAACAATTGGGGCATTGACCAACGCCCCTAAAACAGGAACGGCTTTCATCGCGCCGCGTGTTGCCACTCGAGCTGCATAGTTGAGTGCTATCGTGCCCATTAACTCGAGCGCGATTTCTTTGGCGCGTTCTCGAGTGACATCAAAGCCGTAAATCTTGCCGATATCCAAAACCATTTTGATATGGATAGGCAAGATCACGGCTAAATCAAGAAAGGGGACAGGCTCGAGCGAAACCCCAGCACACCACAATGCCCGGTCTCGAATGAGCCGTCCGCAAGCCTCGTGTTCGGCAGCCCCAGTCAATATTGGTACTTGAGTGTGCGGCGCTTTATAAATCTTGATTTCAGACATAAGCACCATTACGCGGCTAAAGCTCGATGAGTTTCAAGTGGCTTGTTTTTATCGTGTTCCCAGTTTGGCAAAAAGCTGTCACGTGCGCAAATGCTTCAGGACTGGGGCTCGAGACCTCACACAGTGGGTCGTACGAAGGGTTCGCAACTTGCAGATGTAAATGGAACTGTAGATTGTCTTCAAGTACAGTGAGAAACTATGCTCGAGCAAAATCTAGTTGGTGAGGTTTTATTGCGTGCCCGCGCTGGCGGTGCAGAGTTTGCAGACCTCTTTTTGGAAGATCGTGTTACCAGTTCGCTGCATCTTTTGAATGGTCAAGTCAAAGATGTCTCTGGAGGTAACGATTACGGTGTGGGTATTCGCGCACTTTATGGTACAAAAGTGATTTATGCCTTTACAAACGATGTCTCGCGGGATGGCTTGCTGCAAATTGCCGAAGCTGTTGCCCGAGCCAATGGTTATGGCGGTGAAGTAGATTCGAGTGGTGCAGGCGGCTTGGATTTTCGTATTGCTGTACCAAAAAAACTCTATCGCGTGCTGCAACATCCGCTCGAGACCAAAAAACTTGCCAAACTGGAGATTGCTCAACGCGCCAGCAGTGCAGCTCGAGCTGGGCATGTCAAAACCATTGATGCGCGCTATTTTGACTGGGTGCAGCGGGTTTTGATTGCCAACTCAGACGGACTCTGGGTTGAAGATGAGCGAGTTTACTCGAGAATAGCGGTCAATGCGATTGCTGAAGATGGAACATACCGCTCGGATGGTGCTTATCTGCCTGGAGCGAGCATGGGCATGGAATTTTTTGAGGGCGACGCGCCCGAACGCATTGGCGCAGAAGCTGCTCGCATTGCCAATGCGATGCTCTATGCGGGTTTTGCCCCTGCGGGAACGATTCCTGTTGTGATTGGTAATGCTTTTGGTGGCGTGATTTTTCATGAAGCCTGCGGACATATTCTCGAGACAACCGCAATTGAAAAAAAGGCGAGTGTCTTTGCTGATAAAATTGGCGAAAAAATCGCACATGAATGCGTCTCTGCTGTAGATGACGGTACGATTCCTGGTGCGTGGGGTAGCCTGAATGTGGATGACGAAGGGATGCCAACCGAACGCACTGTTTTGATCGAAAATGGCATCTTAAAAGGTTATATGGTGGATAAAGTCGGTGAAATGAAAACAGGGTATCGCCGTACTGGTTCGGGTCGTAGACAAGATTACACCTATGCTCCTGCCTCGAGAATGCGAAACACCTTCATTACTCAAGGCAAAGATACTCCAGAAAGTCTGATTAAGCAAGTGAAATATGGTTTATATGCCCGTACTATGGGCGGCGGCAGTGTAACGCCAGGCACTGGCGACTATAACTTTACTGTCAATGAAGGATATATCATCCGTGACGGTGAAATCTGCGAACCTGTGCGCGGTGCTGCACTGGTGGGCAATGGGGCAAAAGATTTACACAATATTGTTGGCGTGGCTTCGGATTTAGAGCGTGGTCAAGGGATGTGCGGCAGTATTTCAGGAAGCATTCCTACCGATGTTGGACAGCCGCACATTCTGATTTCAGAAATTACTGTGGGGGGTCGTGCATGAAACAGCTTTCTTTTACTGACGCAAAAAATTTTGTTTTGAATAGTGCCAAGGCGCGTGGGGCAAGTGTTGAAGTTTTTGCTTCTAAAAACCAAAGTACCAGCATTCAGGCTTATGCGGGTGCAGTGTCGGAATTTAAACTTTCAAAACGAAGTGGGATGGGTTTGCGCGCTTTGCAAAATGGGGCTTGGGGCTACTCCTATACTGAGAATCTGTCTGAAGCTGCATTGTTGCGTTGCCTTGAAAATGCGCTCGAGAATGCAAGTTTGGTTGCGCCCGAAGGTTACGCTGCCCTTGCTGCTCATCCTGAGCCACCGCATATTAACGATTTGTATGGCGAAGGTTTAAGTGGTGTGACTGTAGATCGTAAAGTGGCTGTGGCACTCGAATTAGACCGTGCCGCTCGAGCTGCCGACCCACGTGTGGTTTCTGTGCCTTATATGGCGTACACCGATGGTGAATCAGAACAGGTCGTTGCCAATACCGAAGGTTTAGACCGTAACTTTAAAGCCAATTATGCTGTGCAGTACGCAATGCCACTCGTTTATGAAAATGGACAAAACAAAATGGCGTTTGACTGGCAGTTTTCGCGTGAATTTGAAGCGCTTGACCCAACGCGCACCGCAATTGATGCAGTCAATAAAAGTGTTGCTAAGCTCGGTGCTAAGATGCCAACAACCGGTAAATATCCTGTCGTTATACAGAATTTATGTATGGCATCGCTGTTGGGTACATACTCGGATATTTTTAGCGCCAAAATGGTGCAGGAGCGAAAAAGCCCCTTGGTGGGCAAACTTGGACAAACGATTGGCTCGAGTTTGGTGCACATTCATGATGATGCCACCCGCCCTGCTGGATTGGCTTCAAGACCATTTGATGCCGAAGGCTACCCAAGCCAAGATATTCATGTGGTTCAGTCTGGGGTGTTGAAAACCTTTTTGCACAACACCGAAACCGCAGCCAAGGACGGTGTACAAAGTACAGGGCACGCTTCGCGCTATGGGTACCGCGGAACCATTGGTATTGGTACAACTAACTTTTATCTCGAGCCAAACCAAGGTACCCAAGAGGATTTGATGCAGGGTATTGATGCTGGTGTGCTGCTCACCGAGGTCAAGGGTACACACGCTGGGGTCAATGAAATTACGGGCGAGTTTAGTTTACAAGCCGAAGGCTTCTGGATCGAAAATGGCAAAATTGCCTATCCACTCGAAAATTTTACTGTGGCTGGCAATTTTCTCGAGCTACTTTTGAGTATCCAAGCCGTGGGTGAAGATCTCAAATTTAGTCCAATGGTGGGTGCAGGGGCACCAAGTGTACGTCTGAAAGAGCTTGCCATAGGCGGCGCGTAGGCAGGGAAAATCTGACAAAAACCTTGGACGATGTCAGAAGTTGTGCCAAGGTTTTTGCTACAAAAAACCTTTATACTGCGCCACATGAGTATCGAAGGAAGCGGCGGATTGCATATCATCCTAACAGGTGCTTCGAGTGGAATTGGTGAAGCCACGGCTCGAGCCTTGGCAGCACGGGGTCATCGTTTGGTGTTGGCGGCACGGCGCGAAGAAGTGCTGAGTCAACTTGTTGCCGAGATAAACCCGTCGGGCAAACGTGTTATTGGTGTGGTCTGCGATGTGCGCAACCCCCAAGACTTAGAACGGCTTGTGCAACGCGCCCGAGCTACATTTGGCGTAGTACAAGTGCTGATTAACAATGCAGGCGTGGATTCTGGTAGTCAGGCATGGTGGAATCGCTCTAGTGCAGAAATCAGCAACGTGCTCGAGACTAATCTGCTTGCTCCATTTTTGCTGTCGCAGTTGGTTTTGCCAGAAATGCTACAAGAAAAAAATGGACATATTATTAATATTGGTAGTGTCGCAGGACGAATTGCTGCC
>JBKBVO010000057.1:0-409 GCA_046289535.1 Deinococcales bacterium | reverse complement strand
CTGCCTCGAGTTTGTATAGCTCCTCTAAATTTGGTTTACGTGGCATGAGCCTTGGTTTACGGCGCGAACTCTTGGGTACTGGGGTTCATGTTTCCTTGGTTGCTCCTGGATTTATTCGCACTGCCATGACCGCCAAAGGTGGAAAACGCCCGCTGCCTATGCCCGGACCAGAAGTTATTGCCAAGGCTATTGTGCATTTGCTCGAGCACCCCCGACCAGAAGTGATTGCACCTTGGTGGTATCGCCCGATTTGTTGGTTGGAGAGCCTTGTTCCCGCTTTGGGAGATATGGTGGTGCAGCGCTCTTGGAAGCGCGAATAATAAATTAAATGTGCTTAACTTTGTAAAGTTTTTCTCTAAAAGTCAATAGCCGGTAAAGAGATTCAGTTTGGCAACAAGAAAAAAACGCT
>JBKBVO010000246.1:0-2710 GCA_046289535.1 Deinococcales bacterium | reverse complement strand
ATTCTGGTCTGCAGGCTGTAGCAGTGGCGAAGAAGCCTATACTTTGGCAATTTTGGCGTTGGAGTATCTACAAAATCAACCTTGGACATTTGGGGTCTTAGGAACGGATTTAAACCCTGCTGTCCTCGAGAAAGCCAGAGCTGCGCTTTACAGCGAATGGTCGTTCCGTGATACACCTCCTGCTTGGCGTGAACGCTGGTTTGAAGCCCATCAAGACCAATGGCGGCTCTTGCCTCAAGTGCGCGAAAAGGTTCGCTTTGAAACCCTGAATTTAATGGCAGAAACATGGGGTGCAGCTAGCGATTTTGACCTGATTTTGTGCCGCAATGTGACTATTTATTTTTCTAACCGTACTGCACAACGTATCTATGAACGCCTAGCCGAGCGCTTGACTTTGGGTGGTTGGTTGGTCTTGGGACCCTCCGACCCGCCACCAATCCGTCAAACGCTGGAGCGTGTCCAGTTAAAACCCATTTTTGAAGATGGAGCCATTGTATGGCAAAAAGTCACCAAAGCCGAGCTTGCCCCACATCTTGCCAAAGTGCCTTGGTTTGAGGGCGATGCCTTTGTGATTCCCAGCTCACAACTCGAGCCAAAAAAATCTCCGACCTTGGATCAGTTGCCCGAAAAATCGTCTTTTTCTACACTGGAGTTGCCTGTGCGTCAAACAGTCACAGGACTGCCTACAAAAGCCACAATTGAATTGTCTCCGAGTTTTTCGTCCGATTCGATTGTACCTGCGGTGCAAAGCCAACACGCACAAACACTGCTTGGGCTAGATTTACTCGAGCAGCAAAAGCCACAAGAAGCCTTGGTGGCTCTGCGCCGCGCTGCCTATCTCGAGCCAAACGACCCCGTGACCCAGTTTGCTTTGGCAAGGGCGTGTCATATGACGGGTGATAATAAACGGGCACTTTCGGCACTGCGTCAAGCGCGGCGCTTGTTGGCAGGTTTGCCTGAAGATACCAAGCTGTCGCTCGAGACTACAGTCAGTGATTTAGATCGAGCGCTCAGAGCACTTGCAAGTCAACTTAAAGCAAGTATTACATAAATGGCTTTAATGCCCCCCAAGCCTGCAAATGCCCAACATGAGTAGCAATGTATGGCTCGAGCACTTTCCACAGTGCTTGGCGAATTGGCGTTTGCAGTGGTTTTGCCAAGACATCGCGCACGGTATCGCTGCGAATACGGCGCAATTCCCAAATCGTATCCTCGCCCACCTGCAAACCTGAATGAGCACTGATACTACCGCGCTGCACATCAAAACGCGATACTTCGCTCTCCCCGGTATCGGGGCAACTCGAGACACGCGGGAAAAGCCCATGCAACCCCAATATTTTCCACGCCATCACCATTGCTACACGGTTGGGGTCTTGGTGTCGTGCCAAGCCACGCAATCCACCCGAAACAAGCTCAAAACCCATCTGCCCGACAAAATCATCTTCTTGATAGAGTTTATCGGCAAGTTCGGCAAGCCAATGCGCGTAGGGGTAAACCTCGGGCAAGGAAAGCCGCTCGAGCGCGCCCTCGAGGATAATTTCCGATAAAAGTGCGAGGTCGTTATTTGGGCGCTGGTAGACTTGTGCTGTTAAGTGGTGAAAAAGGTTGACCTTGGCTGCCAGACCGTTTTTTGCGCCTGCTCTTGCCACGCCGCGCAGTTTGCCTTCTGGTGTGAGGAGCGACAAGACCACATCGCCTGTTGGCGTGACTTTGCGGCGCAAAACAATGCCGCTTTTGGTTTGGTAACGACTCACGGTTTAGGTTAGCATATAACAGAATTATTTTGTCTCGAGCGAGCGTAAGTCCCTGAGCTATTTGATTGTTTTTAGCCATGCCTGATATTGCCGGATTTCGGCACTCTGCACCTGAATCACTTGCGCAGCAAAGGTTTTTAACTCTGGCTTAAGCGCTTTTTTCTGCGCGAGTTTACCCATATCCACCGCACCTTGGTGATGCGCAATCATGCCCTCGAGAAAATTCTTATCGGGGTTGTCCATGGGCATCCCCGCCATGCCACCTGATGCGGCAAGTATCATCGGTTCCAGGTCTTGCTGCATCAATGCCATTTGCTTTTTGTTTGGGGTAGTGTTGTACCACGTTTTAAGCCATGTGGTCATTTGCTTTATTTCTTTGGATTGGTCGGCGATAATGCTCCGTGCGGCTTTTTTGACTCGAGTATCTTGACCACTCTTCAAGACTGCTTTTGCCATCACAACCGCGCCGTTGTGGTGTTCGATCATCTGCGAAAGCCAGTATATATCAAAGGTCTTGCCCGAAGCTCGCTCGAGCGCTTGCATGGATTTGCTGCCCATACTGTGATTGTGCTGTGCATAGGCGAGCGCAAAAAATACAAATACAGCAAAAAAAGCTTTCATATATTACTCCTTTCATAACGCCGCAAGCGCAGCGCATTGGACAACACAAAAATACTCGAGAGTCCCATGGCTGCACCCGCCAAAACAGGTGAGAGCAACCAGCCAAAAACAGGAAATAGCACGCCTGCAGCCACTGGAATTAAAACCACGTTATAAGCGAAAGCCCAAAATAAATTCTGGCGAATATTGCCTAGTGCCGCTTTGGAGAGTTCGATTGCCCAAACCACACCGCGCAAGTCCCCAGCCATTAAAATCACATCGGCGCTTTCTATCGCCACATCGGTGCCTGTGCCAATGGCGATGCCCACATCGGCACTCGAGAGTGCAGGTGCATC
>JBKBVO010000245.1:0-2721 GCA_046289535.1 Deinococcales bacterium | reverse complement strand
AACCAAGGGATTGCCTGCCGATGATCTTATTTTTCAAGATGACCCACGCCCCGATGCAGTGTTCTTGTCTGGTACCGCCCAAGATTGTGCCCGAATTGCGAGCTTTTTGTCCGAGCGCGGTCATCAGCTGCCAGCCCTGACTGGCAGTGCTGCCTACAGCCAAGAACTGCTACAAGGCGGAGCAGCCGTTGAGGGCTTAACCATGCTTTCTTTTTTTCACGCCACTAGCACTGTGGGAAATACAGCACAATTTGTCAAAGCCTTCCAGCGCCGTTATGGAGGTGCTACACCCAATGCTCGAGCGATGCAAGCCTACGATGCAACCCGTGCTTTGCTCGCGGCAATTAAGCGCAGTCCAACCCCAAGTCGTGAATCGGTCAAAAAAGCCTTGGATGCTTTTTCAAGTAAACCTGCACCCGGTGTCACCAGTCCTGTTCGATTCAAGATGGGCGCAATCCAGAACCGCCCACTTGTGATTATCGAAGTCAAAAACGGCAAACTCGAGGCAACAGGAACCTTGTAAGCTCCAAATTTCACCCCCCAAAAATCCGCACTTCTTGTACCCGTCCGCGGCTCGAGCGGCTTGCCATGAACACAAATGCTTCGCCGATTTCTTGGGGAGAAACCCATGTTTCGGTGTTGGCACCAGGCATTGCTTGGCGGTTGGCTGGTGTGTCTACGGTTCCCATCGGATATACAATCCCAAATTGCACCGCTTTTATCTCGAGCGCCAGACATTGCAAATACAGTGCCATAGCTCCTTTGCTCGCCGTGTATGCTGCGGTCTTTGCTGCGCCACCTCGGGCTACTTGTCCTGCAGCGATGCTTCCAAAAAAACCACCAGATGCTTGCAGCGCCTCTAAACTTGCTATCGCCAAATGAACTGTGCTATGCAGATTGACCTCGAGCATTTGGGGTAATAGCTCGGGTGTGTAGGCTTGTGCGCTCTGCATGGCAAAGCCGCCTACTGTGTGCACGATGCCGTCTAAGCGCCCATATTTTTTGAGAACTTGCTCAATACCTGCCCTGCACTGCGTAAGGTCGCTTAAATCCACCACCAAGTCAGTGTTGGGCTTGGCGTTGCGGTCGAGCCTGATCACTTGCGCTCCTGCACCTTGCAAAGAATCAGTGATATAGCCTGCGATTGCGCCACTTGCACCGGTGACCAAGAATATTTTCTGGGTTAACATGAGCAAATTCTATTGCAAAAACGAAAAATTACAGCGCTTCCCTTTGTGGGGCGGCTAGGCTACCGATTTTGGGACGTTGAGCGCAGGACTCGAGAAATGCTCTAGTACAGCATTTATTTACCTCGAGAAGATTTACTAAATAAAGCTCTAGGATTTGCACAACCCAAAAAACTCACAGTCAGAAAATTGTGACAATCGTTTATGTATGGTTTTTCACATCCGTGTGATGTTTGTGTGACGCTCGTCTGCCATACTCTCTCGCGAAGGAGGCTTGCCTATGATGGTTCAATCTCAAAGCCCTGTTAGTTCGGAACCACTGCCTTTGGTGCTGCATCAGCTCGAGGGAACTTGGTTGGCGACTTCGCCCTATCAAGTGTGGCAACAGCTTGAGTTTAAGGCGGGTAAAATTGGCATAAAGGTACGGGGGCAACCCAGTTTGCGCGGCTATTTTGCCCTGCATGCCGGTAAACTCGAGATTACACTCACCTCTGGTATTACCAGTGGGCGTACCATCGAATTGGTCACTGCATACACATTAGATGGCTCAAAACTTGAACTCGAGTTTAGCGTTTCGGGTTTTTGCTTTGAAAAACAGTAAGTTTCGGTCACTTGCAGACACATTTGACTTTGTTGTTTTTCGTGGCTGTGGTTTAAAATAGACCTCGTGTCACGCAACCGCCCACCTTTCCAGGAAATGCAGCGCCGGCAAAAACTCCCCAAGGAGATGCGCCCAGGAGCAATGCAACAAAAACAAGAAGCCCTGATTGAGCAAGATCCTAAAAAACGTGCTAGGCTCGAAAAACAGCGCGAACGTTATCAGCCTATCACCCAAACAGAAAAAATTATAATTCGTGCCAGACCCGAAAAGGTTTTCTACGCCGCACTGCCGCAAAATGAACGTGCTAAATGGGATAAAACCGTGACTCGTGCGCAGTTTTTATCTCCCAATCCCAAAGCCAAAATTCCAGCTCCGACAAAAGCCGCGGAAGGGGTGTATCTAGAGCTCACCTATAATTCGGTGCTGCTTGGCGGGTTTCAATTTCGGTATGAGTTTGTGCGTTCGCCCAATGGTTTTGTGCTTCAGGCGACCAAGGGTGGTTCGATTTTGCTTGCAGGTGTAGCCGAGTCTTGGGCGTTTGCCCCAGCCAAAGGTGGCACTGAGGTAACCCTCACCCGTACTTATGTGCCGCGTTTTAAGTGGTTGCATAAACGCGCTGTACAATCTCAAGAAAAAGCGATCAAAACTGCGCTTGAGGGGATTAAAAAATACGTTGAGTCGCTCGAGAGTAGATAGTCACCCTATTGGGGACAACTTGCTAGAATCTGCTGCTCAGGCTACGATGCTCTTATGGGTAAGCACACGATTTGTCTGATCGAAGGTGACGGAATAGGTCACGAAGTTGTTCCTGCTGCAAAGCGCATACTCGAGGGTATGCAGGTCAGTGGTGAACTCGAGTTCGAATGGTTACACGCCGATGCTGGTTGGGAGCTTTTTGAGCGTACTGGTAACAGTATCCCAGACTCTACTCTT
>JBKBVO010000056.1:0-12771 GCA_046289535.1 Deinococcales bacterium | reverse complement strand
ACTTTGCCGGGGTTGCGTGCAAGTAGCTCGAGCAATTCAAATTCCTTTGCCGAAAGCTCTACGCGCCGTCCACCACGAAAAACCTCTCGCCCATCTAGGTTCATCACCAAATCGGCAACGCGCACCTCGCCTGTAACCGCAGGATTGACGCGACGCAAATGAGCGCGAACTCGAGCCAGCAGTTCTTCAATGCTAAAAGGTTTAATCAGGTAATCATCTGCACCCGCATCCAAGCCCTCGACTTTATCGGAAATACTGTCTTTGGCGGTTAAAATAATAATTGGCGTATTGCTGGTTTTACGCACGCGCCGCGCCACCTCGAGACCATCGAGCACTGGCAGCATCAAATCCAGAATCAGTAGGTCTGGATTGACTTCGCGGAATTTAGACAAGCCAGTTACACCGTCGAATGCCACCTCGGTTTGGTAACCTTCGGCGGCAAGCTCAAGCTCGATAAAACGAGCGATGTCTTTTTCGTCTTCAACAACCAGCACCAATGGTTTTCTGTCCATGGGTGTAAGTATATGAGAAGATTTATGAGAATTAAACTCGTTTACTTAAGGGGTTTTCATGCGTCACAGACGAGTAATAAATTTTGAAGAATCTCACATGGCTGTTCAGAATTTTCATATTTAACGCAGTACAAATGCCACTGAAACCACCGCCGTAATTTCTTTTTCGATACTGCTGGTATCAAATGCACCGTAGTCATCTACGCTGGGGTTGTTTTTTGGGGTGATTTGAAAAACACCAACTCTGGCATTGCGTGGTGCGCCAATACCGACACCCGCACCTTTAGCAATCACTTCGGCACGTTTTTTGGCATCAGAAGTGGCTTCCTCGAGCATCTGAATCCGCAAATCGGCAAGTTTGGTGTAAAGGTAACTCAAGTCAGCTTCGAAAGGAATACCGTTAGAAAGCATATTTTCCGCGGTCTTAGCCGCCAGTGCTGTCACCTCCTGCACTTGGTCGCTCTCGACTTGGACACGCTGACGCACACGCCAACCCGGAATAGTTTGTCTCGAGCCGTCAATATTGGTGCGCTCGTAGGTGAGCGACTCGCTCGAGATAGGAGCCAGTTCAAGTTTGATATCGCTGCTGTTTTGGGTTACAAATTGACGCAGGCGCTCAACGTTTTTTTTCAGTTCGGCAGCAGCTGCCTGGAGGTTGCTACTTTCAGCCGAGATACTACCCTTCCACTGCACAAGATCAGAGGTAATGGCTTTGCGTGCACTCCCAGTGACGGTAATATCCGCGTCTGCACGCGATTCCTTAATACTGTTTGAAGCCAAAAATGCACCGATAACAATAGCGGCTGCCAGCGCAAGCATTCCTAAAAAGTTCCCTAAAGTGTTGTTCATATTTATGTTTATAGTGTAACACACTTTTAGACGAGTGATAGCTCGCGTTAAGTTAAAAGGTATATTACATGACGAACTTAATTTTTCGAGGTTTTACACACAATGCATGGCTCGGGCATTTTTTAGCGTATTTTGCCTAAAAATTTTGGGGAAATACTCACCGACGACCAAAACCATTAGCAGGAGCCGGAGCCGGAGCCACCGCTTGTCCACTTGGGCGCTGTTGCCCCGCGGGAACCTCACCGAGCTTGGCAAGACGGTTAAATTCTTTGGCATCTACGGCTCGAGACTCGCCTAACTCGAAAGTGATCAAACGTTTCTTGTAGAGTTCGGCAAGGCAGGCATCCATCGTAATCATACCCAGCGAAGCGCCAGTCTGAATCACGCTCACCAGTTGGTAGGTTTTACCTTCACGAATCAGTGCACGCACAGCAGGGGTTGCTATCATGATTTCGTAGCCGACCACACGCCCATCGCCACTTATTTTAGGCAACATTTGTTGGGTAATGATCGCATTTAAATTATTAGCAAGCTGCACGCGTATTTGCTCTTGTTGCTCTTCGGGGAATACGTCTACAATACGGTCAATCGCTTCTGGGGCACTGTTGGTGTGCAAGGTTCCCAACACCAAGTGTCCGGTTTCGGCGGCAGTTACGGCACTGCGGATAGTTTCATAGTCGCGCATTTCCCCGACCAGGATCACATCTGGGGCTTGACGCAACACAGCACGCAACGCCATTTCGAAGTTTTGGGTATCTGACCCGATTTCGCGCTGATTGATGATACTGCTTTTGTGCGAGTGCGCGAATTCTACTGGGTCTTCGATGGTAACAATATGCTTTTTCTTGTTGGTATTGATCCAATCAATCATGCTGGCAAGGGTTGTGGATTTACCCGAACCAGTTGGACCTGTCACCAGGACCAAACCACGTGGTTGGCTGGCGATTTGCACTAAGACATCCACGGGAATGCCAATTTCTTCGATTGGCTTAGTTTTGGTTGGGATTAAACGCATGACACCGCCAACCGAAGTGCGCTGAAAAAAAGCATTGACCCGAAAACGCCCACCAATACCCTGAGCAGTATAGGAAAAGTCAATATCGCGTCTTTCTTCAAAAATACGCTGCTGTTTTTCGGTCATCATCATGTACATCAAACGACGGGTTTCTTGGTGGGTCAGCGGATTGGTGAATTCACCACTGCTCCACTCGCCATGTACTTTGTATTGTGGGGGCAAGCTTGTAGTCAGGATAACGTCCGAAGCATCACGCTCGACAGCATGCTTGAGGATATTAACGATATTTAGTTCAGTTGAGGGCTGGCTCATGAACACAGTCTACGACACAAATGACCTTTTGTGGTAGTTTGATGTTCAAATTTTATAATTCTGCACCAATATAGGCAAACCGTGGCACAAGTTTTCCGTTTTTCTCGATTTGCTCGAGGAACATCTCGACGGGGCGTACCTGTAAGCGTAAGCCAGTGTGTTCGGGTATGACGTAAAGCGGAATGTAGACCACCAACACTTCGCCCGTTTCGGTGTGTTTAGCACACCCCAAAACTTGGTAGTACCTTCGGGCTTCAGGCGTACTCTTGTGGTGTTCGTATACACCGGAAATCGGGTAATTCATGGCGAACGCGTATGAGGTTACGCTTCGATACGGGGCTTGCGTTGCTGCGACTCGAGCCACTGAGCTTGCACCACAGCCTGTTGACCTGCTTGTGCTCCAAAAATCCAAGCCAGTTTTAGCATAAACTGCACTGTTTCTACGTCTTGCTCGAGAATTTTTTGTGCCAAAAACTCTGCAGCCCCCAATGGGAGTGGCATCTTCTCGAGTTCGGTGGCGTGTTGTTTTTTGAGCTGTTCTATAATCGCTGCAAAATCCTGATTCATGTTGTAAAATCTAACATAACCTCACTCAAGTTTGTTGTGGTCTTGAATACAAGATGTATTTTGTATCCAAGAACGTTTTAGAATACAAATCCATGAATTCTGTTTCGATTGGCATAGACCTTGGCACGAGCGGTGTAAAAGTAATTGCACTCGCAGCAAATGGCACCAGTGTAGCCGAAAGTCATGCTAGCTATCCGCTTCTGACCCCACAACCGGGGTGGACTGAGCAGCTCCCAAGTGACTGGTTCAGCAGCGTGCTTGTGGCATTGAAAGCCCTTCAAGCACAGCTCGAGGGGCGTTATACCCCTGTTGCGCTCGGTATTGCAGGACAAATGCACGGCGCGGTGTTTTTGGATCAGGATTTGCGTGTACTTCGTCCAGCTCCGCTTTGGAATGACCAACGCACAGGAGCAGCGTGTGCTGAAATCGAAACTGCAATCCCGCGCACAGAGCTGATACAGCGCACAGGCAACATTGCCGTAACTGGTTTTCAATTGCCTAAATTGCTGTGGTTGCGCCAAGCCGAACCCGAGCACTTTGCCAAAGTGCGCCATGTGTTGCTCCCCAAGGATTATCTGAATTTAAAATTGACGGGCGCGATGGCAACCGAGCCTTCGGACGCAAGTGGGGTTGGAGCATTGAACCTCGCAACACTCGAGTGGGATACCGATGTGCTTGGAGCATTGAGTTTGGATTCGGCTGTGTTTCCAGCCATACAGCCTTCACATAGTATCGTCGGGTATCTGCTGCCCGAAATTGCCCACGAGACTGGGTTGCCCGTGGGGACTCCAGTGGTTGCGGGTGCATCGGATAACGCTGGGGCGCAGCTTGGCTTGGGCATCTCGAGTGCTCGAGCAGGTGTGGGAAGTGTTTCGCTTGGAACAAGCGGTGTGATTGTGGTTCCACTCGAGCAAGCACGAGCCGAACCCGAAGGGCGAGTTCATTTGTTTTGTCACGCCGATGGAGGATACTTTTTTTTGGGCTGTACTCTAAGTGCGGCTGGCAGTTTGCAGTGGTTCAGAGATACCTTAGCCAAAGATGTCGCCTTTGATGCACTCATGCTCGAGGCAGCCCAAGCTCCAAGCGGTGCAGATGGTTTGTCCTTTATGCCTTATTTGGCTGGCGAGCGCAGCCCGCACTTAAACCCCGACTTGCGTGGAGCATGGTTGGGCTTGAGTCTGGCACACACAAGAGGGCACATGGTGCGCGCTATTTTGGAAGGTGTAGCCTTTAGTTTACGTCAGACCTTGGCTGTCATGAAACCAATAGTGCGTGTCGAAAAGTTGCTGTCTGTAGGTGGTGGAATGCGTTCCGAATTATGGCGTGGCATTGTTGCCAGCGCACTCGATTTACCGCTCGAGCAACCCGCACTCGAGGAAGGTCCAGCCAGAGGCGCAGCGATTTTAGGATTGGTGGGTGCGGGGTTATTCCCCGATATCGCGGCCGCACTCAAAGCAACTGCCCCGAGCACTGAAATCGTTCAGGTGGTCTCGAGCGATATACAGCAGGCGTTTGAGCGCTACGAAGCAGGGTTTGCAGCAGTGTTGGGCTTTTCTCGATAGCCTTAGCACTCACTTCAGATACCAACCCCAAGGTTTATCGCTGTTGTAGCGTGTGATTTGTTTGGTCTCGAGATAATTCTCCAAGCCCCACTGTCCTAATTCGCGCCCAATACCACTTTGCTTATAGCCGCCCCACGGCGCTTCGCAAAAGGTTGGTTGCGAGCAATTGATCCAAACAATTCCCGCCTGCAGTTCTCGAGCCACACGCTCGCAGCGCTGCAAATCTCGTGACAACACCGCCGCACCCAAGCCAAAATCGCTTTGGTTGGCAAGAGCAAGCGCTTCGGCTTCGGTTTCAAAGGTCTTGGCAACCAGCACAGGACCAAAAATTTCCTCGTTCCAAAGACGGCTGCTTTGGGGGACATCGGTAAAAATGGTCGGCTCGAGAAAATAGCCCTTTTGTAGATGAGCTGGACGCTTTCCGCCCGTGAGCAGCTTTAGCCCCTCTGTTTTGGCGCATTCGAGGTAACTCAAAACCTTTTGATATTGCCCACTCGAGACCAGTGGTCCGAGCAGCACACCATCTTCGAGTGGGTCACCAATTTTGATTTTTTCGCACTCGAATTTGAGGCGCTCAAATAGTCGTGCAGCGATGCCAGCTTGCACCAACAAGCGGCTTGTGGCGCTACAGACCTCGCCTTTATTCCAAAAAATGCCGAACATCACCCATTCGACGGCTTGCTCTAAAGTGGCATCATCAAAAACCAGAATCGGGCTTTTGCCGCCCAATTCAAGTGTGACATTTTTAATCCCTTGTGCTGCCTCGAGCATGACCTTGCGCCCTGTCGCAACACTTCCTGTAAATGCAAGTTTATCCACATCGGGGTGTTTTGCAAGTGCTGCACCTGCCTCGCGCCCCCCCGAAACCACATTCAGTACCCCCGCAGGTAAGCCTGCTTGGTGCGCAATTCGCGCAAGCTCGAGTGCGGTCAGAGGCGTAAGCTCCGACGGCTTAAGCACGCTGCAACAGCCTGCCGCCAATGCAGGTGCGACTTTCCACGCCAGCATCAAAAGCGGGTAATTCCAAGGGATAATCTGCCCGACCACACCAACTGGCTCGAGTCGTGCCACACTGCTAAAATCGGGATGAGGCAAGCTGATTTCGGATTCGACTTTGAGGGTTTTTGCAAGCCCTGCGTAATACTCAAAGCAGGCGGCGGTATCGTCTATGTCCCAGAGCGCTTCGGGTAACGGTTTACCATTTTGTAAGGTCTCGAGCCGTGCTAGTTCTTCTTTGTGTGCTTTAATCCCTTCGGCAATGGCAAAAAGGTAATCCGCCCGTATTTGGGCGGGGGTATTTTTCCAAGTCAAAAATGCTTTTCGGGCAGCCTGTACGGCAGTGTTGATGTCCTCGTTACTTGCGGCAGGGGCGTTGTGCAACACAGTTTCGGTGCTTGGATTGATCACGGGTAGGGTTGCGTTGGTCTCGAGCCATTGCCCGCCGATATAAAGTTTTGTTTGCATAGTTAGAAGTATAGCAGTCAGGGCTTTGACTCACAAAAAAGCGCTATACTCCTGTAATGCGCATTCAATCCGCACTCGAGAAAGTCTTTCGGCTTTCCGAGTTTCGCACAGGACAACTCGAGGTTATCGAGGCAGCAGTAGCAGGACGCGATGTGCTTGCAGTAATGCCAACTGGTGCCGGTAAGAGTTTGACCTACCAGCTTCCTGCAGTGGTAACAAAGGGGTTAACCATTGTGGTCAGTCCGTTGATTGCCCTGATGCGCGACCAGGTTGCCCACCTCAAGCGGCTTGACGTGCGTGCAGCAGCACTGCATTCGGGTATGCCCGAGGACGAGCAAGCTCAGACCCTAAATCAAGCCGCTGGTCTGACTCTTTTGTATCTTGCACCGGAGCGTTTGCGTTCGCAAAAAGTGCTGCAAAAATTACTTGGTCTTCAGAATATTGTTCGCTTGGTCGTAGACGAAGCACACTGTGTTTCGCAGTGGGGGCACGATTTCCGCCCCGATTATCAACTCTTGGGCGAGGTTCGTGCACAACTTGGTCAATTGCCTACCACAGCAGTGACAGCTACGGCAACGTTGCGTGTGCAAGAAGATATTATTTTGTCGTTGCGCCTCGAGCAACCGAAGCGATTGGTAACAGGTTTTGACCGTCCAAATCTGGCATATCGTGTGCTGGAAGTGCTGGGCGAAGCCAGTAAGCTCGAAGCACTACACGATTTGTTAAAACATCTGCAAAAACCTGGTTTGGTGTATGCAGGCACACGCCGCGAAGCCGAAAATTTGGCGCTCGAGTTACAGCGTATCGGTTTGCGTGCGAGCTATTATCATGCTGCGCTCGAGACAGCGCAACGCAACGCGGTGCAAGATGCCTTTAAGCTTGGCAAACTCGATGTGGTTGTTGCTACCAATGCTTTTGGTATGGGTGTAGATAAACGCAATGTGCGCTTTGTGATTCACTATCGAATCCCCGGTACGCTCGAAGCCTATTATCAAGAAGCAGGTAGAGCGGGCAGAGACGGCAATCCAGCGCAGTGTTGGCTTTTGTTTGACCGCAAAGACCGCGAATTGCAAGCGTATTTTATTGAAACCGGCACACCCAATCAGCACGAACTGAAGCGCATTTGGGCATATTTTCATGCTGCACGCGACAACCAAGACCAAATCAATTTGCGCATCCAAGACTTAGAGCGCAACCTGCAAATTCCGAGCAATAAAATCCGTGTTGGTTATCTGCATCTCGAGACTGTTGGGGCGTTGCAGCGGCTCGCCGCCCAAGGTGGTTTTTTGCGAGCCAAAATTGCACCCACCCCACCAGATTTCAGGATTGAGGCTTTGGAACAACTCAAAGCAAGCAAAAGCGCGATGCTTGAGCAAATGCTTGATTATGCTGCTGGCTCCAAGTGCCGAGTTCTGAGTATTTTGGCGTATTTTGGCGAAACCAGCAACAAAGCCGCTTGTGGGCAGTGCGATGTGTGTCAGGCAAATAAAATTGCACCGTGGGTACAGCGCAATTTAATAGCGATACAAGCCCTTAAACCGGATTTCTGGAAAAAATCGGATTTGCCTAAGCTCCTTAAAAATACAAATCCACGCTACAGCACTCCTGAACTCGAGCGCTTGGTGACGTATTTGCAAAGGCACGGCTATTTGCTCCAAGAACGTCTGACTCCTAAAGCGCTGGCACTGCTCGAGCAACCTTCCAGCAACACACCAACACAGCGTAAACCAGACTCGCTCCTCGAAGACTATCTCGGGGGTATGACGCTCGAGCATATTGCCAACAAAAACGGCATTCAAATCCCCGTTGTTGAAAAGCGCTTGGAACGTGCTTTGGAGCGCGGTGAACTCGAGCCGAGGCGGTGCATAAGCGACGCGCGGCTTGAAAGGGTACAAAAAGTTGCCGAAGTCATTGGATTTTCGCCTTTGGCAAAATTGTCAGCCGCACTACCCGAGTACAGCAAACTCGAGCTCAAAGCGGCACGGATGTTGCTCGAATAATGTTAACGCGGCTCGAGAAAACCAAAAGGATTGGTAAATGGGCTTCCACGCATGGGAGTGTAGCCTGTCAATTCCATGTAACCCACACCTCTGGTGCTGCCCGAGATTTCAATAGCGCCCTCATAATAATTGAAACCTGCGGTGGCTCGAGCTTCAACTTCTTGGGCATTGGTCACTGGCTTGACGTTGAGCACTGTGCCGTCATTTAACTTCACATGCCAGCGTATAGGGTAGCGCCCACCTGCAGGAGAGTCCCACCAATCCCAAGCCTGCATCGTAAAATTGCGCTCTTCGCGCACACTGCCATCAGGAAGCACGATGCTGGCAAATTGGTCGGCGATTTGCCCTTTTTGATTATAGACGCGATAAACCATCACATCGCGCCCATCCTCGAGATTCATACACATCCAGTCCCAACGCGGCGAGGTGCTGGCACTGCCATCGCCGATTTCCGACCCGCCCCATTGGTGGTCTAACCAAGCGATACCCCCAACGGATTCACCGTTGTAGGTACCGCTAATCTCGAGTCGGGTCGCCGAATAGTAGTACATCCGCCCAGTCTCTTTAGTGCCACTCCAGCCTGGTCCGTGTACGGCTTCGGGGCGCGTGGGGCGCAATCTGAGATCTATAGCTTCACGCCCACCACGCAAGCTGAATTTAGCGCTGTAGATACCGTTCGGCTCTCGTGTGATGCGCCAATCGCCCAAACCGACATCCATGCGCTCGGTGCGCGCATAACCGATACCCGTGGCGATTTCGGGCTTTGCTCGTGGAACGGTGCTGTATTCGACACTCTGGAACGCACCTGTTTGTTTGTTCACAATCGAGTAGTGTCCAAAATAAATTGGGTCAGGGAAGATATTCGCAAGATTATATGGAGTATTTTCTGGGATTAAGACCTGAAAAATTGCCGCCGCAATGCCTCGAGTACCATTTTTGGTTTCGAGATGCGCATTTAAGTAATACCATTCCACAGGTGCCCGATGCGCACCTTGATCGCGCACGGGGTCTGGTTTGCGCTCTAAAAAGGGCTCGAGGCTTCGAGCCGCAGGAATACAGGCGACCAAAACCATACAAAGAAGTAAAAAGGCACGTTTCACGGCATCAGTTTACTGTTGTACAAATGCTGGTACAAATGCCCAAACTACAGAGTTTTAGTTGCTGGATACCCCAAAAATGCTTCTACAAACCAGGCAGTTTTTGATTTGCTATTGCGTGTTGATAAAAACAGTTTTTTCTTCGCTATACGCCTCGAGTGCTTTGGGTCCGAGTTCCCGACCACACCCAGATTGTTTCATGCCTCCAAAAGGTGTGGTATAGCGCACAGTCGAGTTTGAATTAATGCTCAATACGCCACTTTCGATACCCCGTGCCAAGCGCAAAGCACGCGCCGAGTTTTGTGTCCAAATGCTGCCCGATAAGCCATAAATCGTGCTATTTGCCAGTTCCAGTGCTTCTGATTCACTCGAAAAAGGTACAACTGCCGTAACAGGACCAAAAATTTCTTCTTGCACTACCCTATGTTTGGCGTTTTCGGGCATTAAAACCCGAGGCGCAAACCAATAGCCCGCTCCACTTGGCGCACTGCCGAGAATAGCAACATCTACACCTTCAACATATCTCGAGACGCGCTCTAAGTGCTGCCGAGAAATCAGTGGACCCATATCCACCTTGGTATTCGGGTCTCCAACACGGTAGTTTTTAACGTGTGGCTCGAGTGCATTCATAAATTCATCCAGTACATTTTTGTGTACCAGCAACCTCGAGCGACAACAACAATCTTGTCCAGAATTCTCGAACACTGCGCTGGGTATACTGGCGGCAGCAACTGCGATATCGGCATCATCCATGATGATACAAGCACTCTTACCGCCCAACTCGAGTGTAACGCGCTTGATGTGCTGTGCAGCCCGAGTCGCAATGTCCTTACCTACAACAGTGCTACCCGTAAAAGCAATTTTGGCAACCTCAGGATGATCCACCAACGCCCTACCCGCTTCTAAACCAGTGCCCACCACAACATTGAGTACGCCTTCGGGCAATCCCGCCTCGAGCGCAATATGCTCGAGTTCTATTGCCGTTAGTGGGGTGAGTTCGGCGGGTTTGAGCACACAACAATTGCCTGCAGCTAGGGCTGGGGCAACTTTCCAACTGGCAATATACAGGGGAAAATTCCAAGGGGTGATCAAACCAACCACACCCATAGGCTCGAGAAAAGTCATTGCCACCCCACCAGCCACAGGAATAGTTGCACCCATGTGTCTTTCCACTGCGCCCGAATAGTAGCGAAAAACCTGCGCTGTTGCACCGATTTCCCAACGGGCATTATCGATGGGTTTACCACAATTTTGCGACTCGAGTTTGGCGAGTTGCTCGAGGTGGAAGTCTATTTTGTCGGCAATGTTTCGCAACAATCTGGCGCGTTCGGCAGGGGCGATATTGCGCCATTTTGGAAATGCAGCTTTGGCTCGTTGCACAGCCGTATCTACATCTGCGGCGGTTGCGGCAGGTAGCTCGAGTAAAACGGTTTCGTTGGCTGGATTGATGATTTGTAGGGTCATGGGTTTAGCCTTTCGTTTTTGCTCAAAATGCCTCGAGTTTAGGCAAAGCTGCGATGGGTTCGCTTGCGAATTCGTACTTGGCACAAAACCGTTTGCTGCGAAAAGGGTTAATTTGCGTGGTTTTCCTTTTGGAGTATAAAAATTGGCTGCTTTAGGCTACTGCTACGACGTCTGGTTTTGTCAAATTTGACAAATTTGTGCCCAACCTTTAGTATCGTTCGAGTTCAAACATTCTAATACTAACATTTTTTTTAAAGGTGTCTGGCATGCCAATTCAAGACGATTTTACACCCACAGAACTCGAGATTATGCGCCGTGTGTCGGGGCTACCCATAGACGAGCTTGCACTGGCAGTTGCGAGTAACTTGTGGCGGGCTTCGCAAGCTTTTAAGCAAAAAATTGAGCGCGATGTATTGCGCGAGCATGATTTAAGTTTCTCGAGCTTTAGTACGCTGTTTATCGTCTGGATTTGGGGACCTATCGAAACCCGCGACATTGCCAAGTCGCAGGGCATTGCTAAAGCCACGGTTACAAGTTTATTGATTACACTGGAGAAAAACGGCTTGGTCAAACGCCGTACTAGCCGCCAAGACAAGCGGCTGGTTTTAGTCGAACTCACCAGCGCAGGAAAAAACATGATTGAGTGGGTTTTCCCCAAATTTAACCAAGGCGAA
The DNA here is from genome assembly GCA_046289535.1 of Deinococcales bacterium. GTDB lineage: Bacteria > Deinococcota > Deinococci > Deinococcales > JAAFIG01 > JAAFIG01. The sequence continues at coordinate 1,255 of JBKBVO010000056.1, read as the reverse complement.
GCAGAGATGGCGGCGCTTCTGACCGAGTCTGAACAACTCGAGTTATCGCGCTTATTGCGCAAGGTGGTTGTTGGACTGACACCGCAGTCCAAGGTGCTGGTATGAAAACAATGATTGCAAATCGCAGTGTGGACACGCGGCATTTTATTGGTGGGAAGCGCGTAGCCAGCGAGCGGCGTTTTACGGCACAGAGTGCAATTACCGAGGAAATCCTGGGGCATGTGGCACGCGGCGGGCAGCTCGAGATTGATATGGCGGTGGCTGCAGCAAAGGCGGCTTTTCCTGCTTGGGCAGCACTTGGGGCAAAGGGCAGATTGCCCTATTTGGAGCGTTTAGCGCACGTAATAGAAAGCCGAGTCGAAGATTTGGCAGCCGTTGAAACCATGAATAACGGCTCTCTGCTCGAGGCGTCACGACTGCGTGTGATGAAACGCGGCGCACACAATATTCATTATTTTGCCCAGTTGGCGCTTCAGATGGGCAAGCGCTGGGACACCGAAGCCGCTAAAAATGCCAGCAATGACGTGCGTTACGATCCCGCTGGTGTGACGGCATTGATTACCCCTTGGAATGCGCCGTTTATGCTTGCAACATGGAAGGTCGGACCCGCACTCGCTGCCGGTAATACCGTGGTTTTAAAGCCCGCCGAATGGACTCCATTTACTGCTTCGCTGCTCGCCGATTTTGCGCTCGAGGCAGGGCTTCCTGCTGGCGTTTTGAATGTGGTGCAAGGTTATGGCTCGGAGGCTGGTGCGGCATTGGTGGCGCATCCCGATGTGAAGCGCATTTCTTTTACGGGGAGTGTGCCAACCGCCAAAAAAATAGCGGCAAGTGCGGCACAAAACCTCACCCCTGTGAGTTTTGAATTGGGTGGGAAATCGCCATTTATTGTTTTTGCCGATGCCGACCTCGAGCTGGCGCTGTTGAACGCGCTTGAACAGTACGATAACTGTGGGCAGGTCTGTTTGTCCGGTACACGTTTATTGGTGGAGGAAAGCATCTATCCGACCTTCTTAGCCGAATTTAAGGCTCGAGCAGCAAAGCTCATTCAAGGCGACCCCAGAGAAGCCAAAACCGCAGTGGGTCCACTGATTACGCGCACCCATCTCGAGCGAGTGGACGGCTTTGTGCAGCGTGCGATTGCCGCAGGAGCAAAACTCGAGTTCGGTGGCAGGGTTTCTCCAGATTTGGGTGGTTTGTATTATCAGCCTACACTCTTGAGTGATGTTCCAGATGGAGCAGAGATTTTAAACAC
>JBKBVO010000055.1:0-12828 GCA_046289535.1 Deinococcales bacterium | reverse complement strand
GTATGTGAACTTGAACACCACATATGGTAAAACACCGCTTACCGAAATGGTCATTGATATCTTTAAGACCATGGGTGTGGAAAAAACCGCTAATGTTCTTGATGCCTTGAAGAATTCGGGCTTTAAGCTTGCCAGTACTTCAGGCGTGACCGTCGGTATAGACGATGCTGTGATTCCTGCCGAAAAACTCGAGTTGCTCGAGAAAGCCGATGCTGAACTCGAGCGTATCAATGAGGATTCCGAACTTGGGTTTGCGACCAAGGAAGAGCGCTACCGCCGAGTGGTGATACTCTGGACCAACACCACCGAAGAAATCACGAACGCCGCTTATGCCAATTTCGAGAAAAACCTACCGCTCAACCCATTTTATGTGATGAGTCAGTCAGGTGCGCGTGGTAACAAGCAACAGCTCAGGCAACTCATGGGGATGCGCGGCCTGATGCAAAAGCCAAATGGCGACACCATCGAGCTTCCAATCCGCACCAATTTTCGCGAGGGCTTAAACGTGCTTGAATACTTTACTAGCACGCACGGTGCGCGCAAAGGTGGAGCCGATACCGCGCTCCGTACTGCCGACTCGGGCTACCTGACTCGTAAGTTGCACGATGTCGCACACGAAATTGTGGTGCGCGAACCCGACTGTGGCACTTCAGACTTCTTAAATTTGCCATTGCTCGAGACCGATGGTAAACCACGCAAAGCCGCCGATATTGAAATGGGCTTGTATGGGCGCTTTTTGGCTGCAGACCTCGAGTTGGGCGGTCAGACCCTGAGCGAAGGCACGATGCTTAATTCTGACGAAGTCAAGTTAATTTTAAAGCACCGTGACGAACTTAAATCTGTACCGGTGCGCAGCCCAATTACCTGCCGTACGCGCGCTGGTGTATGCCAAAAGTGCTATGGCTATGACCTTTCACAAGCCAAGTTGGTTAGCAAAGGCGAAGCCGTTGGTGTGATTGCTGCGCAGTCCATTGGTGAGCCTGGTACGCAATTAACCATGCGTACCTTCCACACGGGTGGCGTGGCAGGTGCACAAGATATCACCCTTGGTTTGCCGCGCGTGGTCGAGTTGTTTGAAGCACGCAAGCCCAAAGTCAAAGCCATCTTGTCAGAGATTGACGGTGTGGTTTCGATTGCTGATGAAGATAGCAGTGACAAGATTATTTTGACTGTTTCCGAAGGCGATTTCAGCAAAAAGTACAAGGTTGAACGCACTGCCCGTTTGCTGGTGCGTGAGGGTGATCGTGTCGAAGCTGCCCAGCCAATGACCCGCGGTGCAATCAACCCCGAAGATTTGCTCGAGTCCAAGGGTATCGAAGCGGCACAGCGCTACCTGATAGACGGTATTCAGCAGGTGTACCGCCAGCAAGGCGTGAAATTGCACGACAAGCATATCGAATTGATTGTACGCCAGATGTTTAAGTATGTGGAAATTCTCGAGGATACTGGCGATTCGGAGTTCCTCGAGGGACAAGTTCTAGAGAAGTTCGATGTCGAGACCGAAAACGAGCGACTCGAGGCGGCGGGCAAGCAACCCGCGGCATGGAAGCCAAAGCTCATGGGTATTACCAAGTCGGCTTTAAGTACCAAGTCGTGGTTGTCCGCGGCGAGCTTTCAGCATACCACTCACGTGCTCACTGAAGCCAGTGTTTCGGGCAAGGTAGACGAACTGATTGGTTTGAAGGAAAATGTGATTTTGGGCAAGCTGATTCCAGCAGGTACAGGTTTGACCGAAGTCAAAGAGATTCAAGTGCTTGACGACCGTCTGCGTGAGAAGGTGCTCGAGGGCAATGACCGCGCCGCACGTTTGGCGCAGAGTGGCAACGCTCAAATGCCACAGTCAGGTGCTGGTGACGATTAAAAGCGAGAACAACCCCCAAAGTTGTAACTTTGGGGGTTGTTGAAGGGCTTCCTTTTTAATCGTTATCGGTTGCACCGTCTTCGGCATCGCTGTCGTCTTCTGGAGGTGGAGCATCACCACCCTTTAGCTTCATGTTGGCGGCTTTGGGTGTTGGAGCAACGAGCATATTCATGTCCATACCTGCTAAAAGCGGCGGGCTTTCAACAGTGGCGTATTCGCCCAAAGTTTCGGCGGCTCGAGCCAAGAGTTTCTCGCCAAGTTCGGGGTGAGTGCGTTCGCGCCCACGGAACATGATTGTGATTTTAACCTTGTGACCGTCTTTTAAGAAGCGCTTGACATGATTTAACTTAGTCTCAAAATCGCCATCACCAATTTTAACGCGCAGTTTGATGGACTTCACTTCTTGGCTACGCGCACGTTTACGGGCTTCTTTTTCTTGTTGCTGCGCCTCGAAACGGAACTTGCCATAATCGAGCAGACGGCAAACAGGGGGCACGGTGTTGGGGGAAACCATCACCAAATCGAGATTTTTTTCCTGTGCCATACGTAAGGCATCGCGGGTGTCTATAATTCCAACTTGACCACCTTCATCGTCTATTAAACGAACTTGGCGCACGCGAATGGCATCGTTGATTTTGTGGTCTTTAGCTACTGTCATCACCTCCGAGGTGTAAGCGTCAGTATAGCGGTTTTTTATTGCTCTTGCACTGGGCAAAGTGCCTCGAGCAACCCCCAGCCCCGTTCCTGCGCCACCGCTTCGAGCGCTGCGTCTTTACCACGCACCACAAAAGCACGTTCTGCCAGCTCGAGCATTGGTAGGTCGGGCATGGTATCACCATAAGCCAGTGCCAAGGGCTGCCCTGCTAACACCGCCTCGAGCTTGTGCTTTTTTTCTGCACCAACACTGATTTGCCCAACTACCCGTCCTGTGAGCTTGCCATTGTGTACCTCGAGCGGTGTGCCGATGGCTTCAAAACCGTACTCTCCTGCAACTGCTGCCAAAACTGGCTGGTATGTTCCACTCGCAAGAATCACTCGAGCGCCTGTTTTCTGATGGTCTTGCAGCAACTTCAGCACATTTGGTCGGATTTTGGGAAGTAATTCATTTCGCGCTACCCAAGCTGCAACCGCCATAAACTCGGTTTCGGGTAGATTGCTAAAAAGGCGAATTATCCGCGCTGTCCAGCGATTTTGGAATTCGCGTTTGGGGACTAATCTTAATTTACTGCCAAGAAATTCTGGGAATTGACTGGCAAAAAAGCCATAAAAATCACTCGAGCGCCCGTGTGCTACCAAGTAAGCACGAATGCCGCGCCATGTCTCACCTGTGGTCAGCGTGCCCTCGAGGTCAGAGGCAACAATCATGGAGTCACCTTGGTGATTGCCACGGTGCACCTCGAGACACAGACCAATTTCCCGGCTTCGTCGGTGATTTGAATATCCCAAACATGAGTGGTTTTGCCCCGGTGCAACGGTGTAGCTGTAGCCGTCACAAAGCCATCGCGTTTTGGGCGGATATGATTGGCGTTAATCTCGAGTCCAAAGGCATTTTCGCCATTTTCAGCAACATTCAGATACGCACCAATGCCTGCAACGGTTTCGGCGAGTGCAACCGACGCTCCGCCGTGCAGGAAACCAAAAGGCTGATGCACTTTGGGTTGCACTGGCATTTTTGCGACCACTCGGTCTTTAGTGCCTTCTAAAACCTCAATCTCGAGTGTTTTGACCAATGTTTCGTTCATGTGCCACCTCCGAATTTTTTGAATCTGAAACGTTGCGCTGCTATGTACCCTCAAGCATTGCTTGTAAGTCCTATAAGCTCGTGCCTGAGATAAACTCGAGGTACGGCACGGGTCGTAAAAGCATGAGTTTTTTTCGTGGTTTAACCTCCAGCGTACAGGTGTGGACGCACTTCCAAGCTATCTATTTGCTGGCGTAAAAACTCGAGCACGCGGTCTATATGTACGCTATCGCGATACATTTTTGAGAGCATCACTGCTCCCTCGAGTGAAGCAAGCATCACACTCGAGAGGCTTTCAGGGTCTATGTCACGGCGCAACTCACCACGTGCGATACCGCGCTCCAAAATACCTTTGATTGCGGTGCGCCATCCTTCGAGTGCGCGGCGTACGCTTGGGCGCAGCGCGGGTAGGGCATCATCGGCTTCGATAGCGGCATTAAGCATTGGGCAGCCGCCTTTGATGAGTGGATCGGTAGCAAAACTTTCAAAGACTTCAAGCACTGCAAACAAGCGGCTTCTGGAGTCGCGCCGATCTTCAAGTAGTACGCTATAGCGCGACTCAATGCTTTTAATTGCGTATAAAAAAGCCTGCCGCATCAGGTCTTCTTTGCTGCCAAAATGGTTATAAATTCCGCCCTTCTCGAGTCCAGTTGCGCCCATAATGTCAGACAGACTCGTGGCGGCATAGCCTTGCTTGTTAAAGAGTATTGCACTTTGTTGCAAGATGAACTCTTTGGTTCGTTCGCCTTTTCGCATGGTTTGCTTTTTCATTTGGTTTGTCTTCATAAAAAACCATTCGGTCTTTTTTAGACTACTGAATATCAAGGCAACCTGTCAAGACTTGAGTGTGCTTAAATGGGTTGATATGCGTCCGCACCGAGCCTTGGCTCCTAGGCTTGAGCCAACGATTGTATTGCCTTCGAGCGAAGCTGCTCACCTACGTGTTCTGCGCGCCCAAGTTGGCGATGTTTTGACGGTATTCGATGGCGCGGGACTCGAGGCGAAAGCAGTGATTCTCGAGGTGGGTGAACGCTTTGTACTGCAACTCGAGCCGGCACAAAAAAGCAGTCTCGAGCCACCACAGCCACTCACTTTGGCGATTGCGCTCTTAAAAGCCGATAAATTATCCGATGTGGTGCGTGCTGCTACCGAGTTGGGTGTGGCTAAAATACAATTGCTTCAGACGCAACACAGTCAAGCCAAAGACATTGGTGTACAAAAACTCGAGCGCTTGAGGCGAATTGCGGCCGAAGCCGCCAAGCAGTGCCAGCGCAATGTGATTCCAGATGTACTTAAGCCAGTTGCCTTGGAAGCGCTGAGTGCGCCCGGTGTGGTCGCACACCCGCATTCGGCGCTGCTGCCACACGAAGCAGTGCATTGGGATGCGCCATTTTGTGCAGTATGTGGACCAGAAGGCGGTTTTTCGAGCCGCGAAATAGCGCTGCTCGAGGAAAAAGGCATTGTGCGCGTCACTTTGGGGCGGCGTATTTTGCGTGCCGAAACCGCAGCCTTAGCGCTGGTCTCGAGCCTGACCGCAGCGCAGGGCTTTTAGTGCAAAGCTGTTGGCAGATACTTGCTGTGCGCCACAAAGTCATCCACTAGGGCTGGATTGTCTCAAGGTCAAGTATTGCTGCACAATAAATATGCTCGCCTTTAGGTTGCAAAGGTGCCTCGGTGGATGCCTGCGAAAGCGCGGGAGGTATGCTGTGCGTTTGGGTTTTTGCTTCGCTCATTATTTCGAGTAAACTGCGTGTTGTGACTTTGCGTGCCGTTCCTGTAACCGACCCATTCGAGTGGGATAATCTGGTCAAAACCTTTGCTCACCACAGTGCCCTGCAAGGTTGGGGTTTTGGCGAGGCGAGGCGCGTGACCGATTGGACACCACATCGTTTGCGTTTAGAGCGTGCTGGTGTGGTTTTTGCGGCGGCTCAGGTGCTGCGCCGTACCCAATATGGTTTGGGGTATTTGTACTGCCCACGCGGACCTGCACTACACAAGTTGGAGGACTTAAACGATGTAGCCACTGTGCTTAAACGTTGGGCAAAAGCCACTGATGTCAGCCTAAAAATCGAGCCACCCGTACCAGTTGCCTCGAGTGGCGACCCAAACATCATGCCAGAGCGTTTAGGTGTATGGGTGCAAGCCGAAACTATCCAACCTGCGCATACGGTTTTGATCAATCTCGAGCAAAGCGAAGAAACTGCACTTGGTGCGATGCACCAGATGGCAAAACGCAATACCAAGCAAAGTCTCAAAGAAGGTGTAAGCGCCGAACCCGACGATGACTTCGAGGCATTCTGGCGGCTTTTCGAGGAAACCAATACTCGTTCTAAGCTCTTGCAACGCCAAAAAACCTACTACCAAGCTATGTTTCTCGAGTGCGGTAAGTACGGCGGAGAGGCGCGAATCATCAATGCGCGCTGGAATGGAAGGGCACTTGCAACTTGTTTTGTGATTGGTTTGGGCAAAGAACTCTGTTATTTGTACGGCGGCAGTGTGCGTGCCGAACGTACCGAAGGGCAACGCGACCCTAAAGCGCCCAATGGTGCCTATTGGGGTATGATTCGTTATGGCATACAAAAGGGCTACAAGGTGCTTGACCTATATGGTATTCCCAAGCGCATAGACGAATCGGTTTCTGAAAAAATCAGCAATGGGGTCTATGAATTTAAGATGCGGCTTGGTGGGCAAATGGCGTATTTTCCTGCTTATGAAATCGCATTAAACCCGCTCTCGGGCTTAGTCAATAGCGCCCTGCGTGCACGCCGTAAGGCGTTAAACAAAAAGGCTAGAGGCACAGAAGATGATGTTTTATAAATGACGCGATAGCCTAAACAGTGTTGGGATTCCTGCTTCAAGCCCTGCACGCGCTGCAGCTGCAAAGGTTTGGTACTGGTAGGTAGCAGGCTAAAAAACGACTGCGGCGTGCTTATTTGCATGACCAGCCGCAATTTTTGACTGTTCGGGTTTTTGACTACACTTGGATAGGTTTATTGTCCGCTCTGCGTTCAGGTGAAAGCCCCAACGCAATCGGAGGCTGCCTAAAGCAACCTCCGAAGCAAATCAACAACCTTAAATCAAGCCCAATTCGCGTACAGCCTTGCGCTCGTCCTCGAGTTCAGCGGCGGTGATGTCCATTTTCTTGCGGCTAAACTCGTTAATCTCGAGTCCTTGAATAATGCTGTACTTTCCGCCTTCGCAGGTTACGGGGAAGCTATAAATCAAACCTTCGGGAATGCCGTAACTGCCGTCCGACGGAATGCCCATGCTTGTCCATTTGCTGCCCAATGCCCAGTCGCGCATATGGTCTATGGCAGCATTGGCGGCGCTGGCAGCGCTGGACAGACCGCGTGCCTCGATGATTGCCGCACCGCGCTTTGCCACGGTGGGAATAAAAATGTTCTCGAGCCAGGCTTGGTCGCCCACCAATTCGGCAGCATTTTTGCCGGCGACTGTAGCATGAAAAATATCGGGGTATTGGGTACTGGAGTGGTTACCCCAAATTGTAAGGTTAGAAATGCTCGAGACAGGCTGACCGGTCTTTGCCGCCAATTGCGAGAGCGCGCGGTTGTGGTCGAGGCGGGTCATGGCAGTGAATTGCCTGGGGTCGAGTTTAGGCGCGTGTTGTTGGGCAATCAGCGCATTGGTGTTAGCGGGGTTGCCAACAACTAGCACCTTCACATCTCGAGACGCAACTTCAGAGAGCGCCTGCCCTTGGGGCTTAAAGATGCCGCCGTTTGCTGCGAGCAAGTCACCGCGCTCCATACCTTGCTTGCGCGGCATTGCGCCAACCAAGAGGGCATAATCCACATCAGCGAAGGCTTTCATTGGGTCATCGGATGGCACCATGCCAGCCAAGAGTGGGAAAGCACAGTCCTCGAGCTCCATCATTACGCCGTTTAAGGCTTTTAAGGCTGGAGTAATCTCGAGCAGATGCAGAATCACGGGCTGGTCTTTGCCGAGCATCTCGCCACTGGCGATACGAAACAGTAAGCTATAACCGATTTGACCAGCAGCGCCAGTCACGGCAACACGAACGGGGGCTTTCACAGACTTCCTCCTTAGCGCTTCAAGGCGCTCTCGCTTAGATTTTACTCGTTTTTTTTGGCTATAGACTAGGGATTGTTTATCGGTTGCTCGAGCGCCAGTATCGCCGCCTCGAGTTTTTTGGTGTGTTGCTCGTTGCTCCCTTCAGGCAAAATCGGCTGCCCGTAGCGAAATACATAACGCTTACCACCAAACCAATTGTTCTCGAGACGAATCCCCACAGGAACCACGGGCACTTTGGCTTTAAGCGCTAAAAAAGATGTACCGCCTTTGAGGTCTCGCCCGCCGCGTGTACCTTGCGGAAAAATCACCAAAAGCTGATTGTTTTGTAGTAAGCGTAGTGCGGTTTTAATTGCGCTTAAATCGAGCTTGCCCCGTTCTACAGGAAAAGCATTACCTGCAACCATATACCACGACAGCGGCGCATGCAAAAAAGATTCTTGCTTTGCCATAAAGTGCACCCTGCGCCGCATTGGTTGTGCGGCTCCGAAAGGGTCTATGGCGGTAATATGATTGGCTGCCAAGATGGCTCCGCCGTAGCGCGGGATATTTTCGGGGTTTTGGTACTCGACTCCGATAATCCTAAAATACACGCCCCAAAGGGCTTTAATCAGATCAAATGCCCAAGGAAAATTGGAAAGGTCGGCGCTTTTATCATTCATGATTTGATGCTATTTCCTTTGAGTGAGTCCTGAATCAATGTGAGTGCAACTTGTATTGTCTGCTCTAAATCGAGCTGGCTCGAGTCTAGAAGCAGTGCATCCTTGGCAGGAGCACTATTGACTGCGTCTTGGGCATCTCGAGCTTCGATAGCTGCTTGAATAGCCTCTAAGTTCTGTGAGCGTTCCGAGACTCGTCTGGCAGCACGCACCTGACTGCTGGCGCTTAAAAAGATTTTCACATCCGCGTTGGGAAAAACCACACTGCCCATATCGCGCCCTTCGGCGATAAAGGGTGGGTTCAGACGTTGCAGTTGTGTGTTGACCCAGCCGCGCACCTTTGGGTGTTGGGCAATGGTGCTGACCGCCGCATCCACCCGACTCGAGTGACAGGCGGCAGTCACATTTGTTTGGTTCCAAAATGCCAGATTACCCGAAACTTGTGGCTCGAACCTAAGGCTATTTTGCTGCAACATCTCGAGCAACGCTGCTTGATTTTTGATATCGGTTTGGGTCTCGAGTGCGACCAATGTAATCAAACGGTAAAGCAGTCCACTAGATAAAAATGGCACACCAAGCGCACTCGCTATACCTTTAGAAACGCTCGATTTTCCACTGGCGGCAAGTCCGTCTAAAGTAATCACAAAATTGGGGGGTAGTGCAAACACAGAAAGTATCATAGCGAAACTTTTGGTGAGCGAACAACGCGGGCGCAGCTCAGCATCTAGGGCAAACGCACCAGCTATAACTTAGCTGCTAAGCAGCGATAACGTTGTCTTCCGTCTTTGATGTGACCGTTGCGTTTGAGGTTCTAGCACGGACATACCATTTGTATTTACTTGTTAGACTTTGCCCATGAATGCTCTTGAGTTGTCTGGTTTGGTGCACCGCTACCAGCGCTCTTATGTTTTGCGTGGTACATCCCTGATGCTTGCCCAAAACCAAATCCTAGCGCTTTACGGGGCTAATGGTGCGGGCAAAACTACACTCTTAAAAATCATTGCTACCAGTCTTGTGCCCACCAGAGGTGGTGGCAGCGTGCTGGGTATTCCGCTGCAAAATCGCCTCGAGATACGCGCACGGGTCGGTATTGTTTCGCATAGTTTGGGGTTTTATCCCGATTTGACTGGCACTGAAAACCTCGAGTTTGCGCTTTCTTTGCACAACAAAAAAGCCAATATACACTTGGCGCTCGAGCGAGTGGGCTTGAATTCGCAAAACCGGGTACGCGCCTACTCGAGTGGGATGCGAAAACGTCTGGCACTAGCAAAAATGCTGCTTTTAATGCCCGATCTGATTTTGCTCGATGAGCCATTTGCAGCGCTTGACCCAGAGGGTAAAAATTTAGTCGAAGACCTGATGCTCGAGCAAGTTAAGCGCGGTGCAACGCTGATTATCGCCTCACATGAACCCGAGCGCACCAGTAAAATCGCCACAAAATCGGTCATGCTCGAGCAAGGGCAGATTCGGGAGTTGGCAAATCCGTTACTACAGGAGCGACCATGAGCGCATGGCGTATTGTTTTTGCTATTGCCACCAAAGATTGGCGCATCGAAGGTAGAGCACGCGATGTTCTTGCTGCAACACTTTTCTTTGCACTGTTGGTAGTGACAATTTTGGCTTTTGCTTTTGGTCCAGAACCCAAAAAACTCGAGGCTGCCGCCCCGGGTATTTTGTGGGTGGCATTTGCTTTTGCAAGCATTTTAGCGGCTTCTAGGGCATTTGCCGCCGAATCTGAAGATGGAGCGCTCGAGACGCTGCTTTTGTATCCTGTGCCACACGAACTGATTTATTTGGGTAAGTTGCTGGGAAATTTAGGTTTAATGCTTGTTTTAGCATTGGTGATTGCACCTTTTACAATTACGCTGTACGGCGTAAATGTAGCGGGGCACGAGTTGCCTTTTGCGCTTACGGTGCTGCTTGGCGTGATGGGTTTTAGTATTGTCTCGAGTTTCCAAAGCGCACTAACGATTAATTTACGCTCGAGGGAAAGTTTGCTGCCCGTGCTGATTTTTCCGCTTGTTGTGCCCGTTGTTATCGGCACGGTCAAAGCTACGGTGGGCTTATTTGGCTTAGACGATGCTATAGATATTTGGGGCTGGATTCGTTTGTTGGCTGGATTTAATGCGGTTTATCTAGTGGTTTGTACATTGGCGTTCCCCTACGCGGTGGAATAGCTGTCTATCGGCATCGTCTCGAGACACACCCCAACGACCCACCACAAATACCCGAAAATATGATTGCCCAAATGCAGCATCTTCCTCCGATTATCGCGCTCGAGCTTTGGCACGGCAATATTCCAGAGCAAGATTTAGTCGCATTCGCCGAACTGACCCAAGTCATGAATTCTGCGCCCAAGAGCGACCTCGAAATAGAGGATATTAACATCACTCCAGAACTGATTCGCCAAAACGAAGCACTACAAAAAGCTGGTAATCGCGATACACTCACTGCTGTTGTGCGCCACAAAAGCGGTGAATTGGTGGGCTTAAACGAACTTGGCTGGACAAGAAACCGCGCCAGTATTGTCAATCAGGGCGCTACAGGCGTAAAACCCGAACACCGCAACCACGGACTGGGGCGCTGGCTCAAAGCCGCGAACATCAAGCGCTTGCTCGAGTTAAACCCAGAAGCGCGTTTTATCCGCACAGGGAACGCAGATTCTAATGCTCCAATGCTGAAAATCAATCATCAGATGGGCTTTAAACCCTATACCGCCAATATTGAATGGCAGGGGGATATTGCCACAATTCTGAGTAAGGTACAATAAACCATGTCCGAAGCCATTCTGTCTGGAACCGATCTACAAACCGCCAAACGCCGCGAACTCGAGCGGGTTCATGCCGAACTTTGGGGGCATGGGGTATCGCTTTTAAGCTTTGTGGCTTGGGTTTTTCTGGGACTCTCGAGCAGTTTGCGTGATGCCTTGGGCGGTGGAATAGGCTTTGTGCCAATGCTTTTGTACATCTTGGTTTTTTCGCTGATTGGCAGTGTGGTCAGTTTTCCGATTTCTTATTACTACGGTTTTTTGCGTGAAAAGCGCGATGGAATGCTGAAACAAGATTTTGCGGGCTGGTTCGCCGACCAACTCAAGCAAACTGGTGTGGGTTTAGTGCTCTCTAGTGCGGTGATGCTCGGGCTATTTGCAATTTTTCGCAATTTCCCCACGCTTTGGCTTCCTTTAGCCTTGGTCTTGGTGACACTAATTTTTGCGGTAGTGTTGGTTATTTCGCCGATGTTGGCACGCATGCGCTTCAAGAGCGCTCCGCTCGAGCATCCCGAACTCGAGGCAAGGGTTGTGGCATTGTTTGCACGCGCAGGACAAAAACTGGGCAAGGTCTCGAAGTGGCTTTTTAGCGAAAAGGTCAAGCAATCTAATGCCGCACTGATTCCTGTTGGTACTGGCACCGAAGTGTTAATTTCCGATACCCTGATGCAAAGCACCGACCTCGATGGCATCGAGGTGGTGTTGGCACACGAGCTTGGACACCGAGTGCATAAAGACATCCAAAAAAGTATCGTTTTGGGTTGGTTTAGTCTGGTGCTGAGTATTATTGCAGCGTACTTTTTGATGAATGCCTTAAATGGTGTGGGTGGGATTGCTGGTTCAACCGACATTGCTGCCTTACCCATTTTACTTTTTGCGTTTACCTTGGTCGGGGAAATCTCGAGCCTCTTTCGCAACGAGATGATTCGCCGCGCCGAATATGCTGCAGACCGCTATGCACTCGAGCAAACACGCAATTATCCCGCATTCGAGCGAGCTTTTCGCAGCCTCGCCAAAGAAAACCTTTCCGACCCAGACCCGCCCGCATGGGTGGAATTTTGGTTGCATGATCACCCAAGTATCGAAAAGCGCATTCGCGCTGCACGCGCTTGGGTGGCGGCAAACCCCTAAAGGGCAATATGGAAAACCGAATCCGTGAACTGCGTGCGGTCAAACGCTGGTCGCAAGCTGACCTAGCAGATGTCTTGGGCGTGAGTCGTCAGACCATCAATGCCCTCGAGACTGGCAAATACGACCCCAGCCTGCCTTTGGCATTCAAAATTGCCAGGGTCTTTGGCTTACATATCGAGGAAATTTTTCTCGATACAGAAGAGGTAAAGGCATGAATATTTTGAATGGGCTTTTGATGTTTGTTATCAATTTTGGCTTGGTGATTTTTTTCTTGATACGTACCTTAGCGGTGCCTTCGCTGCTTTTGGTGGTTTCGCCAACAGCATTAGCAAGGCGTTTTATTCGCCGTTCACAGGATGGCAAAAGCATGTTTGACATCAATGCTGATGCCAGAGATTTAAGCCGCCGGCTGTCTGCGCCGCGCACCCTGTTGACCGCAGGAGGAGCCAGTTTGCTTGCTTTTTCAATCAGTCAAACAACAGCGTATCTCTGGCTGACAGTCGCTTTTGTGGTGATGCTTTTTGGCGAACAAGCATAGGTAATCTCCGAAGAGTCGTCTGCATAGCAGCAGCCTAAAACCAGGCGTACCCTACTGTCATGCGACCAAAGTCCTAGCGCACAA
>JBKBVO010000244.1:0-2755 GCA_046289535.1 Deinococcales bacterium | reverse complement strand
ATGTCTTAAGCCCTTCCAAACGCGCTGCTGGAACTCGGTGCCGCCAGTTTCGGTGGGGATTTGCTCAAGAGCGTGGATATCGCCTGCAAAATAACGCAAAATGGCATCTGACCACTCGAGTCTCTTGGGGAGCGGGGTATAAGACTTAAAGCGTTTCTCGAGCAAGCGCGAAATGCGGTCTTGATTGTCTGAAAAATCCAAAAAGACTACGGCTTTGTCGTTAGCAATCAGTGTTATCTCACCGATTGGACTTGTGATGTGGTCTACGTAGAGGTTCATGGTTCTTCTAAATGTGTAGAGGTTCATGGTTCTCCTGAATGTCGCATTTTGTTTTTTTGTATTCAAGCGGCGACATCTGTATCAGGCGCTTAAAATTGGCTTGAAATGCCGATAAGCTATTAAAACCAACTTCAAATGCAATTTCGCTGACACTTTTTTGTGAATCCAAAAGTTGCCTACATGCGGCTTCGATGCGTTTGCGGTTCAAAACTTCGGCGGGTGTGACACCACGATGTTGCTTAAAAAGTGTATAGAGCTTGGCTTGGCTGATGTGCGCTGCTTGTGCCATTTGGGCGACACTACCAAACTCGAGTGCATTCTCGAGCAGGGCGCTGACCATTTGCGCTTGACGTACCTTAGGTGCAATTGTGTCTGGGCGGCAAAGTTTACAGGCGCGAAAGCCTGCGGCTTGTGCTTGGGCAGCATCGTGGTAAAAACGTCGATGCTCGAGTTTGGGAATGCGTGGTGGTTTGCACGAAGGACGGCAGAAAATTTTCGTGCTCTGTATCCCAACCACAAATAAACCATCGAGATTTTTTTGACCACTAAAAGCTAAAGCCAGCAGTTTGTCCTGGTTCATATTGGCTATTGTGCCTGATTGGAATAACATTGTGCTACCTGATTTTTCTCGAGTAATTTCTGCTAGAATTCCTACATGAAGTTGATTGTAGTGATTGTCCAAGACACCGATGCCAACGCGCTCATCAAGGCGCTCTCGCAAGAACGGCTCGAGGTCACAAAACTTGCCAGCACAGGCGGGTTTTTGCGCGAGGGGAATACTACCATGTTGATTGGTGTGAGCGAGGAGCAAGTTCAGACTGTTAAAGACTTGGTGCAAAAGACTTGTCGTGCGCGTAAACGTTTGGTTATGCCCAGCGTGCCGGTTGCCGAACAACCCGAGCCGTTTTTGACCGAGCCTGTGGAAGTTCCTGTTGGTGGAGCAATTGCTTTTGTAGTCAATATCGAAGAAACCTTCAAGGTCTAATCGGTACTCGCCCAAGCAGTTTCAAAGCTCAGTGCCCATTGAAGCACTAGACCTAACTCGAGCGCTATTCTGGGTACTGTTAGGGCGTGGTGCTGAGTTTCGAGTTTGCCCTGCCCAAGACTCAAATTCAGGTGCGCCCTCGATTTGAAAACCTTCCTCGAGCAGCTTTATAATCAATCACTGGTTGACGAGTGGGCAAAAAAGGTGAAAATGGATGGTATGACCAAGACCGAAGGATATATAAACTGGCTCACGGAACAAGGCTATCGCCCAGAGATTGATAAAGACGGCGATGTAACCTTCAAGCACGAGCGCATCCATTTTGTGCTCTTTAGCAACGAAAAAGACGAAGCCTTTTTTCGCTTGATGGTGCCATTTTTTTGGGAACTCGAGTCGGAAGAAGAAACCGAGCGTGCCAGCAAGGTGATCATGAAACTGAATTCAGATTACAAAGCTGCCAAGTTTTACATTGTACAAGTAGGTGTTTGCGTTGTAATTGAGAGTTTTTATGCCAAATACGACGATGTTTTTCCGGTCTTGGGGCGGCAAATAGACTTGCTCGCCAGCGCCATGCGCGAGTTCTGCCAGACCATGCGCGAGGAAGCACCTAAGCCACCGCTTGCCCAAGCCTAAAAATTCACATCGTAATGCCGTTTTTCGTGCATAATGGAATCATGGTTTTTGAGGGAGCAAAGCTCACATCTGATCAATTAACACTCGAGACGGCAGTCTGTAAGCTACGTACGCTCGACCCGCGCAGCGGCGAAGTAACAGGGTATTTTGAAATGCCAGGCAATAATCAGGTTCCGCGTGGCTTACCCAATTTGGCGATTAGCGGTTGGGTGAGGCTCGAGGTCAAGCTGCTCTCGAGCCAAATTACTTCCGATGGAACACGGCGTTATCGTTTTATGGCGCTTTGTCCTCCAGAGGCTATCGGGGCACTTGACATGATGATGAACCCATCTAAAAACCCGACCATCCTCGAAGAAATAATGCGTTAATCGCCTATGATTTTAGAAAACCAAGCCGTGTGACGCGCGCACGCGGCTGCTGCGGACGGTGGTGTGCGTAACACCGCGACGCATAGCATCTCGGCTTCCGAGTGGGTAGGGGTCAAAGCAAATTTGTAGCAACGCGCGTCGCTAGACCCGTTGTTGTTCGTATAACGAGAGCAAATTCCACGCCTCGATCAGCAGTGTTGCTTCGCTTGGGTTTGCGGCTTGCTGTGCCAATTGTAAATCTCTGCCTGAGACTCGGCGCAAGCCCTCCTTATTGCCAGTTCGCGCTAACTCGAGCGCGCTTGGGCGAGTGGCTGCTCGTCTTGCGAGTATGCGCTCGCGGGTTAGCACCTCGAGTGTTTCGTTTTCTGTGAACAAGCGAATTGTTTGGCGCAGTGCTTCTGGGAAAATCTCGAGCTGCTCCAGTATCCGCAGCGCTGTTTTTGGCTCGAGCTGCAAATCTAGACACAGCGCATATAAACCTTCGCTGGCG
>JBKBVO010000243.1:0-2763 GCA_046289535.1 Deinococcales bacterium | reverse complement strand
TCGCCCTGTTCGGCAACGTCAACTGGCAGGTCACCGAGGGCCTCGAGCTGACGCTGGGCCTCCGCTACACCCACGACGAGCGCAGCCTGCGGTCGGACTTCTTCAACGATGGCGGTGTCTAAATATAGGTGCACTCAAACAGTATGGCGGGTTTAGAAGTTGGGGTGCAAGTGGGATTTGCACTTTAGGCAACAAACACATAGACCATTTGCTTTGTAGGATAGCCTTCTAAAGGAGAATCACTATGCCAACACGCAAAGCCGTCGCCACATGGACAGGAACACTCAAAGAGGGTAAAGGACACCTGAGCGGACAGAGCGGTTTAGATATGCAGTACGCTTTCTCGAGCCGTTTCGAGGACGGACCTGGCACCAACCCCGAAGAACTGATTGCCGCTGCACACGCGGGCTGTTACAGCATGGCGCTCAATGTCGCGCTCGAGCGGGCTGGATTTAGCGCCGAATACGTGCGCACTGAAGGCAATTGCACCGTTGAAAAAATTGGTGATGGGATGAGCATCTCTCAATTAAAGCTGGTCACTCGAGCCAAAGTGCCCGGGCTAGATGCCGATAAATTCCTCGAGTTTGCCGAAGCCACCAAGACGGGCTGTATTGTCTCGAGGGCATTAAGCGCTGTACCAATGGAACTAGACGCAGCTTTAGAGTAAGTCAGAAATTTGCAACTTTCAGACCACAGCCCTACAGCAACCCCAGAGCACCTAGATTGCCGCCATGAACATTTTAATTCTTGGTGGCACGGCTTTTTTAGGGCGGCATTTGGTCACGGCAGCACTCGAGCAAAACCACACAGTGACGCTTTTTCATCGTGGCAACCGCAATCCTTATCCTAAACTAGAAAACATTTTAGGCAATCGTGAAACCGACCTCGAGCGGCTTGCGGGGCACAGTTGGGACGCAGTCATAGACACTAGCGCCTATGTGCCGCGCGTTGCGAGCCTCAGTGCTAAAGCGCTCGAGAACAGCGTTGGGCGTTATTGTTTTATCAGCACCATCAGCGTTTACCGCGAGTTCACCAAGGCACATCACGAAAATACGCCTGTTGCAACACTTGAACAGCAAACCGAAGAGGTGACAGGTGCAACTTACGGGGCGCTCAAAGTGCTGTGCGAAAATACTGTACAAAACGTGTATCAAGAGCGCGCACTGATTCTGCGCCCGGGTTTGATTGTTGGCGCACACGACCCCACAGATCGCTTTACTTATTGGGTAGACCGTGTTGCCAAGGGTGGCAAAGTGCTTGCCCCAGCCACAGCCCAAACTCATGTTCAGTTTATTGATGCCTTCAGTCTGGCACGATTCACCATTCATGCACTCGAGCAGCAGTTATCTGGCATTTATAACCTGAACGGTGCACCAATTCAGATGGGTGAGGTTTTAAGCGGTATTCAAAGAGTCAGCCGCTCTGATGCTGAGTTTGTCTGGGCACCCGAAACCTTTTTAGAAGAACAAAAAATTGCGCCTTGGATGGGCGAGAATAGTCTGCCACTCTGGATTCCTGGGCTAGATGCTGCCACACAAGGCACAATTATCCAAAAAGCCCTATCGGCGGGTTTGCGTTTTCGAGCACTCGAGGAAACCATACAAGAGGTACTCGAGTTTGCCCAAACCCGCCGCGACCACACGTGGCGCAGTGGCTTGAGCGCAGCTCGAGAAGCCGAATTACACACAGCGCTAGCAGTCAAGACGTAATCAATACCCTCTGGTGCGATCAATCACGTTCTCGAGTGGTTGCCCCGCCAAAAGATGAGCAGCGTTGCGGCGCAACAGCGCCTCGGCTTTGCGGTAAAAATTCGGTCCTCCGCCTGCAATGTGTGGAGTTAAAATCAGATTCGGCACTGCCCAAATGGGTGAATCCTCGGGGAGCGGTTCGGTTTGTGTGACATCCAGTGCTGCACCGCCCAAATGCCCAGACTCGAGCGCTGCCACAAGATCGGTTTCGATAATTGCACTGCCGCGCCCGACATTCACTAGCCACGCACCGCGTTTGAAGTATCCTAAGCGCTTACTCGAGATAAAGCCGTGTGTATCTGGAGTGTCTGGCAGTACCAAAATCACTGCATCGAAATCGGGCAACAGCGCGTCCAGGTGCTCGAGCGCGTGCACCCTGCAGCCATAGCGCTCTCCTGCCGAACGCGCCACGCCCTCGATATGACAGCCAAAAGGCGCAAGCCGCTTGGCAATCTCTAAGCCAATACTGCCGAAGCCCACAATCAAAACCTTGGCTTGCTCGAGACTCAAAAACTCCTGCCCTAAAAGAGCGTGAGCATAGGCGCTTTTATCCCACTGATGTTTGTGTTGCAAATCCCGAAAATGGTGCAAGCGCCGCACTCCAGCCAGCAGCAAACTGACTGCTAGTTCGGCAGTTGGCGCATCGTGCAAGCCCTTGCCATTGCACACCACAATGTTTTCTCTTGGCTCGAGGCGCAAGACATGGTCTACTCCAGCAGTCAGGGTTTGAATCAGGCGCAGTTTGGGCATTTTTAAGAGTGGCTCGAGCACTTTTGGCGAGAGTGTCCAAACCACCAACATCTCGCTGTCAAAATCCAGCTCTGCTTTGGGGTCAAAACGCAGCACTTCGAGTGGAAAATTAGAGAGCTCGAGTGGCACGGATTGGGGAATCAGCATTTGCATGGCTGCATTATTGCAGAGTCAGCAGCGATTGTGCGCTCCTCGCTGCTCGACTCGAAATCGGCGCAACCCACAGCCTCGAGAATTTTTCCACGACTGGTTTATGGGGCTACAC
>JBKBVO010000054.1:4127-13100 GCA_046289535.1 Deinococcales bacterium | reverse complement strand
CCCCTGGATTTATAGATGTTCATGTTCATGGCGGCGGCGGTGCAGACACCATGGATGGCATAGATGGCATCCAGACCTTATCTGAATATCATGCCAAACACGGTACAACCGCACTTTTAGCGACCACCATCACTAACCCTTGGAAAAATGTGCTCCTTGCCCTAAAAAATATTCAAAAAGCCATGCCGACTTCTGCAGGAGCACGGATTTTGGGGGCGCATTTGGAAGGACCTTTTATTTCTCCGTATAAACTTGGGGCGCAGCCACCCTTTGCACTCGAGCCAAAAAGCGAACGGGTTGCCAAAATTCTCGAGCAAAATGTGGTGCGTGTGGTCACACTTGCACCAGAGCTTGAAGGTGCAAAAGCCGCCGCTGCCCAGTTTTTAGAACGCAATGTGCGCGTTTCTTTGGGGCATACCATTGGCAGCGCCGAAGACGCCGAACGAATTTTTGCCGTTGCCAAACAGCTCAACCGCGCCTCACAAATAGGGGGTACGCACCTGTACAACGCCATGGGTGGTCTCGAGGGGCGCAAACCTGGAGTATTAGGAGCCTTGCTTGCAAACCCGAACGCATGGGGCGAAGTAATTCTAGACTTACAGCACGTACATCCCGCCAGTTTCCGTGCTGCTTTTTTTGCCAAGCCCGAAAAACTACTGCTTATCACCGATTCCATGCGTGCCGCGGGGATGCCAGACGGGCAATACGATTTGGGCGGACAACTGGCAAAACTCGAGAACATGGCAGTGACACTACCCGATGGCACACTGGCAGGCAGTATTTTGACCATGCATCAAGCCGTACTGAACGCGGTTCAGTGCGGTTTGGCACTCGAGGTTGCCTTGAAACTTGCCTCGAGCCATCCTGCTGCATACCTGGGCTTGACCGATTGTGGCAAAATACAAAAGAACACCCGCGCCGACCTTGTGGTCTTGCGCGCGGATTTAAGTTTAGAAGCGGTTTATATTGGCGGGGCAATGGTCAATCGTGGTTAATGTGCATCAACCACAGACCCACTACAAAGCTCATCCCAGCACTGCCAAGCTTCCAAAGCATCGCTTCGCCGGTCAGTTCACGCCCAGGAAAAAACGAGTCTGCTGTCCAGTAGACAAAAAAAGCAAACGTTCCGTTGCCCAGTAACCAATACACCAGGCGCTTTGGGTCGGAAGGAACA
The DNA here is from genome assembly GCA_046289535.1 of Deinococcales bacterium. Lineage (GTDB taxonomy): Bacteria > Deinococcota > Deinococci > Deinococcales > JAAFIG01 > JAAFIG01. The sequence goes on along the minus strand of JBKBVO010000054.1, from coordinate 11,926 downwards.
CTCAACGGTCCAATTTTTTTACCATCAGGGGGTTGCATGGTTTTATTCTATAAATTTCAATTTAGGAAAGGCAAGAGTCAACCTTCTAAAAGGAACACAATGTATTTGCACCACTCGAGAAAATCGTGTGCTATGATGTTAAACGATGCGACTCAGACCAACATACCTGCTTGTTGCGGCACTTGGCGTACTTGCGCTATCAAGCGCATCGGCGCAGACCGCCTCGCCCCCTGGTAGTTGCGGTAATATCTCCGCACTGCAAGCTACAGTTACACAAAAACCGCAGAATGTTGAGGCGCTGGTGCAGTTGGGCGAAGCCCAGTTGTGCCTTGGGCGCTTGCAAAAGTCGCGGGTTTTGCTCGAGGCAGCCCAAGATAACCTCGAGAATGCAACCAACCTCGATGGCAACAATTTCAATGCTGGTTTTTTGCTTGGGCAGGTGTATTTTGAACTCGGTGACCTCGATGCTGCTGCCGAAGAATTTACCCGCCTCAGCAAAGTGGCTCCCGAGCGTGCTGAAGCTTTTTATCAGCTTGGTGTGGTTCAGGCTCGGCTCAGAAAACCCGATGAAGCAATTGGTGCTTTTCGTAAAGCCGCCGAGCTTGCCAAGAACAACAGGCTCGAGGCAAACTTTCAGCGCGATGTCAATGTAGCACTTGCGGGACAACTTTTACAAAAAAAGGATTTTGCGGGTGCTGCGGCTGTCTATAAAGCAGCCCAAGAATTCTCGCCGAACGATACAGACTTACAAATTGGCGAAGCCCAAGCCTGGTTTAATGCCGAACGCAATGCCGAAGCGCTCGAGGTAGTCAACCGCATTCTTGCCAAGAATCGTGGTCATGTCGCTGCGACTTGGCTTGTGGCAAGTATCTACGAAAAACAAGGGGCTTCTGGGCGCGAGCGCGCTGTGCGCGAATTGACCCGTTCTCTGTCTGTGGTCAGTGCCCCCAAGGATCGCGCTGTGCTGCTCTTGAAGCGCGGCTTAATCGAGTCTGCCCAAGGCAGGTCTGATGCTGCACTTGAGACGCTGCGTCAATCAGTCGCCAATGATGGCACACTGTTTGAATCGCGCTATGCGTATGCAGTCGCATTGTTGGCTGGCTCTAAACCAAATCCCAAAGCCGCCTTTGAACAGTACCGCGCTGCCGATAAACTTCGCCCCAATGATGGCGAAGTCCAATTGGGGCTTGCCAGCACTCAAAGCCAACTTGGCAATTATTCTGCTGCCTACCAAAATGCCCAAAATGCAGCGCGCTTGTTGGCAACAGAACCGGCTCGAGTTGCAGCAGCACGCTATATCGCTGGGCGTAGTGCTTACTTAGCTGCTATTGCCAATCCTGCAAGTGGTGCGGAATGGTTGCGTCGCGCCACCCTGGAATTCCGCGCATTGGTTGCCCAAGATACCGGCAATTCCGAATACCGCTACTGGCTAGGGTTAACCCTTTTACAGCGCAAAGAATATACTTCAGCCATTGAGAGCCTGATTGAGGCTATAAAAATCTCGCCGGGCAATCTCGAGCTTCGGGTCGCTTTAAGCGCCGCTTATATTGGTGCAAAGCGTTTCTCGGATGCGGAAACGGTTGCGCGTGCTGTCGTCAAAGCTGCCCCCAACAATGCCGATGCTTGGTTTAACCTCGGCTTGGCACTCTTAAATCAAAGCCGCAATGCAGAAGGCAAAAAGGCGCTTCAAACGGCTGCACGTTTGGGCAATCAGGCGGCTGCCACTCTTCTCAAAAAACTTTAGGTTCAGCATGGATTGGCTTAAACGCAACTGGGTAGATGTAGTGATGGGCGGTTTGATTCTGGCGATCGCTGCTGGGGTTTTTGTGGTCTTGGTGCGTGGCGGTTTGTTTACCTCGACTGACTCCAATAGCACTACACCAAACACCATAAGCGTACCAAACCCACCAACGTCAGTTACTACGCTGCCACCAGCTATCCCAGCAACCACAACTACCACGCCGACACCCGCTGCACGCAAAATATCAGCTCCCGCAAGCACTTCAAATCAAAAAGCACCGCAAAACCCCATCCCACCTCGAGCTACTGCGAACCTGGCTGTGCCCGAAATCCCTGAAGCTCCAAATGCCCAAATAACCAAGCCACAAAATACAGTCTCGAGCAGTACAAAAAACACAGCTGTTTCAAGTAGCCCAACTCGGTCTTCTGGGGCAGGCAGTAGCGCTCGACCAACCGCCCCCATGGCGCCCAAACCAAAACCTGTTCAGGCAACTGTTCCCACTCGGACAAGCCCCATAAATACCCCAAACACCGATGGCGGATACAGCCGTGCTGATTTTTTACGCAATTATCGTATTGCTGCGGGCAGCTATGCCAGCCTTGAACGGGCGATTCGCGCCGCCAGTCAGCTGCGCGCGCGCGGTCTACCCGCCCAATATTTCTCCAGTGGCAACACCTACGTTGTCGTGGTTGGTCCATACTCGCGCGAAGGCTTGGCTCGTTCTGCATTAGCACGCATACGCCAAAGTTCGCCAGACGCAATTTTGTACCGTCCAGACGGCACAAAAGAGGGCGTAGCCGCCAAACCCAACAATAAGCCTTCAGCAAAACCCGGTGGTGGTTCAGGAACGGCTACACTCACGGCAAGCTATTTACAAGTCGGGGCATTCAAAGACAGTAAGAGTGCAAACGCTCTGGGTGAAAAACTTAGAAGTGCTGGCTTTACGTCGTTCACCAAAAACATCAGTGGCTTACTGCGCGTTTTGGTCGGTCCGCTCTCTGCCACCCAAATCCAGAGCATCCGAGACATTCTCAAAAATCAGGGCTTTGATGCCTTCCCAATAACCTTATGAGCCAAAAACCCCTTCTTAGTATCCCCAATGCCACGATCTCGAGGCTCGTGACCTATTTGCGTATCCTCATGACCTTTGAAAAAGATGGAATCAACCGCACCTCGAGCGATGCACTTGCCGAACACGCACAAGTTTCGGCGTTTCAAGTCAGAAAGGATTTAGCGTACTTCGGACGATTTGGCACGCGCGGCATGGGATATACGGTTCTTACACTGCGCCGCGAACTACAACGAATCTTGGGTTTAAACAGGCGCTGGAAGTGCGTCATTATTGGCATGGGCAGGCTTGGTCAAGCACTTGCCGATTATTCTGGGTACATGGAGTCAAACCTGTATGAATTCGAGTTAGTGGGCTTATTTGATATTGACCCCCATAAGGTGGGAATGCAGATGCGTGGACTCTCGGTGCAACATATCTCCGACCTCGAGCAATGTGTTCGCGCCCAAGGGGTAGAGATGGGCTTTATTGCTGTACCGGTGGAAAAAGCCCAAGATGCCACAAATGCGCTCACAAAGGCAGGAGTTCGTGGTATCCTGAACTTCGCACCAACTGTACTCGAGGTGAGCGAAGAAGTGGCAGTCGAGCAAGTGGATTTTATGGCAAGTATGAAACGGCTGGCATTTTATGTCCTAAACCCGCACCTCAAAGCCCTCAAGGAGGATGAAGAATGAAAACAAAGTTTTTGCTGGCTGCTGTAGCCGCCGTCTCGCTGGCGGGGTGTTCTCTCGATCAGTTTAATTTTCTGCCAAGCACAAAAATTCGAGCGCAAATTTCAGCCCTCGAGATAGACGGCGAAATCACTCGTGCAACAGGTTCCTATAGCGTTAAACAGACCTCCCAAACCATTACCTTTCAGGCTGCGAGTGGTTCGCTGGGTGCAGTTATTACTAGTTTTGAGGCGCGCTATGAAGACCAAAGTGGCAATCCGATAGGCGCAAATCCACGCCCGCAGACGCTCAATCAAGCAGTAGAGCCGGGTAAAACCTGCACTGCTGTAGGCTCTGCAACAAGTTGTACCTTTGAACCAGGCAAAATCTCTAATCCAGTCTCTGTATCCCTCCTATCCGAGGAAGCTGCCGTGCTGTTTTTGACGAAATCGGCTGAAAATGGTGTTCCCTTAAGCGGTTGGCGTGCAAGAATCACCTTTTTTGGCACCAACTCGAACGGTGTTCCCTTTACTTGGGAAGAGGTACAAGCCATCACGTGCAAGTCTTGCGTTATCAAGTGAGGATCAAAAATGAAGTCACGCTTAATTTTGTTGCCGATTGTGGGTCTTGTGGTGGCGGTTGCCTGCCAAGCCCCATCTATTCCGCCAAGTGCTCCAGGTATTTCGTTTGTAAACTTCCGCAATACCGCAAGCAATGTAATTGTTCCAGCGACAACCAATGTTGTACCGGCTAACTTTATAGCAGAAGTGTCCTCTAATGATCGCAACCGAGTGACCGACGTGCAGTGCTTCAATGGTACTACAGCCGTCACTTCGGGGGTGGCGTACCGCACCGCTTGTTCTTATTCTGGGCTTTCAGGTTCGCCTGAATTAAGAGCAGTTGCAACGAATAGCTCGGGGCTGACTGCACAAGCCACAAAAGTGGTTACGGTAGACAGTGTTCCACCAGTGGCAACTGCGCTGCAGGTCGGTGGAAGCGATTTTGACCCAAACACTGGCTCGAGTTTTAATGCTACAGTTCCAGTGAATACGCCCGCCCTATTGCGCGTTGCAAGTTCTGGAGGTGATATTTTACAAACCTTTATCGAACGCGATGGGGTCAGAATCGCCCAAAGTGCCGCAATCAATACACAGGTACAGGTGACCCCTACTGAAACAACGCCTTTTAACATTGTTTTTGGTGTAGTGGACACAGCCGGTAATGTATCTAGGTATTCCGTATTGGTTGCTGTTACTCGGACTGTCGGTGATGGTGTACCTCCAGTCGTGAGTATCTCGAGTCCTGTTGCTGGTGCGACCGTTAGTGGAAATCTTATTGTCAACGTCAATGTCAGCGATGCAGGTGGCATTGATAAAGTCACTTTAATTGCTAATAACAATCCAATCAATACCGTAAGTCCGCAATTTGGAGCACCAAGTGTGAGTTTTGCTCTGGATACACTACAATTTGAAAACGGTCCCTTGGAGCTGAAAGCTGTGGCTGTAGATAAGAGTGGTTTAAGCACAACTTCCAGTACAGTTTCGACCACTGTCAATAATATTCAGGGTCCGGTGCTCTCGATTGCTTCGCCGGGAAATAGTGCCACAGTCAGTGGAATCGTTCCTGTAGCTGTCAATATGCGCCAGAGAGCCAGTGCGTACGACTTTGCTACTGCGGCTCAGTGTACAACCGCCGGTTTGCCCGCCAACTGTGGCCAAATCAAGGTGGATTTGATTGATTACCGCGGTACAATCGTACAAACTCAGTTTGTACCAACAACAAATCCGGGCACAACAAGGCTCTTTGAAACTGCTGGCTTCGACTTAAGCGCCATTCCCAACGACATTTACACCATTACAGCGTCCACTCAAGTGATCATTGCCACCACGACAACACTTGCTTTGCTTTCTGATTCGGTCACTGTAAGCAATCGAACCTCGAGCAATCAACCGCCCGCTGTTGTTATCATTAACCCAATTCGTATTGATGAATTGCAGACTGTTTTACCCACGTTTGGTCAATCTTTTGGCTATGTCGTGGTTGATTTATCCGATAACTCAGGGCTTGATTCAGTAGAATTGAGAGCCACTTGTGATTCTTGTGCAGCTGGAACAGGTCCTGTCAATGCCCTCGAGCAATATCAAAAATTAACTGGCACCGCTACCACTGTCGTATTGCGTTTTGATGCCGATGGTACCCCATTCTTGCCCGATGGCAACTACACATTGCGTGTGGTTGCGCAAGATACAGACCAAAATCGCAACATTCAAGAGGTAAAGATTAATCTGAATCGCAGCGGAGTTTATACCAACCCACTCAACTACCTCGTCACACCAGGTCCAGCAACTTCAGAGTTTATTCCTGGTTCTGGCACTTGTGAAGTTACAAACCTTGATGCAACCAAGCGTTATCGTGCTATATCTTGGTTTGTCTCGCCTGGTGGTAATTTGTTGTTTAATGACCAATCGATTACCAATGCTACTTCTGCGGGGATTTCTTCTACCTTCAATGCTGTTGGTAACTGGATTTGTTTTACCCAGGTTACGAATATTACAGATGCTCGAGTAGATTGGGTCAGGGGCGGCTTTACTGTCGTCAAACCATAAGATAGTTCTGACCAACCCCCCGAGATATCTCGGGGGGATTTTTTGTTATATTTCTCCCTGTGAACATCCTTGCTATCTTCGCTCATCCCGACGACGAAATCGCTTGCCTTGGCACACTCGCAAAACACGCTGCTCGAGGCGACACTGTAAAACTAGTCTGGACAACTTACGGCGAACTTGCCTCGCAATTTGGCGATGCGCCTGCAGCCGAAGTCCGCACTACGCGAGAAGCTCATGGCAAATATATTGCCGAAAAGATTCAAGCCAACTACCAGTTTTTTGATATGGGCGACTCGAGAATGCAAGGCTCAAGAGACGAAGCCTTGCAACTTGCGCGTTTGTATGCTGAATTTCAGCCCGATGCAGTGCTGACTTGGGATGACTACAACCGCCATCCCGACCATCGCGCCACCGCAAAAATAGCCTTCGATGCTCTGACCTTTGTGCGAATTCCAAAAATCATCAATGAAAACCAAAGCCGCAAACTCGAACCACATCGCAAACCAATCACCTTCTACCAGTATGTCGCACCACAATCTAATTTACCGATTGTCCATGTGGACATTAGCAGCACTTACGACCTAGCCCTGCATCTGCGCGATTTCTATGCCAAGTTTTACAAATGGTCCTGGAGCAGCGAAGATTTTCGCTCGAGTCGCGCTCTATGGGGGCAGCAAGTTGGCGTAACGTACGCCGAGCGCTTTACCATTCAGCGCAGTACACACCCAGCGCTGGAGTATCTGGTATAGAGGAAGCGTGCACGCAGCAGCCTCGGGTACCACTCAAGACTTCGTTTTTGACTAACAATGATCGTGCCAAACTTCACATTAAAAAATGGTGTCATTTGTGAGGGGTATTAGCTTGTATTTATTTATAGTCGAGTCCAATATTGTTTGTTTGAAGTCGTCTTCAATAACTTATTTCTTTCATCTGTGAATAATGGGTAGCAACTTTGACTCAGGATTTTCACAGCGCTTAGGGGAGGGATTTTGCTATTTTGCGGGAGAAATGCTCAGACAATCTTTAGTAATGCTGCTTTTTTGCACAAGTATAGCCTCTGCAAAGACTTATACAGTTCAAGCGGGTGACACCCTCTATGGAGTTGCACAAAAACATGGCATCAGCACTACACGCTTATTGCAATTAAATCCAGGCATCAGCGAAAACTTAAAAATTGGGCAAAAGCTCGAGGTTGTCTTGGGTAACCAACGAACTGCCACAGGCAGCCAACTGGCTAGCCGCTCGCGCTCGAGTGATGTAGTACGTGTGGCGTACTCCAAACTTGGAGCTGGCTATCGCTTTGGTGCAACCGGACCATATAGCTTTGACTGCAGTGGTTTTAGCAGTTATGTCTTAAAGCAGATGGGTGTCAGTATTCCACGCTCGAGCCGTGCCCAATTTAATGGCGGGCGAGCGGTCAGCCGCACTGGTTTGTTGCCTGGAGATCTTGTGTTCTACCAAGGTCCAAGTGGACGTGGTGGTGTCGGGCATGTGGCTGTTTATATCGGCAACAATAAGATTATTCATGCCAGCACCCCTAGCACTGGAGTGATTATCTCGAGTATGTCCGAACGTTATTACCTGAGCCGCTATATCGGTGCACGCCGTTACCTGTAGCTTTGGGTATTAAACCCTCTTGCATTTTATGGCTAAAAGAAAGCCGTAAAAATTAATGAATGTGACCAGGTACGTTCTACAGTTGCTTGGGTCTAATTTTAAAATCTTGATGCACA
>JBKBVO010000054.1:0-4117 GCA_046289535.1 Deinococcales bacterium | reverse complement strand
GTTAAGATTAATAAATTGTAACATAAAGACTTTAAAAGAAAAATTTTCATGAAAAAATTAGCTTGGCTTGGATTGCCATTGGCGTTAGGCTTGGTCGCTTGCCCGCCTCCTGGTGTGAGTGCAGATGCAGATAAAGACAATATTCCAGACAGTGCCGAGGTTCCAGGCAGCAGCTATAAAGGGATAGATGTCTATAGCATGGGTGCTCGAGTAGGACAGCGCGATATTTTTCTCGAGATAGATAACATGACCTCTGCCGAAGCCAAGTTAAATCCGCAACGTGCAGCGCTGGATAAATTTGTAGCTGCATTTGCGGCAAAAAAAATTGCCCTGCATATAGACGTAGGCGATGCCTTTAGTCCAAACTTTGATCCAGCTAATTACAACCTCGGGAACGCACAGCGCTTGCTACCCTATAGCCAAAGTATTTCCTTGACCCCAAAAATAGGTTTTGCCAGCGTAAAAGAACTAAAAAGTCAGAACTTTGCAGCCAACCGCAATGGTGTGTTCTATTACATGGTTTTGGGTAGTTCACAAAACGCTAGTGGTTTAGCTGGCTCGAGTGGTAGAGCAGAAATTATTGGCGATGACAGTATGGTTACTTTTGGTGGTTGGAACCTCAATACCAATACCACCGAGAAAACCACTCAACTCAACAACATTATGGCAAGCACAATGATGCACGAATTTGGGCATAATCTTGGCTTACGCCATGGTGGCGATGAAAATCTAAATTACAAACCCAACTACGTCAGCATTATGAACTATATGTACCAACTTGATTGTATTGGTCCAACCTCTGGAACAGGTATTGCTGACCGGTTCTTTTACAGTTTGTATGGTGGTACCAAATACCCTGAAAGCGGCTTAGTCAACAATGCTCGCACTTCTGCATGCAAAATTGATTTCTCGGATGGAAGCTCGAGCAACCTTGACGAGAATAGCCTCAATGAAAATGCTGGCATGGGGCGCGGTGCAGGCGTAGTGGATTGGAACGATGACGAAACGACCCAAACTGCACTCAGTTTAAATTTAAATCCGGTTTCGCTCTTAGGTGATGGAGACGACATGAATTCCTCGTTACAAGACCACGATGATTGGAGCAACATTCAAATTGGCTTCCCACAAGGTGGAGCACATTTGCTTGCCACACCCGAGTTGTCGGACGAGGAAGCACCGAGTGCTGAATACCTGAAAGCCCTTGGGCAATGAAATATCTGGGCTGGCTGCTACTTTGCGGCTGTATCGCATTTGCCCAACGCAGCGTGATGGGCAGTCCCATTGACATCCTCGGACTCGAGTCTGAATTGCAGCGCGGCGCGGTACAAAAAAGTACACTCGAGCCAAACCAATTGCGCCTTGAGACCGATTTTGGGCAATTTGCAGTTCAGGGTTATCCGAAATGGCTGACCCTGCCCCTCCAAGGCACAGCACTGCTTGCCTTATACCGTTTTTTGCCCGACGGACCAGAGGCGCGGCTCGAGTTTTCACGTAATCGGTCTACATTTTTATTGCTTGGCTCGCGCAGTAGCCAAAAAAGTCTTGCCGTTGGGAACTGGCGTTGGGGCAGTTTTAACACACGGAGTGCACAACTTGATTTACTACCAAAAAGCCAGACCATACCGCTTGGAAAGCCTGTGCTAGTCAAGCAAGGTTTACTCTATTGGTGCATGCACTTAGCGGCAATTCATTTGCCGACCCCAGAAACTCCAAGTGTTTCTAATGAAGCTGAGCGCCCGCGTTTTGATTGGGTCGCATGGCGTGTGGCTCGAGCCGAGCAGTGTCGCTAGTGGGCTTCCGGCACAGCAGCGCTCTCAAATGTTGCCATTTCGTTCAGCGTTCGGGCTGCTGCCTCGAGCATCGGAATTGCCAGCGTTGCACCTGTACCTTCACCGAGGCGCAAATTAAGGTTAAAAAGCGGCTCGAGACCCAAAAACTCGAGTTGCGCCAAGTGTCCGGGTTCTACCGAAACATGGGTGGCACACAAATAGTCGCGTGTAAGCGGTGCAAGGGCACACGCGACCAAGGCGGCGGCTCCAGCAATAAAGCCATCGAGAAGTACCGCTACGCGGTTGGCTGCGCCTTGTAGCATAATTCCTGCCATTGCCGCGATTTCAAAACCACCAAGCTGAGTTAAGCCATAAAGTGGGTCACTCGAGCTACCCGCTCGAGCCAAAGAACGCTCAATCACAGCGCGTTTATGCTGCAACATCAAATCGTCTATACCCGTACCGCGCCCCACAGCTTGCTCGAGTGGAGTTTGGGCATAAAAGGCAGTTAATGCACTGGCAGCTGTGGTATTGGCAATACCCATTTCCCCAGCAACAAGCATGGTCGCACCATCGTCTATGGCGTGCTTGGCAACCTCCGCACCAACCAGGATGGCACGTATGGCTTCATCCCTGGACATCGCAGCTTGGTACAAAAAATTATGTGTCCCAAGACGGATTTTACTCGAGATCAGAAGCGGATGCGGTTTAAGTTCGGCAGCCACACCCACATCCAAAACCCAGAGCCTTGCACCCACGACTCGAGCGATGGCGTTAATCGCCGCCCCACCGCTCAAAAAATTCTGCACCATCGCTGCCGTTACCGCACTTGGGTATGCAGAAACACCTTCGGCACTCACGCCATGATCGGCAGCACAGACAATCACGGTTTTGCCCTGTATACGCGGCGCAGTCGTGTGCTGCACACCCGCGAGCCAGATGCTCAAATCCTCGAGCCGCCCTAATGCCCCTTGGGGCTTGGTCAGGGTTCGCTGGCGCTCTCGAGCCGCTTGCATGGCGCTCTGGCTTAGGGGGGTAATCGCAATGAGTAGGTTCTCGAGGTCTTGAGTCAAGTGCATGAATATGAGTATGACACAGCTCGAGCAAAAATAACCTTAGAAATTTGAAGTCGGGGATTCTGAGGTTTAGACCCCAATACAATGCAAAACGGCTGCATTTTCCACCCGACCCATTCTCATTCATGAGTGAAAAAATACCCCCCTCGAGACCCGAGGGGGGTACTGGCATTCATGGGCTTGAGTTCACATATTTTCAATCAGCGCGCTGCCAAACTCGCTGCACTTGAGCAGCGTCGCACCATCCATCAGGCGGTGGAAGTCGTAGGTTACGCGCTTTTGCCCAATGGTCTTTTTCAGACTCGAGACGATCAGGTCTGCGGCTTCTGTCCAACCAAAGAAGCGCAGCATCATTTCGCCCGACAAAATCACGCTGGACGGATTAACTTTATCTTGACCGGCGTATTTGGGCGCAGTACCGTGGGTGGCTTCAAAAACCGCATGACCCGTGATGTAGTTAATATTGGCACCAGGAGCGATACCAATCCCACCGACTTGGGCTGCCAAGGCATCTGACAAATAGTCACCATTCAGGTTTAATGTAGCCACAACATCGTATTCGGCAGGGCGCAATAAAATTTGCTGCAAGAAGGCATCGGCAATCGCGTCTTTGACTAGGATTTTACCCGATTTGAGCGCCGCATCTTGTTCGGCATTGGCAGCAGCTTCGCCCTTCTCGGCTTTGGTTTTTTCCCACTGGTTCCAAGTGTAGAACGTGTCGTCAAATTCACGCTCGGCGAGTTCATAGCCCCAATTTTTGAAGCTGCCTTCGGTAAATTTCATGATGTTGCCTTTGTGTACCAAGGTTACGCTCGAGCGCTTATTGGCAATGGCATACTCGAGCGCAGCGCGCACCAAGCGCTCGGTGCCTTCTTTAGAAACAGGCTTAATACCAAGGCTCGAGGACTCTGGAAAGCGAATCTTTTTTACACCTAGGTCATTTTGCAAGAACTCGAGCAGCTTTTTAGCTTCTGGCGTACCCGCTTGGTACTCGATACCCGCATAAATATCTTCGGTGTTTTCGCGAAAAATCACCATATCTACAAGCTCGGGTTGTTTAACTGGGCTTGGTACACCATCAAAGTACTGCACCGGGCGCACACAAGCGTACAAATCCAAAATCTGGCGCAACGCCACATTGATGCTACGGATACCACCGCCGACAGGAGTGGTAAGTGGTCCCTTAATGCCCACCAAATATTCGCGGATAGCATCGTTGGTTTCCTCGGGGAGCCAAATGGTTTCGTTATAGACAGCGTTGGCTTTGTCGCC
>JBKBVO010000242.1:0-2778 GCA_046289535.1 Deinococcales bacterium | reverse complement strand
GCAATGGTATCTCGATGATTATTTTTGCAGGTATCGTGCACCGTTTTCCAATCGAATTTGGGCGCACTTTCGAGCAGATTGGTAGACAGCAAATCGATTTAATCGCAGCAATCGTTTTCTTTGCAGTGATTGTTGCAGTCATTGGTTTTATTGTATTGGTACAGCAGGGTGAGCGCCGAATCCCTGTGCAGTATGCACGTAAAATCTCGGCTCGAGCTGGGGCTGCTGCCTCGAGTGCCGCAAGTGCCAGCTTTATTCCCCTAAAAATCAATACCGCAGGCGTAATTCCAGTTATTTTTGCTCAGAGCATTTTGCAACTGATTCAGCTTATTCCGCAAAGTTTTCCACAAGCCGCTTGGGCGCAACAGGTCAGTGACTTTTTCCGCTTGGGCAGTATTTCGGGCATGACCATCGAAGTCTTGCTGATTATTGGCTTTACTTACTTTTACACCACCATCAGCTTTGACCCCAAGCGTGTTGCCGAAAACCTGCGCGAACAAGGCGGCTTCGTGCCAGGAGTGCGCCCCGGCACAGACACCCAACACCACTTGGAGCGAATCTCGAGCCGTATCACTTTATGGGGTGCACTGTTCTTAGGCTCGCTCGCCATTATCCCAACCATCGCGCAAAATGCCACGCAAGTCAATACCTTCCCCTTGGCTGGCACAACGCTGCTGATTGTGGTTGGCGTGGCGCTTGATACCTTAAAGCAACTCGAGTCGCAGCTTGCTATTCGCAACTACGATGGCTTTTTGCAAAAAGGTAAGCTGCGCGGGCGTTCCGGTTTTCAGCAGTAGACTTTAGGGCGAACCCTCGTCTTTGGTGTTCGCCTTAGGGATCTTGGGAGTTTGAAAATGCACAAAGTGATTATCTTTTTAGGACCTCCAGGTGCAGGCAAGGGGACACAAGCCAGGCGGCTTGCTGCCGAAATCGGTTTGGTACAGCTTTCTACAGGCGAAATGCTACGCGATAACATTGCCAGAGGTACTGAACTTGGCAAAATTGTCGAACCGATTCTCGCATCGGGCGAATTGGTCTCGGACGAAATCGTCATTGCCATGATTCGAGAAAAACTCGCCGCAATGGAGAGCATCCGTGTGATTTTTGATGGCTTTCCACGCACCGTTGCCCAAGCCAAGGCGCTTGAAGTATTGCTCGAGGAACTTGGTGCGCCCGTTTCAAGCGCCCCACTTTTGGAAGTGCCTGAGGACGTTCTTATAGAACGCCTGCTCGAGCGCGCCAAAATTGAAGGACGCGATGACGACACCCCTGAGGTCATCCGCAATCGTTTTAAAGTTTATCTCGAGAAAACTCAACCACTGATTGATTTTTATGCCCTACGCAGCCACCTTAAGCCAATCTCGGGTGTAGGAACACTCGAAGAAGTCTACTCGAGACTGAAATCGGTTATCTGATGTCTATTATTTATAAGCGCCCCAACGAAATTGAAATGATGGCAACCGCAGGCGAAATCCTGTATAAGGTACATGAGCTTGTGGGGCAGGCGGTCAAAGTTGGGGCAACGACTCAATCGCTGAACGATATTGCCGAAAAAGCGATTCTCGAGTTTGGCGCTCGCCCTGCATTTTTGGGCTATAACGGCTACCCCGCTACACTGCAAACCAGCATCAATGATGTAATTGTACACGGCATTCCTAGCGCCCAAAAACTGCGCGACGGCGACATTATCAGTGTAGACATTGGGCTGCACTATAAAGGCTGGGTTGCGGACAGTGCCTGCTCTTATGCCGTAGGCAACATCTCCCCTATTGCTCAAAAATTACTCGAGGTGACCGATGCCGCACTCTGGGCTGGTATCAAAGCCGCGCAAGCGGGCAGGCGTCTGGGCGATGTCTCATGGGCAGTACAAAAAACCGTTGAAGCTGCAGGTTTTTCGGTGGTGCGCGAGTTTGTTGGGCATGGTGTGGGGCGCAAAATGCACGAAGAGCCGCAAGTGCCAAATTGGGGGCAACCAGGCAAGGGACCCGTGCTCAAACCGGGTATGACCTTTGCACTCGAGCCAATGGTGACCGTTGGGCGCACCGATGTGGTGATTCTCGAGGATAAATGGACAGCCAAAACCAAAGACGGCTCCTTGAGTGCCCAAATCGAACACACCATCGCCATCACTGAGCGTGGACCAAGGGTTTTGACCCTACCCAAAGGTGCAGTTTGGGGACCTGTGCACAAGCCCAATCCAATATAGGACAAATATCACAGCATTCATCTGCCAGAATTCCAAAGCTCGGCTTGCCGAGACGCTCTTTTTACTTTTTATCCCGCGTCAAGCGGGAAGCCCCAAAAAGGCATCGCCCGCGAGACGGAGGACGAATGGCAGGACGTAGCAAACCAGGTCAGAATAAACAAAATGGCAAGGAATCCAAGCGCCAAGAAAAAGCCGAAGATGTTATTCGCACCGAAGGCGTAATCCTCGAGGCGCTACCCAACACCACTTTTATGGTTAAGTTAGACAGTGGACACGAACTACTGAGTTATGTGTCTGGAAAAATGCGGATGAACTATATTCGCATCCTGCCAGGCGACCGCGTGGTTCTCGAGATTAGCAAGTACGACCCGACTAAGGGCAGGATTGTTTACCGCAAGTAGCTCTTAGGTAGAGGTTTTAGTTTTATCGATCTACAGTCTTACCAATCCACTTTGAAAGGTTTTACCAGTCTATTTTGTCAGAATTTTCAAAAAAGTTTCGAAATGAAGGCTCATCAGGAATCACAGGTCATTGAAATGGTTAACAGGCTTGTTGAAATTGATAAAGGAAAT
>JBKBVO010000241.1:0-2796 GCA_046289535.1 Deinococcales bacterium | reverse complement strand
GGGTCCGCACAGGTACAGCCCAACACGGTTTGGGCTGGCGGATTTGAAGACTTCTTTTTGGCGAGTTAGAGAGTTAAAAACTGTAATCATAAGAACCTCAATAAAAAACGCTCGAGTCAGCCCCCGTGCTACATACACGAGCTAAACACGACTATGCCGCTCGCACATGCGGGCGACAGCAGCACAAGACAAAGACCATAGTGCAAAGTATATATCATTTGACAGTTTGGCGCTTGCCTGATACACTCCCGCTTGCCCTTTTAAAGGGATGCTGCCGGGTTGGGGAATCGTCTAACGGCAGGACAACAGTCTCTGGATCTGTTTATCGTGGTTCGAATCCACGTTCCCCAGCCAAAGCTCGAGCCCGTCCACCTCGAGTTGAGCGCTTTAGGGCGCGAATGTTGGTCCCATCGTCTAGCGGTCTAGGACAGCGCCCTCTCAAGGCGCAGACACGGGTTCAAGTCCCGTTGGGATCACCAAAAAAGCGGCGTGCCTTGGGTATCTTTTCAAGGCACGCCGTGAGGTTGCGAGGTAATGCGTGCAATCTATGCTACCTCGGCTCGAGGTTGCAAGTACCTCAGTCGTTTCATGACTCGGTATCTCTTTTTCTCGAGTCCAGCTTTCGTGAAGCACCACACTTGACCCTTGATAAATTTAATCAGTGGACAAGAGTTCGAGATTTATTTTTTGAGCACCAGGGTTTTAGCCAGGATATCGTGCAAGGCTTGTTTTTTGGCGGTAAACGCCGCCATCACATAAGCTGCCAAGATGAGTAAACCACCCAAGAACGAGATTCCGCCAATAGCACCAAATGTTCCAAGCAGGCTTGCAGCGGCATTTTCTGCATCTGCGCCTTGGCTCAGGGCAGCAGTGAGTGCTCCAATTGCAGGAAAAAGACTCGATAGGGTTAAAACCGTGATACCAAATGGAATCAAAGACTTGGCAAAATAGCGAAAACTGGCTTGCCAAAATCCCAAACGTTGGTTGTTTTCGGTCGTAACAATAAGTCCGAGCGCCATTTTGCCAAGCGTACCTTGGCGCTCACCAGACTCGAGAAAGGCGTAATAGAGCCAAGTCAGTATAACTACTGCCACACTTGCCAAAATTGTTGCAGTGACAAAGCCAGACAAAGTTGTACCAAGCTGCTGCAAGACCAAATATGAATCTGCCGAATTGCCCAAAGTGGCTAGCCTGACTAAGGCTTCAAGGCTGCTGCCTATAAAGAGGTTAGAGAGGATACTGCTTCCGATGCCCAGCAGAATTGCATCAATGAGGTAAGCCAGAAAGCGCATCCAAAACCCCGCGTACTCGAGTCGTATAGCTTCGTTGCGGCGCTCAGACATTTTGGCGGGGCTGGTGCTGATGCGAGGGCGGTCTTGGGCAGTCATTTCTTCGGGACTTCGCAGCGCAGGCGGCGGAGGTGGTGCGCCGCGCCCAAAATCAGATCGTGGCAGTGGTGGAGCAGTAGGGCTTTGTAGCTCCCCGCTCAGGGATTGCGAGACCGTGACCATTGGACGGCTAGGAGGTGTAACTGGTATCTGGGCGACAGGGTCTGGTAATTCTGGGCGCTGCACTGGCACATCTGGGGTACGTCCGATAAAACTCGAGTCCATTGGAATAGCGCTGGGCGAATCCAAAATAACCGTGCGCCGCTCTCTTGCCCATGCTGCCACTTGGCGCACCTGCGAAAAAAAGTTCGATAGTGTTTCTTTGTCGGTTTGAATTGTACCGCGAATAAGTGGACGTTCGGTGGAGGAAATCACCAATTCGCCGTTTTCTCTTGCTACTTTAGCGATCTCGATCAGACGCGCACGCTGCATTCCCGAAATACTGATGTAGATAAGCTCAGTGTCTGTTAAAAGCATACCCGCATCCGCGGCATTGATTTCGGCATGGGTGTGACCGCCCACCGATTGCTTTATGGTCGTAATCCAGTCACTCATGGCTAAAGTCTACACGCTTTTTTCAAAAGGCGTGTGCAGAAAACACAACCCTGATATAAAAAGTGTTACTGTACTTGATAGTACGGGCTGTTCGGATCTTGGAAGATATTGGCTTTGGTCGAGCCTGCGCGTACCATCATGTCGTATTCGTGTGGACTGGTGGCGGCAGAATAGCCTTCCTCAAAGGAAATCATGCCGTTTAGGTATAGACCTGCCAAGTGCTGATCGAAGGTAGTCATGCCTTGGCTATCGCCCTCGCGCAATGCATCTTTGATTTCGTTGGTTTTGTTCTCGTCTTTGATGAGCTCGCGAATCAGCGGTGTATTGATCATCACCTCGAGTGCAAGAACTCGCCCAGAGCCATCAGCTCGAGTCAGTAAGCGCTGCGATAAAATGCCCACCAGAGACTCGGCGAACAAAATCCTGATCTGGTCGCGCTCGTGTGGGGCAAAAAAGTCAATGATACGGTTGATGCTGCGAATGGCGTCTTGGGTGTGCAAGGTGCTCAAGACCAAGTGACCAGTCTGTGCAGCCGTAATTGCCGCCTCGACAGTTTCCTTGTCGCGCATCTCGCCAATCATGATCACATCTGGATCTTGACGCATTGCGTATTTGAGTGCGCTCTTAAAATCGGATGTATCCGAGCCGACCTCGCGCTGAATCACCAAGCTGCGCTGGTTGCGGTGCAGGTATTCGATCGGATCCTCGATGGTAATGATGTTGTACGCGTAGCTGCGATTAATTTTATCAATGATTGCTGCCATGGTTGTGCTTTTGCCCGAACCCGTTGGACCAGTGGTGAGAATAATACCGCGTTCCTTGCTAGCAAACCCCTCCATGATTTTCACAGGCA
>JBKBVO010000053.1:0-13317 GCA_046289535.1 Deinococcales bacterium | reverse complement strand
AATCCCCCACAAATATAATTTTTACCAAACCCAAGCCAGAAAATATTTTGGCTTGGATTGGTTTAAAATCTTGAAATTCATCCACTAAAAGAAAACAAAAGCGGCTCTTGGTGCGCTCGAGTGCGCTTTGCTGCTCGAGTAGTTCCAAGGTTTTTAACTCCACATCAGTCGAAGAGAGCATCGCATTGCCCAAGCGACTTAAATATGCGGCTTCAGCAGCAGCGTAAGCGCTCAGTAAGCTCTGGTCGGTTGACACAAAAGGAGCATAAACGCGCTTTTGAAAAAGCGTCTCGAGTGCGCTTAGGGCATCTTCCCAACCTTTATGCGCCAGCAACGCTGCCCCTGCACTGCCTTCGAGTGCAGCTCGAGCCAAAATACTACTTGCGGCAGCGCGAAATAAATCTTTTGCTTGAGATTCGTCAAGGCTGCTAAATTCCGGATCCAAGCCCAGCAATGGTGCATTCAAGCGCAACAGTGCGCGAAAAAAGCCATGGATGGTGCTAATCACACTGGCATTCAGCTCTAAAAGTGCTTGCTCATAGGGTTTGCGGCTCGAGACGTGCAAATCTAAATAGCACCCTGTTGTGAGCAAGGTTTCTAAGCCCGCACGCAAGCGTTCACGCAAGTCTCGAGCCGAGGCTCGGGTAAAGGTCACGGCTGCAATTCGCCGCGCTGGGGTGTGTTGGAGTGCCTCGAGATACGAGTACACCAAGCTTGTGGTCTTACCTGTACCTGCACTGGCAGAACGAATTTCGAGCTGCATTGAAGGTTATTGTAACAGCGATGCTGTAGTCTTGTATATTAAAATGCGTGGTGTGCGAAATGCACATGGCTGTTTTTTGGAATTTGGTACGCTATGCTAGAGCGTAATTCAAAAAAGGAAAATTCCGCGTACTAAAGAGGTGCAATGTGGCAAAAATTGTAGCAGTAGACGACTCGATGGCGGACCTCAAGTTTGCCGAGTCTATACTTCTTGGAGCAGGTCATCGGGTTGCGTTGTGCATCAATGGCGAGGGTGTTGAAGCGCTTATTGCTCAAGAACAGCCTGATGTGATTTTACTTGATGTGGTCATGCCACAGCGCAATGGCTACGAAATCCTGCGAAAATTGCGACGTGATCAGGTCAGCAAAAACATCCCTATTTGTATTATCTCGAGTAAAGATCAACCCACAGATATCGAGTGGGGCAAGCGCCAAGGCGCAACCGACTACCTTCCAAAGCCCTACACGCCCGATGCGTTACTGGCAGTGGTGACACGTTTGCTCACAGGAAAGGAATAGTATGGTTTCGGGCGGACGGGCTTGTGTTGTGCGAATTGGGCAATACGCTTTGGGTATAGATGGAGCTTTTACTCGTCAAGTGCACGGTCTAAACGAGTTGCGACGTGTTCCGCGAGCGCCTGGCGCCCTGGCGGGGTTTTTCGCTTCGCGTTCTCAGGTTATTCCAATTGTGGTGCTCGAGCCGTTGCTCAATTTGCCTGTACCTAAGCACGAATTGGCTGTGCAGCTTGAATACTCGGGTAGGCAATTCGGTGTTGGCATAGATGCTGTGCTTGGGTTTATTCCTTTGCAGGCAAGGAGTGCAGACGCACCGTTTGCGCTCGCGCACTTGGTCGAAGGTTCGATGGCTTTTGGTGAACAAACCGTGCCAATGCTGAGTATGCCCAAGGTACTCGAGCAACTTTCAGTCGCACTCGGTCCGGCTCCTGCTCGTGCCGTTCCCCTTACCCCTGATTTATAATGTAGTCGCATGGGTTTTATCCTGATTTTGCTTAGAGGAGGCGAAATATGAACCTACAAAAGCCGAAACGCTCGCTATTTGGGCGCCAACCTGCAGAACTCGATAAAAGTGCCCATATAACTTCGATAGAGTTTGAGCCTGTTTCCGCAGTACCTCGCTTAGGTAGCGGTGTGCTGGTGTCTACGCGCTTAATTTTGTTGACACTCGCTTTGGTACTACCATTGCTTATTGCGGTGTTGCTTTTGGTCAATGGGCAACAACAAACCATCAGTTTTAGTTTGCGTGGGCGCGACGGAGCCGTGTATTTGCGCGCTATTGGCAGCTTGTTGCAACGCATTTCCGAGCACCGAAACTTGGTAACGCAGCAACGTACCGGTGGTGCCGCAACCAATCAAGAGCGTCAAAAGAAAGCTCAAGAAATCAATGCCTTTTTTGCAACTACAGACGCGCTCAATGCTCGGTTTGGGGCTACCTTTAAGGCAGACGAAATCTATACTCGAGTTAAAAATGACTGGCGCTCGATTGTAGAAAATATCAGCTCAAGCTCTCCAGATGCGAGTTTTGAAGCACACAATCGTTTGATTCGGATTGAAATATTTGACCTGATTCGTGCGGTTGCCAGTAATTCTAACCTCGTTCTCGAGTCAAGCCTTGACACGTACTACACGATGGACTTAACCACCGACAAATTGCCTGTCATCGTGGACGACATCGGGCAATTGGCTGGTTTAGGTATGGGTATTTTGACGCGTCGGCGCATTGTGGAAGATGAGCAATTCCGTATGAATGCGCTTTTGTCGCGCATTCGCAATAGTTTGTCCGAAGCCGAGCGTTCGGCAGCGCTTGCTGCTGCTGCCAATGCCAAAGACCTGAGTCGTTTTAATTTGCAAACGCTCGGGTATAACCGCGCTACACAAGCGACGCTCGCCGATGTAGTCGAGGTCAATTTCGTGCAGGGCGGTTTATCTGAGACTCGAGTTGGTGATACCAATTCGGCGTTTTCAAGCAGGGTCTTTAGGGACTCGTTCATTGTGGGTATGGACAGAATTCTGACCAATTACTACAGTTTGTACGATAGTGCTCTGAATAGCTTAAACACACTCCTCGAGCGCCGTGTGGCGAGTTTGCAAAATACCCAACGCTTGGTGCTGCTTGGCTTGTTTATTTTGATTGGCGCAGTATTGCTCTATACTTTCCTCACGATTCGTTCGATTACGCGCCCACTGGGTGAAATGGCAAAGATTGCCGAAAAATTCGGTTCTGGCGATCTTTCGCAAACCATGCCCGTTCGCTCTCGAGACGAAATTGGACGGTTGGGTTTGGCATTTAACAACTCTGTGGCTCAGTTGCGCGACTTTGTGGAGGCACAACGCCAAGAAGCTGTTCGTGCAAGGCAACTCCAAGACAACATCGGCGAATTCTTGAACGTGGCGATGGATATTTCAAGCGGTGACCTAACCAAAAAAGGTAAGGTTTCCGAGGACGTGCTTGGCAACGTGGTAGACGCAATTAACCTGATGACCGAAGAAATCGGGTATCTCTTAAAAGACGTACAAGAAACCACCGAGCAGGTCAATCAAGGGGCGAGGCAACTCACCCATGCCAGCCGCAACATCGTGCAAGGTGCGGTTTCCCAAGAAGAAATCGCGCAACAAGCCCAAAAAGAAGTGCTCGAGGTTTCGCAGCAGTTCCAAGGGCTTACAGCTACTGCTGCAGATACTGCAACCATCGCGCAACGCACGCTCGAAGCCAGTCGTGAGGGGCAACAGGCTGTGCAAGAAACGCTCACAGGCATGAATGCAATTCGCCGCGAGGTCAGTAATATCTCGAAGTCGGTCAAAAGCCTTTCTGACCGCTCGCTCGAGATTCAAGAAATCGTGGATACGATTTCGGGTATTGCGGCGCAAACCAACTTGCTTTCTCTGAACGCGGCGATTGAAGCCTCGGGTGCAGGTGAAGCGGGCGCACGTTTTGCGATTGTGGCAGACGAAGTGCGTCGTTTGGCAGAAGACTCTGCTAAATCCACCAGCCGCGTGGCTGGATTGATTAAAAGTATTCAGACCGAAATTCAGGGTTTGGTGGTCGGTATTGAAGACGGTACCAAGGAGGTGGAATCGGGGTACCGAATTGCCAGCCAAGCAGGTAGCCAACTCGAGCAAATTGCACAACTCGCGCAGCAATCTGCGGATTTTGCAACGCGCATTTCGCAAGTTGCGCAAAGCCAGATTGGACGCGTACAGGCTGTAACTCAGGCGGTGCAAAACATCGCCGCAACGGCGCAGGCTGCTCGTGAGCAAAGCCAAAGCGGTCAGAGCAATGCCGAGCAGTTGCGTGTGCTTGCTCAGAACCTCTCGAGTAACTTAGAGCGTTTTAGGCTGCCAAGCTAAAGAGGATTTTGTATGAACGAGTCAAAAACCATGCTTTTTGGTATTCCTCGGCTCGAGGAAAAGCCGCCAATACAAGAAAATGCGCGTGCTGGCGTACTCGACAACTTGCCAGTGTTGTTTAAGATTGCGATTATCGCTCTGGTGTTTATGGTTGGTTTGGCGGTTGTGTTCTTGTTCTCGCGCTCTGGTTTTGCGAGTTTGCGTTTCCACAACGAAAACCTCTATAACGCTGTGTTGATTCCGATTTCCAATTTACAAGAAGCACGTGTGACTTCGGTCAATGCGGTGCGTACCCTCGAAGTCCTTGACCCGCGCAATCAACTTGACGTTGAGTCGCAAAAGGGTGTGCTCGAGCAAGCCGGGGATTACGTAAAACTGGTCAATCAAGTTCTAACCCGCTACGAAAAAGAATGGATTACAAGTCTGAATCCAGCATTGACCAGAGTTTTGCAAAATGTGGGACAGATGAAATTGCAAGAATCCGAAGTCTTGCAATTTGGTGAGTTACTTGCGCTCAATAAACGCATGAATACTGCATTTACTGCTTTGCAAAAAGCCAAAACCATTGACTATGTTAAAGTGACCGAAGTCGCAGGCGGTTACTTTGAAATTTCTGACCGCTTGCAGGATTTGATCGAAATCAACAATGAATACGCTAAAATTTCGGCTAGTGCAGCAAATGCAGATGCGGATGCGGCAACTCGTAACGAAACGATTGTCTCGCTACTGAGTATCATTGTTGCTTCTGTGATTGGTTTTTTTATTGCAAGAGCAATCACTGGGCGTTTGTCTACACTCGAGCGCGGCGCGAGGGCGTTGCGCGAGGGGCAGTTGAACATGCAAGTGCCTGTTGCAGGGCGCGATGAGATTGGTTCGGTGGCAAGCACGCTCAATGCCTCGATTAGCCAACTTCGCGGTCTGCTTGCCGAACAAAATCAGGAACGTGAACGCGGTGTGCAACTGCAACAAAATGTGTCGCAGTTTTTGAATGTTGCCATGGATATCGCTTCTGGAGACCTGACCAAACGTGGTCAGGTCTCGGATGATGTACTTGGAAACGTAGTAGATGCGATTAACCTGATGACCGAGGAATTCGGTGCGTTGCTTGGTGATGTAAAAAACGCGGCTTCGCAGGTTTCGCGCAGTAGCCAGTCCATGACCCAAACCACACAATCAATTCTCGAGAATGCACAAAGCCAAGCTAACCTTGCAAAAAGTGCCCAAAGCCAAACCCAAACGGTGGCGGAAGCAATGCAAACCCTTGCCATGACCGCAGACAAGGGCGCAGCTGCCGCGCAGTTTACACTCGAAGCATCGGCTGCAGGAACCCAAGCTGTAAGTCAGACCCAAGAACAACTCAATCAACTGCGCTCACAAATGCTCGAGATGACCGAGAAAATGCAAAATCTTGCACGTCGCTCTGAAGAAATTGACGAGGTCGTGCGGACGATTTCGCGTTTTGCTTCGCAAACGAACCTTTTGGCGCTCGGTGCCTCGCTCGAGGCAGCAGGTGCGGGTTCTGCAGGTGCACGTTTCGGCGCTGTGGCAAATGCGGTGCGTTCGCTCGCCGATGATTCTGCAAAAGCCGCAACCAAGGTTTCAAGTATCATTAAAGAGGTTCAAGACGAAATTCAAATGCTTTCTATTCGTACAAATAGCAGCGCTGAGCAAGTACGAAATAGCACCCAAGTTGCAGCCCAGGCGGGTGAACGTTTGCAGCGCATCTCCGAATTGGCGCAACAATCGGCACAGGTGGCACAAGATATTTCGCATTTGGCGAATCAGCAGGCTGAATCGGTGCAAGTGGTGCGCGATAATGTGAATCAAATTGCCAGTACGGCGCTGTTAACCGAGTCAAGCACCCGCCAAGGTGGGATAGCTGCACAGGAGTTACAATCGCTCTCCGAAAGCCTTGCACAAAGCCTGTCGCGTTTCCGCCTTTCTGCTTAAGAGGAATCTGAATGACTGCTATTGCCCGCCCACAAGACTTGCTCGAGAGCTTTTTAACTGAAGCTTGGGAAACCACAGGCGAACTCGAGTCTGCACCATTTTTGCTCAACCATGCCGAAGGGGTGCACCGATTGGTGGTTGCTAGTCATCGTCTTAAGGGTTCGGCGGGTTTGTATCAATATGCCGAAGTCGCGAGTCTGGCTGGATTGCTTGAGCGTGTTTATGAGAGTGCTCACCTATTTGATAGCGAAGAGCGACGTTTAGCGCTTGATTTTTCTGCGCAGGTGACGGCGGTGCTGTCTGAAGCCTTGGAGCGAATACAAATTACAGGCGAAGAAGGCGAACCCGGTTTGGCGTTGGCAGCACTTGGTGGGGGAGAACTGTTACAGCGCTTATTGCAAAAAAACCCCGTCAATTTTCGGCGTAGCGAAGCACAGATGGGAACAAGCCTTGGTTTTATAGACGAGGTGCCCGCAGCTCCGACCCCAACCCCCGATTCACTCGAGCCTGATTTGGTTGTTGGCGAAATGTTGCAGCAGTTTTTTCGTACTCAGCCAGAAGTTTGGGAGTATTTTGCCCCAGAAGTGCTCGAGAATCTCGAGTTGGTGGGGCACGGTTTAGAGCACCTCGACCCAGAAGAGCCCGTTCAAAGCATTAACGAGATGTTTCGTGGTTTTCACACCATCAAGGGCGCAAGTTATTCTGTGGGTTGTGAACCGCTTGGCAAGCTCGCGCACCGCCTCGAGGATGCCTTGGTATTGGTGCGTGATAACAATGCCACCTGGAATGATCAATTCGGAAATGCCATAGCTCAGGGTATTGATGCCCTTTCAAGAATGGTTGCCACTGCAGAAGGGCGCGATGTGGGCTTGTCTGCTGCAATGTCCGCGACCCACGAAGCACTTGATTTGATCTTGGGCAAACATGCCGAACCACTGATGAACGCTACCCCTGCTCCTGCACCCACACCAGCCGCTGCAGAAGCAGCTACGCCAGCCATCACAGAAGGAACTCAAACCACCCAAACTGCGACGCTGCGCGTCGGTGTTCACCGTCTCGAGCGGGTGCTGAATTTGTCGGGCGAGGTGCTTTTAACCCGTGCCCGCTTTAATAACTTTTCGCGCCGCCTTGAAGAACTCTCCGAGTTGTTTCAAAATAGCCGTGCGCGTCTCGAGCGCACATCACTTGATATCACCGAGCGTTTTGGGAACCCAAAATTGGTGCTCGATGAAGCTAACCAAAGCAGCCCCGAACCACAAAGCCAACTGATTGAAGATGTGCAAGCGATGTTCAGTGAACTCGAGTTTGACCGCTACGATGACACCAGTTTGATTGCGCGCGGTGTAGCAGAAATCACCGCCGATATCGGCGAGTTGCAACAAGAACTCGAGGAAATGGGCAAAAACTTTAAGCGCGAAACCGAAAATTTTGAAAAATTGACACGCGCCTTGCGCCTTGAGGCTGGACGCTTGCGCCTTGTGCCGCTCTCGAGGTTGTTTCAGCGCTTGCGTCGTCAGGTTCGCAGTAGTGCACAGGCTGTTTCTAAGTTGGTGCGTTTAGAACTTTTTGGCGAAAATGTCGAAATTGACAATTTGGTACTCGAGAGCTTGATTGACCCCCTTACCCATTTGGTCAATAATGCTGTTGTTCACGGTATCGAAGCTCCAGATGTGCGTCGCCGTACAGGCAAAGCTGCCGAAGGTGTGATTAAAATTACCGCCAGTCGTCGGGGTGGTAATTTGGTGCTCGAGGTGCAAGATGATGGCGCTGGCATTGACCTTGAAGCGGTGCGGCTCAAGGCAGTAGAGCGCAATCTTCGCTCTTTTGGCGAAGTTTCTTTGATGTCTGACGAACAAGCAGCTGAACTCATTTTCTTGCCGGGTTTAAGTACCGCCAAGCGCATCACCGACCGCGCTGGGCGTGGTGTGGGCATGGATGTGGTGGCAAATAATATCCGTCAGCTTAAAGGTGCAGTTTCGATTCAAACCGAAAAAGGGTTTGGTACACGTTTTAGTCTGCGCATTCCTGCCAACTTGATTGTTTCCGATATCCTCGGCATCGTTGTGGGCGGAGAGCACTTTGCTGTACCCGCCGAAACCGTTCGTGCCCTGCGCAGCTTGGATTCGCGCGAAGTGCAAACCCAAGTTTTACCCGATGGCAAACTGTTGCGTTCTTTTAGCTTTGGCGGCGAAGTATTTGAATTGCTCCACCTTGCAGATGTGCTCGAGTTGCCGCGCCCAATCACCGAGCCAAAACGTCTGACCGTGATGATTCTTGAATCGGAAGCTGGGCGCGTGGCATACGAAGTGGATGCAATGATTGGACTCGAGCAGGCTGTGGTACGGCAACTTTCTGCGCCCTTTGACCAGATTGCACACCTTTCGGGAGCTTCGGTCAGTGCTGAGGGCGATGTGATTTTAATGCTTGACCCCAATGGTTTAGCCCGATTGGAGCGTGGCGAAGCCCAGGTGCCAAGCACTGTTTTTGTGCAACAACGCACACGCTTGCTGCTTGTAGACGACTCGTTATCGGTGCGTAAAGTTGTATCGGGCTTGCTCAGGCGCATGGGTTGCGAAGTAACCACAGCCGCCGATGGTGAAGAGGCGCTGAGTATTATCACTGGCGATAGTCAATTTGATGCAGTGATTACCGACCTCGAAATGCCGCGCAAGTCGGGCTTTGAGTTATTGGATGAACTGCGCCGCCGCCCTGCATTTGCTAAACTGCCCGTCGCCATGTTGACCACTCGTGCTTCCGACAAACATCGCGACTTCGCTTTGGCATTGGGTGTTTCCGAGTATTTCTCTAAACCAATAGATGAAATTCGGCTCGAGCGCTTTTTAGCGCGCGTGCGTGATACGCGCACCGAGGTGGACGCATGAAGGCAATGATTGTCAGTGCGGATAGCAGTCGTATCAGTGGGCTAGAGGCACCATTGCGCCAACTGGGTTTCTTGATTGAACTTGCGCCAACAGCAATGCATGCTGCCTCGATGCTCGAGCGTGCCCAACCCGACGTTGTGATTTCCGAGCTTGAATTATCGGACATGACCGGTTGTGACTTACACGAGATTGTGCGTGGTGATCCAAGTTTGGTGGCTACTGGTTTCATTTTGCTTGCTGCGCAAAAACCCAGCGAATTTGAAATGCGTAAGCATGATTTGGTCATGAACCCACAGTCAAATCCCCAAGATATCGCCCTGATTGCCAAGCGCCTTGTACAAGAGGTTTCAAACCAGGTGAGCCATGAAGTGCGTGCAAGTCAGGAGCGTACTCCAAGTATTGGCGGCTCGCTTGATGATGCCGATTTGCTGAATTTGATACAATGGCTTGCCAAATCCAATAGCACGGGCAAGCTGACAATTCACATGGATGGTGCACTTGGGGCAATATTTTTTGTACAAGGCAGACCTACGCACGCCGAATATAATGGTCGTATTGGCGAAGAAGCAGTCATACGCCTTTTTGGACAGGCAAGCCATGCAATCAATGGGCACTTTAGTTTTGAAAAACTAGATGCGGATGCGCTAGATCTGCAAACTCGAACCATCCGAAAGTCACTCTTTCAGCTTTTGATGGAGCTTGCGAACTCCGAAAGCGTTGCTTAAAAAGGAAATCCATGAAAATTCTCATTGTAGATGATTCAGTTTCGGTGCGTAGAGCTCTCGAGCGTTTGCTTGCGCCAAGGCAGTACACTGTGCTGAGTGCTTCGAGTGCCGAACACGCGATGGAACTTATCGCCAACGATGTGCCGCAGCTTATTATTGCCGATGTGGTGATGCCAAATATGAACGGTTTTGAACTGACTGCACGGCTAAAAAGCTTGGATCGTTTTCGTGATGTTCCCGTATTGCTGATTAGCGGCATTGTGGATGCAGCCGTTACTGCACAAGCAAAGGAAGCAGGTGCCGAAGGCGTGGTTTCAAAACCATTTACTCCAGAAGACCTCTTTCCACGCATAGATGCTGCCCTACAAAAAGCCAAACCCAGCCAAGATCGGACGGTCGATGTTTCCTTGGCTGCTCCAGTTCCTGTTTTTACTCAACCAACTCCACTCGAGCCAGCGCTGCTAAAGCCACCGAGTGATCGCGGAATTGATTTCAGCACACACCTTGCTCCATTTTTGGAAAAACCAGAAATTGAAACGGTTTTGATTGTCGCAACAACGGTAGATGCCAGTGTACTTGCAGAGCACGGCAAAAAACTTGCCGAAGCACCACTGATTGGAACCTATGTGCGTACTTTAACCAGTATTTCTAACGGTTTGGGTGCCAATTTGGGTGTTGTGGGTTTACACGGCTTTTCGCTCGAGTATCAAGGCAAAAGTTTATTGGTCAGCCGCATCAATGATACCAGTGCAATCGCTTTGATTGTCGCTGCGCCCAGTGTACCCTCGACCGTGCGCTACCTTGCGACGCGCCAAATGGCAAGTCTGCAGCAGGCGTTTGCTTAATTGGCAGTGAGCTGATTGCAAAGGGCAAAAGCTATTTCAAGCCAATGCCTGTTCAAATATCTCGCTTCGCGCCTCGAGAAACTTGTTCCAAAAAACCAACATCAAACTCGTAGTACACTGTTGTACATGCGCCTTGCCAACAGAGTTTTGGGCTTTGCCCCTAACCCGTTTACGGAACTTACCACTCTTGCCAACCAGTACCAGGCGGTTAATCTCGGACAGGGTTTCCCCGATTGGGCACCGCCGGATTTTGTGCTTGCTTCCATCCAAACAGCCTTGCAATCTGCTTCGCACCAGTACACCCAGCCGCGTGGCGTGCCTCGTCTGCTCGAGGCAGTTGCGGCATTGCTCGAGGTGCAAATTGGGGGTATTCAGGCGCTCGAGGAAATCACTATTTGTGTTGGAGCAACCCAAGCATTGCATGTGGCACTGCTGGCTTTAGTCAATCCGGGCGATGAAGTGCTGTTGCTCGAGCCAAAATTTGATTCATATACGCCACAAGTACGACTTTGCGATGGTGTGCCTGTTTTTGTACAACTCGAGCTTCGCAACGGGCGTTGGGAACTCGACCTAGAGAAAATGCGCACTGCTATATCGGCGCGTACCAAGGGTATCATTCTCAATTCGCCGCATAATCCCACAGGCAAAGTGTTTAGCAAAACCGAACTCGAGGCGATTGCGGCTTTTGTGGAAGAGTTTGACTTGTGGGTGATTGCGGATGAAGTTTATGATCGTATTGCGCTCGATCATCCCCATATCAGTTTTGCTGCGTTGCCCAAGATGCGTGAGCGTACAGTGACCATTGGCAGCGCAGGCAAAATTTTTTCGGTGACAGGCTGGCGTGTCGGTTGGGCAATCGCTCCTGCAAAGATTTCACAGGTAATTCGCGCTGCGCATCAATGGGTGCCGTTTCATGTGACTGGGTTTGTACAGGAAGCTGTGG
Source organism: Deinococcales bacterium (assembly GCA_046289535.1). Classification (GTDB taxonomy): domain Bacteria; phylum Deinococcota; class Deinococci; order Deinococcales; family JAAFIG01; genus JAAFIG01. The sequence continues at coordinate 1,844 of JBKBVO010000053.1, read as the reverse complement.
CAATCTGTCTCGAGACGGCAGCGCACAATGGTTACTATCAACAGCTCAAAACGAGGTTTCTCGAGCAGCGCAACTTGTTATACCAGACGCTTTGCGCCGCAGGGTTTTCGGCTTTTTTGCCCGAGGGCGGCTATTTTGTGGTGGCTGGGGTGGAACGTTACTCGGATGATGTTGCCGAATTTGCAAAGTATTTGGTCAAAGATATAGGTGTAGCAGCGATGCCTGTACCGATATTTTATGACCCGAGCACACGCAATCTTGCACCTCAGGCCTTGCGCTTCGCTGCCTGTAAAAAACTCGAGACGATTCGCATGGCAGCGAGTCGTCTCGAGTTGCTTGCAAAACTTTAGAATGTGTACTGTAAGCCAAAACCTAAGCGCCAATAAAGCGGATTCACAAAGCGCAGCTTGAGTTCTCCGTACGCCGAAAGCCCGAGTGCAATCTGGGTGCGAGCGCCAACGATGGCTCCGATTTGCAGTGCACCAGACGGCACTACTGGCAAAAATACCGAAGGTCCGCCATAAAGCGTAAAGTTCGAAACCCCAAAGGTTGCCAAGGCGGCTGCATTCACTCCGATAGTCAGTGCGTTACCAAATAGTGCCCCCTCGAGTTCAGCACGTGCATCCACCCCGATTGGTCCAACGCGTGCCAGGTCTTCAACTGTTAGGTTGATACTAAATGTCAGGGTGCTGACAATATCTGACCCTGCTGAGCCGCTAATCCCGCCACCAATCGAAAAGCGCTGTGCACCAGCTAGGCTCGAGAATCCAAGAATCGCAACAAAAATCAATAACCATTTTTTTATGTTTTCTCCTTCAGACAGTACTGTACACCATCTTCATCAATTAGGCATCAAAGTAATTTTGTTTTTCTTTTCGCACACTTTTGTCTTTAGCTGCTGTAGACTAAACCCATGTCCTCTGAACTTTTGCGCGTGCTCATCCTGGTTGTGCCGCTGTTGTTGGTTGCTATTGCATACACAGTGATTAGTGGCGCGATTCAATTCTCTAAACTTGGGCTTATTATTTCTGAAACGCTTGGTGCAATTCGCGAGCGGCATTTTGGGTCTTCTGGGCAGGTCAGTGCGTACCAAGCGACGATGATTGCTCTGTGTGGCACGGTTGGTACAGGCAGTATTGTCGGGGTGACTGCAGGCATTTTGTTGGGTGGACCTGGGGCAATTTTATGGATGTGGATTTTTGGCTTGTTGGCGATGGCACTCAAATACGGTGAAGTGGTGCTCTCGCAACACCTGCGCCGAATCTACAGCGATGGAAGTATTTTAGGTGGTCCATTTTTGTATATTGCTAGAGGCTTAAAACCAAGTGCAGTGGGGCAATTTTTAGGCGGAGTATTCGCACTCTTGGCAATATTGGCAGCATTTACGCTTGGCAATCTGGCGCAAATTGCAGGTGCAACTGTGGCGCTGGATAGCAGTTTTGGTTTCGCTCCTGTGTTTTCGAGCCTTGGGATAGCGGTTTTGGTGCTGGTGATTATCAGTGGTGGAGCGGTGCGGATTGCTCGAGTTGCCCAGGTTTTATTTCCTTTTATGGTCTTTGTGTATGCCATCCTTGCTTTGAGTTTGATTGTTCAAAACATAACTGGTTTGCCAAATATCTTGCTTGGTATTCTCACTTCGGGTTTGTCGTTTGGTTCTGCCGCAGGCGGTGCAGCTGGGTACACGCTCTTTGCCGCCATTTCTCAAGGTTTTGCTCGAGGTATTTTTGCTACAAGTGCGGGTTTTGGAGTCGCTGGCATTGCCCATGCTCATGCCCAGGTAGACCACCCTGTGCGTCAAGGTTTTTGGGGTGTAGTTGAGGTCTTTTTGGCAATGTTTGTCTCGA
>JBKBVO010000240.1:0-2857 GCA_046289535.1 Deinococcales bacterium | reverse complement strand
TCGCAACGGGTTCTTTGGGGCGTTCCATACGTGGAAAAGTGCCTATTTTTGTCGAGAATAAGGTTGTCGGTATTGTGAGTACAGGTTTTTTGTTGCCCACCGTACAAAGCACTTTTTTGGTTGTTTTGCAGAGTGTTTTGCCGTGGTATGGAGTGGCGCTTTTGGTGGCTTTGGTGTCCTCGAGCCTGATTGCACGGCGTTTAAAGCGCGAAATGCTTGACCTTGAGCCTGAACAGATTGCCGCATTGGTGCGCCAACATCAAGCCACCTTGAGTGCCATGCAGGAAGGGGTTTTGGTGCTTGACCCAAACCAGCATATCCAAGTGCAAAATGCCCGTGCAGAACAGCTTTTGGGTGCGCGTATCGGAGAGAACCTTTACGAAGTCTGGAGCGAACTTGCACAAAGCCCGCTTGAGCCTGAACAAAATCAACCGCGCCGTTTTGGGCAACAGCATTTCATGGTCTCGATGCTCGAGATGGGCGAGGGGTGGCGGGTGCTTATTTTCCGTGACCGTGCCGAGGTTTTAGAAATTGCTGAACAGCTCACGCAAACCAAAGAGTATGCTAGCCTTTTGCGTGCTCAAACGCACGAATTTCAAAATCGTTTGCACACCATCTCGGGTCTTATCCAGTTGGGCGACCCAGAAGCGGCGCTGGCAGTCATTCGCCAATCTTCGGAACATCGCCATGCGCTCCACGAGGTTTTAGCGCGACTCGAGGTGCCTCAGGTCGCCGCACTGCTGATTGGTAAAATCGAACGCGCCAGCGAATTGGGTGTGCAGCTGGTATTGGATGGTGGCTCGAGTCTGCCCAAAGACTGGGTGCAACTTGGTGGCGATGCCCTGTGTTTGATTCTTGGTAATCTACTCGAAAATGCCTTTGAAGCCGCACAGCTAAGCCAGCAAAAACGCGTTGAACTGATGCTTGGTGCGGACCCCGAAGGCTTGCAACTCGAAGTGCGCGATTCGGGGATGGGTGTGCCAAGCCATCTCGAGCCAGATATATTTGAGCGTTCGGTCAGCAGTAAAGGACAAGAGCGTGGTTATGGTTTATTTTTGGTGCGTGAACACGTGCATGCTTTGGGTGGTACGGTGCGCCATTTTCGCAGTGCCGAGCAAACTGTCTTTCAGGTGAGTTTTGGTATTGAAACCCTACAAAAGCGTCTGGTGCAAGCATGACCCAGTTTTTGATGGTGCAAGCATGACCCGTGTGTTTTTGGTCGAAGACGACCCACTTGTGGCGCGAATCAATGCCCAGATGGTCGAAAGCATTGCAGGGTTTGAGGTTATTGGCGTGGCGCGTACTGTGCGCCATGCCAAAAAAGAGATTCTGGAACGCTATCCTGATTTACTTCTTTTAGATGTTTATTTGCCAGATGGTAGCGGCTTGGAGTTGCTGCACGATTTGCGTGTCTTGCGCCAAAACACCTTGGCAATGATGATTACTGCTGCAAACGACAGCGTTTCGGTACAGCGAGCACTGTCCGATGGAGTGTTTGATTATCTGGTCAAGCCCTTTGAACGTGCAAGGCTCGAGTTGGCGCTCGAGCGTTTTAGGTCGCACCAAAAAATTCAATTTGAATCAAGGCTCTCGCAAGCCAATATAGATGCGCTTTTGGGGTATAAACTTGAGTCGGAATTGCCCAAAGGTATAGACGCTCATAAACTCGAGCAAGTCAAAAGCGTTTTGCGGGGTGCCACTCAGCCCAAAAGTGCCGAAGATGTCGCGGCGGTGCTTGCGATTAGCCGCGTGACCGCGTGGCGCTATCTAGAGTATTTGTGTGCAGTTGCATGGGCAAGGCTCGAGGTCGAGCAAAGCGGTGCAGGCAGACCGACCAAGCGTTATTTGTGGATTGGATAATCCAAGAGATGGTGTCATTTTGCGACACACATGATTTTCGCGGTACACTGATGGTGTGTTGGTTGTTCAAAATTTACAAAAGCGCTATGACAAGTTTATTGCAGTACAGGATGTTAGTTTCCATGTGCAACGCGCTGAAGTGTACGGATTGCTCGGTCCTAATGGTGCGGGAAAGTCCAGTACTATCCGTGTTTTGTCCTGCCTTGCCAAGCCCGATGGTGGCTCGGTATTCGTAGATGGTTTAGATATTGTGCAGCACCAAGCCCAAGTCAAACGCACAATTGGTATTGTGCCGCAAGACTTTGCGCTTTACGATGACTTTTCTGCGCTCGAGAACCTCAAATTCTTTGGGCGCTTATACGGTTTGGGTGGAGTAGACCTAAAAACCCGAGCTACAGAATTACTCGTTGCTGTGGGCTTGCTCGAGCGACAACACGAAGCCGTGGGTACTTTTTCGGGCGGTATGAAGCGGCGTATCAACATTGCTGCGGGTTTGATACACCGTCCGAAAATGCTTTATTTAGACGAACCCACCGTAGGTATAGACCCGCAATCGCGCCGCAAAATTTTGGATTTGGTAAAAACCTTAAATGCAGCAGGACTAACTGTGCTCTATACCACGCACTATATGGAAGAAGCCGAAGAACTCTGCCATCGCATTGGGGTGATTGATCACGGTAAAATTATCGCCGAAGGAACACTCTCCCAAATGCGAAAAATGGCAGGGGAGACCTCGCCGATTCGCCTCGAGTTGCGCCAAGCATTGCCAGCCTCCCAACTCGAGCAGTTAAAGACCCTATCGGAGGATATGATCGCCCAAGACAATGTGGTCACGCTTTTTGCCAAAGACCCCAAAACCGCGCTGGCGGGGATTTTACAGATGTTATCTAGTTTTGGCGCGCATCTTGATCACCTTGAACTCGACGAACCTGACTTGGAGACGGTATTCTTAAAATTGACAGGACGGCGTTTGCGTGACTAAGGTTTTGGCGGTGAT
>JBKBVO010000052.1:0-13540 GCA_046289535.1 Deinococcales bacterium | reverse complement strand
CGGATGGCTTGTAATTGGAGTGTTTGCTGCCCAGCACGAGTTTTTTGCAAGTCGCTTATCACGCTATTCAATTGGGTTTTGCTGCGGCTGATTTCGGTCTTTTTTTGCTCGAGTAGGCGCTGATATCGATTGAGTTTTTGAATCACCCCGAGAAACTCGCGGTTTTTGCTTTCGAGCAGCGCGATATTGGTATTCAGTTCGTCTATTACATTGAGGTTGACATCCTGAATCAAGTCAAGATCGCGTGCTTTGACCGCTAACTCAAAGGCAGTGGTGGTGCGCACCATCAGGCGTACATAGCGCTTGGAGCGGTCTTTATCGAGGGTAGCAATCAGGTTGGCGAGTTGTTCCTTGCCATAAGCTACCCTTGCTTCGAGCATTTTAATCTCGAGTTGCAGGCTCTGGCTCTTGTCTTCGGTTTTAGCGAGTTGTGCTGCGGTGTCGGCACGCTCTTTTTCGAGTTTGGTGAGGCGCGAATTGAGTTCTCCAATGCGTTTATTCAGGGTGCGCTCACGCGCACCAAGGCTTTGGATGCTTTGCTCTAAGCGCTTAGCACGGGACGAAGAAAGGTCACGCACACGTTGCTGTTCGCGCAAATCGCGGTTGAGTTGCTCGAGCTGTGGGCTGGTGGTTTGTGCCACAGCCACAATGCACAAAAACGCCAACAGCACAATCAAGAACTTCTTCATGCTTTCAAGCATAACAAAAAATTATTCGGCTTCTCTTAGATACCGGTTGGCTGCCCAAATACTACCCAACAAACCAAGCGCCAAACCAAGCAGGGTAATGATGCCCAAAACCTGAAAAACCAAAGTTGTATCGCGCACAATCGGAATAAAAGGCACAAGTTCGGCAACTCGAGTGGCAATCATGCTGTAGGTGGGTACAATAATTGCTGCTGTCAAACCCGAGGCTAAAAACGCCAAACCCAAACCTTCTATCACATATGGTGTTCGAATAAATCCTCTGGTTGCCCCAATTAAACGCATGACTTCGATTTCATCGCGCCGTGCAAACATAGCTATGCGAATGGTATTTAAGATGTTGAGCAAGGTATTAAAAACCAAAAGCAGCACCAGCGCATAACCCACATTTCGCACAGTCTCGAGTGTGGACAAGACTGTGTTGATAAAATCTGCACCATATTCGAGGTCGGACACACCCGTGATTTGCTTGACCTGTTGGACAATTTCTTCGATTGTGCGCGGGTTTTGCACCCTGATGACAATGCGGTCAGTGAGGGGGTTTTCGATCAGTTTGTTTGCACCCTCGAGCGCGGTATATTCGCTCTTGAGTTTTTCAAAGGCTTCGGCTTTGGAAATAAACTGCGAGGACTCGATGCCAGCAATATTTGAGAGCGATGCGATGACCGCATCGCCCTGGGCTTGACCGAGAGTTGGGTTTTCGGTGGGTGCCAAAAATGCAGTGATTTGTACGTCTTTTTCCAGACCACGCACGGTGGTCTCGAGGTTGATCGTCACTAAAGCCACCAGTGCCAAAAGTGTAAGCGTAAGTGTCATGGTCGAGAGTGTAGCGACACCTGCAGTGAGATTGCCACGAAAAGCAGCCATGGCTTGACGCAACTGATAACTCATATGGCATATCCTCCGTTAGGATCGTCGCGCACGAGCCTACCCTTACGAAGTGTCAAGGTGCGACGGCGCTGTTGTTCGACGATTTCTCTGGAGTGTGTGGCAAGAATAATCGTTGTACCTTTCAGGTTAATTTCGCTCAAGAGTTCCATGATTTCCCAACTGACATCGGGGTCAAGGTTGCCTGTAGGTTCGTCGGCGAGCAAGAGCATGGGGCTAGTCACCACTGCTCGAGCAATGGCGACACGTTGGCGTTCGCCCTGCGAGAGTTGAATCGGAAACACCTTGTGTTTATGTGCCAAACCGACAGTGCGTAAAATCGTGGTAATTCGCTCTGCCCAATCTTTTTTTGGCGCTTCGGTAATTCTTAGGGCGAACTCGAGATTCTGATAAACACTTAAGTGCTCGAGCAACGAATGGTCTTGAAAAACCATACCGATACGGCGACGATGCAAGGCAACACGCCCACCTTTGTATTTGGCGAGCGATTCGCCACCGATATAAACCTGCCCCGATGTGGGTACAACTTTTTTAATAATTAAGCCCAAAAAGCTGCTCTTGCCTGCGCCACTATGACCTGTGAGGTAAACAAATTCACCCTTTTTGATCGAAAGATTGATTTCCTCGAGCGCTAAGGTCTGCGTACTGGGATAGGCTAGGGTGACACGATGGAACTCAACCACGTTTTGTAGTCTAACCTGCTCAAGTGAGACATGTGATGCTTATTTTTTCGACTCATAAAATTTTGTATACTACAAGCCATGGCGATCGTCAGGTTCACCCGCCAACGTCAGGCGGTTTTCACAGTGGTGCAGCAGAGCAAGCAGCACCCCGACGCGGCTCGTATTTTTGAAGCGGTGCGCCAAATAGTGCCAAGCATTTCGCTTGGCACGGTATACCGTTCGCTCGAGGTATTGGTACAAGAAGGGTATTTGTTACAGATTCAGCAGCCGGGTATGCCCACGCGCTACGATGCCCGTTTAGAAAATCATGCCCACTTTGTCTGTGACTGCTGTGGTGCGGTAGAAGACGTATTGATTGCTCTGCCGGACTTGCGCCCCAAAGCCGCTGCTGCGTTAAAGGGTTTTGATATCCAGACCGTACGGGTAGAATTTCACGGGCGTTGTCCAAAGTGTCAGCAAAACTAAACAATGACCCGCCGTGAAGCCATGATAGCCCTCGAGCAGCGCCTTGAGTCCGAGCTTGGGGCAACCGGCAAAACTTATCTTGAAAAAATTCAAAGCCTAGAGTCGCGTTTGCCCAAACCACTTTTTTTGCAACTTCAAGCCTTGCCTACGCTGAGTGCAAATGAATTCGAGGTCAAATTAGTCTCGAGCCACAAACAAATTGGGTTTTTTGCCCGAACGCCCAATGTACCACCGCCCGAACGCCCCTGGACAGAAGCCGAACGTTCGGAGGCTCGCGCCAAGATTGCTCAGGGTAGCACCAACACGCGCCCAAAACAGCCAAAGCTGGGTACACGAGTAGCGTGGTGGTGCTACGACCAAAAGCGTGCTATTCCCGCTCGAGCACAGCGTTTGAGTCGTTTTCGCTGGCTTGGTGCGTTGGCTTTTGGTGCTGTGGGCGCTTTTGTTGGCTGGTCGTTGCGCGGGCAGTGGTTGGCAGCAGGCTCTTTTGTGATTTGGGCGGCTTTGGCGTTGTGGCTTTTGAGCGAGCAAAACACTGCCAAAGGGCTTTGGGTTGGGGTGCGCCTACTCGAGATACTTTGGCGTTTGTTGCCCGTGCTGGTCTTGGGGGCAGTGCTCGGGTTGGTATGGCTATGGCTGCGATAGCTATCAAATTATCCAAAAGGAAAAAGACTTCACCTTGGGGCGAAGTCCTTCTGATGTGGTGGAGGTGGAGAGATTCGAACTCACGACATCTCGCTTGCAAAGCGAGCGCTCTCCCACTGAGCTACACCCCCATACGCACAAGCGACGCGGAGTGTAACAAAACCGAACACATCCGTCAAGGGGCGCACGCTGCGAAACGCAAAAAATATGTCTTTCTGGCACGTTATACCTCTTTAAGCCAACGTCAATAGATTTTCATCTTTTGCTGACACGCTAAACACGATAGACTGCTACTATTCAAATTAAGGAGTCAAAGATGAAAGGCAAACTGTTATTTGTGGCAGTCGGAGTCTTAAGTGTAACCTTGCTGGCAGCACAAGCCCAGCGCAACCCTACCAAAGTGGTCTTTTGGCACTCGATGTCAGGTGCAGATAAAACTGTAGATGCCTTTGCCAAAGATTTTAACGCTTCGCAAAACCAATATCTCGTGGATGCCCAAGAGGTTGGTAGTTATACCCAAAGCGCGACGAAATTGGTTGCGGCTTTGCGTGCCAAAACTGCCCCGACATTGTATCAAGCCGAAATTGGTTTTTTCCCAAAACTCGCCGATGATGGTGTACTTGCCGATTTGGCGAGTTTTGAGAAAAATCTGGATCCTGCTTTTGTGAAAGATTTTTTCCCTGCAATCTGGAACTACGGAATTTTTGAGGGGAAACGCTACGGCTTACCTTGGAACTCGAGTACACCAGTGCTGTTCTATAATGCGTCGCTTTTGCGTTCGCGCGGTTTGCGCCCGCCAAATACATGGGCGGAGTTTGCTACGCTCGCTAAAACCCTGACTAACCGCACAGGCAAGGGTTTTATTGCGATAGCCGATTCGTGGCAATTTGAGCAGATGGTACTGACTCGAGGCGGTAATGTGGTGCTTCCTAATGGACAAGCCAACTTCACTTCCAAGGAAGTGCTCGAGGCAGCGCAGTTTTTGCAGGATTTGGTTAAACAGGGTGCAGCCATTCCGCGCAGTCTGGGCGAGGCACAGTTCGCCATTCTTGACTTTGTTCGTACCAAAGGACACATGGCGATTGCCAGTATTGCCAACTGGCCCGACATTTTGCCCTACAGCGTGACGTTTGAACTGGGCGCAACCCAAATGCCAATTGTGAACAAGCGAGTGGTGCCTTTTGGCGGTGCACAATTGGTGGTTTTAAAAGATGCCAGTCCCGAAGAAAAAGCGGGTGCGTGGGCGTTTTGGCAGTACCTGATGAAGCCTGAAAATATCATGCGCTGGACCAAAGCCGGTTATTACGTGCCGGTGCGGCGCAGTGTTTTACCACTTTTAAGTGATTGGTACAAAGAAAACCCCTACCGCAAAGTAGCGTTCGAGCAGTTCGACGAAGCCGTGCCGCGTCCGCGCACCGCCGCGTATGCCGCCCAAAAAATCATTCTCGAGGAGGCGCTCGAGCGCATTCTTAAAGGTGGCAACAATGTGAAAGCCGCACTCGAGGAAGCCCAGCGTCGTGCTTTGGCGGTTAAATAATGCGCCTTGGGTTTACGCCGCTCAATGCGATGATCCTTGACACCAACGAAGCATTTAAGTTGGCAGAGGAATTAAAGCTAGATTTTGTCGAGCTTTCTTTTGATGCCCATGAAATTTTGCCTAGTGCCCAAGAAGTCAGGTTGGTGCGTGAACTGACTCGAGCCACAGGGATTGGGGTCACGCTGCACCTGAGTTATGTGGATTTAAATTTGGCAAGCCTTTTTCCGGGGGTGCGCGAAAATAGTGTGGCGCGTACCCAACGCGGTTTGGAATACGCTGCCGAGGTCGGGGCAATCTGTGCAGTGTTGCACAGTGGACTCGTTCCATTGCGTCATGAACTTTTAGTCGCTGCTGCCAAGCAAAAACTCGAGCAGAGCTTGCAAGAAATCACCCCCCTTGTGCCGATAGCGCTCGAGAATCTGGCTTTAGATAGCTACGATTTGTTGCGCGGTGCAAGCGAGCTCGAGGCAGTGACACAAAGAATTGGCTGGGGCAACTGCATTGATGTGGGACACGCGCTCGTCGAAGGCTGCACGACCGATGCCAAGGAGGGGCGCGCCACGGGCGGTCTCGAGCAGGGGCGCAAGCGTTTGCAGGAGTATATTGGCGGGCTTTCAAACACTATCCATTTGCACTTGCAAGATAACGATGGTACTTCTGACCAGCACCGTGTTTTAGGCAGTGTAGATGGTGGTGTGCCTTGGGCGGAGTTGCGCGAGTGGTTGTGCGGTTTTGCTGGCACAATCAACCTCGAGATTAATGGCAGTGCCGATACAGTGCGGCAGAGTGTGCGCTTTTTGCGCGATTTACTTGCATAGGCTATGGTGTGCTGGTGGTTAGAACCCCAGCTGCGATAGGTTGGGTGACGTGCCAGGGCACGACACCCAAAAACCGCATGGGAGCACTTTTCTGGGTAACCCAATTGGCGACAGGGCTACTGTAAGTTCTGTTAAACTCCTGCCATGCTCTATAATCATTACAGCCTAGCCACACAAAGTGTCTTGCTCTGGTCAGACATTGCCGCACTCGAGTTAAGCTGCCCACTCGAGGGCATCATTCGCGCCCGTTTTGCACCCAACGCACGCAGCAGTAGTGCAGTTTTTCCGCGCTTACCGAGCAAAAATTCTTTTGCAGTGCTGCCTTCTGATTTGCTGCCAATAGATTCTCTGCTCGAAGATGGGATTTTATCACTCGAGGCGGGTGGGGTGCATTTTGAACTCGAGCTGCACTCAGGCGAGTGGAAATTTTTTGATGCCGCTTCTGAGCTGTTGTGTCGTGGCTTTGCGGCTTCGGGTGGCACCACACATCAGTTTCCACTCGATACCCACAGTGCCCGTCTCGAGTTGCGTGCCCCCAAAGGCGAAGCCTACCTAGGATTTGGCGAAAAGGTCGGCACACTCGATAAACGCGGCATGCACCTGACTTTTTGGAATACCGATGTTGTGCCGCACTTGCCCGATACCGACCCGCTCTATCAGAGTATTCCATTTTTTATTGGTCTAAAAAATGGCGTTGCGTGGGGCTTTTTTTTGGATGAAACATGGCGCAGCGAAGTTGATGTGGCGCGTGCTCATCCAGAGCGCTTGGTTTGGTCAAGTTTAGGTCAGGAAATGGATTGTTACCTGATTGCGGGTGACACGATACAGAATGTTCTTTTGCGCTACACCGCACTGACAGGACGGCAGCCGCTTGCCCCGCTTTGGGCACTTGGAGCGCAGCAATCGCGCTGGGGCTACGAAAACGAAAACGATGTGCGTCAGATTATCAAAGCCTATAAACAACACAACCTGCCTCTGGATGTCATCAGCACCGATATCGATTACCAAGATGGTTTTAAGGTCTGGACTTGGGACAAATCGCGCTATCCAGACCCTCAAAAACTCTGCGCCGAAGCTGCTGCCGAAGGTGTAAAAATCGTACCCATCGTAGACCCAGGCGTAAAGCTCGAGACAGGGTACAGTGTTTACGAAGAAGCGCAAAAAAACGATTATTTGGTGCGTTTTGAGCGCGGCGATACGCTTGTGGGCGAGGTCTGGCCCAAACCCGCCGTATTCCCAGATTTTACTCGAGCCGAAGTGCGTAATTGGTGGGCAGACCAGCATCGAACCATGCTCGAGCTGGGCATAGCAGGCTTTTGGAACGACATGAACGAACCCAGCAGTTTTAGTTTGCAACGTGCCAGCAATTTTTCTGATGATGGCAGCTTGAAAGAAGGAACGGGCAAAGTCGAAGGCAAAACCCTGCCTTACGATGCCAGACACGGCACACGCCGTCATGTCGAAGTGCACAATGTGTATGGCTTGACCATGTGTGCCGCAACTCGAGCCGCCCTGGAACGTTTTGGCAATGGTAAACGCGGTTTTGTACTGACCAGAGCGGGCTTTGCTGGCATTCAGCGCTACAGCGCGGTATGGACAGGTGATAACAGCTCGTATTGGGAGCATTTGGCGCTGAGTATACCGATGCTTTTGGGTTTAGGTCTGAGTGGTGTGGCGTTTACTGGCGCAGATATTCCAGGGTTCGCGGCTCATGCAAGCGGCGAGTTGCTGGCACGTTGGTATCAGTTGGGTGCGTTTTACCCTTTAATGCGCAACCACAGCGCCAAAGGTACAAGCCCGCAAGAACCGTGGCGCTTTGGTGAACCCTATCTGAGCATCGCACGCCGTGCTCTCGAGATGCGTTATGCACTTTTACCAACGCTCTATACCTTGATGTACAGCGCGAGCCAAACGGGGTTGCCGGTGCTGCGTCCAATGCTCTTGCTCGAGCCAAACAACAAAAATGCACTCGAGGCAAACCACCAACTGATGTTTGGCGATGCGCTTTTGGTCGCGCCAATTGTGAGCGCCAATACCACCAAGCGCCTGACTTACCTTCCCGCTGGGCGCTGGTTAGAAATGCCCAACCTCGAGCCAAGGCGTATCGTACACGGTGAATACATTGTCAGCGATGCACCGCTCGAGCAGATACCACTTTATTTGCGCGCCGGTTTTGCTTTGGCAAGCGAAACTCGAACACAACAACACACCAGCACCGCCAACTGGCAGAATCTCAAATGGCAGATTTTAGCCGCCCCCAAAATCCAAGGCGAACTCTACGAAGACGCGGGCGATGGCTACGGCGCGAATCGGTACAGCCGTTTGCAGGGCCATTGGGATGAACAAGTGTTGCGGCTCGAGAAGACCAGTACAGGCAGCTTGGCTTTTGAGCGCCAACTCGAACAAGTGGTGATCTACGGCTTGGCAAAGGTTCATGAAGTCCACAGCGACGGGTTATTGGCAAATGCAGATGCAGAACCTTTTGATTTTCATGAACACCCCGATTGCAGCACACTCACCGTCATGCTTCAACCCGATTGGACATGGCTCGAGCTGCGAAGTGAAGCTAAGTCTGTCATGCTGTAAATACTCCCCATTAGGGCGTTTTGATTTCCTCGTGCAATAGGTTATGCTCTAAAGCCGTGAAGATTGTCAGTATCAATGTGGGAAGCGCCAGAAAAATACAGCTTGGGGAGCGGCAGGTTTCCACGGGCATATTCAAGTTGCCGCAACCAAGAACTTGGATTTCGCAAAATGGACTCGAGCAAGATTATATCGCCGACCAAAAACACCACGGGGGTATTGACCAAGCCGTCTATGTATACACCACAGAGGACTACGATTGGTGGCTTGAGACTTTGGGGCGCGATTTGGAACCTGGTACGTTTGGTGAGAACCTGACTATTTCAGGTTTTGAAAGTGCAAATTTGCATGTTGGCGACCGCATTTTTATTGGCGACCCAGAAGGGAACCCAGTTGTTCTCGAGGTCACTGCACCGCGTATTCCGTTTGAGGTATTAGCCGAGCGCATCGGAAGCCCTGCTTTTGTAAAGCACTTCGCTGCTGCCGAGCGACCCGGTGCGTATTGCCGTGTGCTCGAGGGCGGTGCTGTAGAAACTGGCGACCCCGTCACTTTGCAGCCATGGATGAACGGTTCGGTCACGCTTTTGGAGTTAATGCGTTGGCACTATGGCAGACCGCTCGAGCGCGACCTGAAACGCGCCCTGTCTTCTCCGATTGCCGAGCGGTGGCGCAAAAAATACGAAGAAGCACTGGGCATCAAAAGCTCATACCAAAATGGTCTATAAACATCACCAAATTGGTGATGAGCTTCTTAAACGTAGAAATAACTTGGTTCGAGCAATTTTTTACCCATATACGGTTGCAAAGCAGCAGGTATATTGACTGTGCAATCTGCGTTTTGGTGGTTCTCGAGCAGCATCACCAAAATTCTTGGCGTAGCAAGAGCGGTATTATTTAGGGTAAAGCAAAATTGAGGTTTTCCATTTGCGTCGCGGTAACGCAAGTTGGCACGCCGTGCTTGCCAATCGTGCAGGGCGCTGCAAGAATGGGTTTCGCGGTAACGAGCTTCGGAAACAACCCAAGATTCGATATCCACCATGCGGTACTTGCCTGTTCCCATATCGCCCGTGCTGGTCTCGAGCAGGCGGTAGGGCAACTCGAGTTGTTCGAGCAGATAGCGACTATTTTGCAACATGGCTTCAAATAATTCGTCCGATTTGGCTTTATCGGCGGGTGCAAGCACATACTGTTCGACTTTATTAAACTGATGCACACGCATTAAACCGCGTGTATCCTTGCCCGCAGCGCCAGCTTCGGCACGAAAGCATGGCGAAACCGAAACATAGCATTTAGGCAGTTCGGATTCTTCTAGGAGTTCACCAGCGTGCAGACTATTGAGCAACACCTCGGCAGTGCCAGCCAAAAAGCGGTCTTCGCCTTCGACCTTAAAGACTTGGTCTCGAGCTGCGGGAAACTGCCCGTGTCCGTAGAATGCGTCTTCACGGGCATAGCTTGGCACGGTTATCAGTTCAAAACCGCGCTGCAGCATTTGGTCTACCGCAAAGCGCAAAACGCTCATTTCTAAAAGTGCCAAATCGCCGCGCAAGCTGTACGAGCGCGTCCCAGAAATCTTTGCAATACGCTCGAGTTCACCCCAACGGTTTTTCTCGAGCAAAGCGACATGGTCAAGCGGGGTAAATTCAAATTGGCGCGGTGTGCCGACCCTAAGAATCTCGAGGTTGGCATTTTCGTCCGCACCAACAGGTGCGCCATCCCACGGAATCTGCGGCACTTGCAAGAGCAGCGCCCTCAGCTCCGCCTCGAGCCGACGCAATTCTGGCTCGAGCACAGCGAGTTCGGCTTTGAGATCTTTGCCGCGCTGCACCAAATTGGGGCGTTCTTCGGGGCTAGCTTTGGGGATGTCTTTGGCAATGCGGTTGGATTCGGCTTGGAGATTTTCAGTGTGGCGCTTTTGTGCAACAATTGCAGCATCGAGCGCAAGCAGTGCATCTAAATCCAGTGCGCTGTGTTTTTTGGTAATAGCAGCGCGCAAGAGTTCGGGGTTTTCGCGGATAAATTTGAGGTCTAACATAACAAGCTCCAGTCGAGGTCTAACATAACAAGCTCCAGCGGGACAAAACCCGCACATAGATTCAAAACGAACAGCAGAAATTGTTAATCAGCAATATTCCCCGCAGGGGAGGACAAAGAACCCGAGAAAAAAATATGCAAGTGCTCGAGAACACGCACCGCCCACCAACTGCCTCGAATGCTAAACGAAAGCCGCCGATGCCGGCAAACAAGTCTATAAAACGAAAATCTGGTGTTTTATAGTCTGGGAAAAGCGGCACCAAAAAAGCCATAAGCCAGTTTACCTGTTTTGCTTGCCCGGTGTTTTGTGCAATAGTACCTGCCTTGTGGAAGGCTTATTTATCGCCAAGCAACTCGAGGAAATCGCACCGCGCCTTCCTGCCCAAAACCTTGGCTGGGCTTTCCCCAACGAAACCAGTGCTGCGCTTTTGCTGCAAACCAATAGCGGCATCGTCAATCTTGTGCTCGAGTACCGCGCCCCAAGTCCCACATTGTATTTAAGCAGCACAAGAGTATCAGGTGAAGCCAAAAACCCCTTTCAACGCGGGTTAGAGTTGCGCCTCAAAGGCGACCTGACGCGCATTGGACAGCATAAACTTGACCGCGTAGTCTGGCTCGAGTTTGCAGCAAGCAAGGGTTTTGTTCCCACCGAATCTGCACGGCTGCTTTTCGAGCTAACCGGACGCAACGCCAATCTGCTTTTGCTCGAGGCAGGAGATACTTTAGAACAAAGCCGAATTATCTTAGCGGCTCGAGAAATCACCACCAGCCGCAACCGCTTTAGGACGGTGCGAACAGGCGGGCTGTACACGCCCCCGCCGCCCTATCAAAAGCTCGACCCACGCCATGCTACAGACGCTGAACTCGAGACGGCGCTACAAGGTTTAGCTGTACCTCAATGGGGGCAATACATAGACGGCTTGGGACCAACTTTGCTGCGTGAACTCGAACATCGGCTCGAGCACACAGGCAATGCTATTACAGCACTGCGCGATTTAGTGGCAAACCCAAGTCTGTCTGCTACCGAAACGCTCTCGGAGCAAGCCAAAGCCCGCGCCCAAGTCGAACGCATTGCCGAATTGCAAAAAGCTCTGCGCGAACCACTCGAGAAACGCCTTAAATTGCTCGAGAAACAGCGACAAGACCTCGAGCGCGCCGAAGAAAACGCGCTCTTGGCACTCGAGTGGCGCGAACACGCCGAGACGCTTTTGGCGTACAGCCATCTCGTACAAAGTGGCGTTGCCCACACCGAATTGCCAAGTCTGTACGGTGCTGGCACACTGCACATCGCGCTCGAGCCAACTCTAAGTGCTGCACAAAATGCCAATTTGCTTTTTAGTAAAGCTAAGCGCCGTGAAGAAGTACTGCAAAAACTTTTGCTGCGCGAACCCGAGCGCCAAAGCCAATATATCCAAACCCAAGCATTGCTCTCCGAACTCGAGACCGCCACAGAAACACGCTTGCGCCAGCTTTTAGAGCAGCACAACCCCAACCCCGAAGCCCCACCGCCTGTAGGTATGCGCTACCGAACATCGGGTGGTTTTGAGGTGTTGGTTGGGCGTAATCAAAAGGAAAACGAGCTTTTAACGCATCGTATCGCCAAAAGTCTGGATTTGTGGTTCCATGTGCAAGGCTATCCTGGTTCGCACACAATTTTGCGCTCACAGCAAAAAGAAGTTCCATTTACAGATATTCTCGAGGCAGCAAGCATTGCCGCACACCATTCCAAAGCCAGAGGCAGCACCCAAGTTGCCGTGGATTATTTATTCGCTAAAAATGTCTGGAAACCCAAAGGCGCAAAGCAGGGTGCGGTGTATTTTACGCAGCAAAAAACCGTTGTAGTCGAGCCTAAACTACCAACATGAAAGCCGTTCGCATCCATGCCCCTAACCAAATGCAGCTCGATGATATTGCCATTCCCCAACCTGGCGCAGGCGAAGTTCGTGTGCGACTCGAGTAC
This sequence comes from Deinococcales bacterium, assembly GCA_046289535.1. GTDB lineage: Bacteria > Deinococcota > Deinococci > Deinococcales > JAAFIG01 > JAAFIG01. The sequence goes on along the minus strand of JBKBVO010000052.1, from coordinate 1,226 downwards.
GCCGGGTTAAATTTTATCGATATCTACCAACGCTCAGGGGTATACCCGTTGCCGCTTCCGGCAACTTTGGGTATGGAGGGGGCTGGCACTGTAGACGCACTCGGAGAGGGTGTAACCATACTCGAGTTAGGGCAGCGCGTTGCCTACACCATGACTCGAGGCAGCTATGCAGCATATGCAATTGTGTCCGCCAAAAATTTGGTGACACTGCCAGAGACCATCTCAACCAAGCTTGCCGCCGCCACAATGCTGCAAGGTATGACCGCACATTACTTGGCGTTCTCGACCTACAGGCACGAGGCAGGCGATACTGCGCTCATTCACGCTGCGGCAGGCGGGGTCGGGCAGTTGTTGGTGCAGATGGCAAAACGCGCCGGGGCAGTGGTGGTTGCCACTGTGGGTAGTGCGGAAAAAGCCCAAATCGTTAAAAACCTAGGCGCGGATGTGGTCATAGATTACCGCCGCGAAGATTTTGTTATCGAAAGTAAAAAGTATTTCCCAAAGGGCTTTGACGTGATTTACGACAGCGTTGGCAAAGACACTTTTATGCGTGGATTAGACCTGCTGAAACCACGCGGCATGATGGTTTTGTATGGCGGCTCGAGTGGACAGGTTGAACCTTTAGATTTACAAATCCTTAACGCTAAGGGCAGTTTATTTGTGACACGCCCGAGTTTGGGGCATTACATCAGCGACCGTGAAGAACTCGAGTGGCGTGCGGCAGAGGTGTTTGATTGGCTTGCAACAGGGCAACTCCGGCTCGAGATTGATAAAATTTTCGCACTTGAAGACGCAGCAAGTGCCCATGCTTATATCGAATCGCGCCAAACCAAAGGCAAAGTGCTCCTGAAAATTTAAGAAAACACCGCCACACTTAAAAAATAATACGCCACTGGTAGCACAAATAAAAGGCTGTCCAAGCGGTCAAGCAGCCCACCGTGCCCAGGCAAAAAGGTACCTGAATCCTTTGCTCCAAGGCTGCGTTTAATGACGCTTTCCGCCAAATCGCCAAGTTGCGCGGCGGACGAAACCAAAATAGCAAAGAGCCAGATTTCCCAAATACGCACATCGGGAATAAAGCTGCGAATTGCTTCCTGCATCAAAAAAAGCATCAGTGCACTGCAAAATAAGCCGCCGAGCGACCCCTCGAGGGTTTTACTCGGGCTAATTTCTGGGGCGAGCTTGCGCTTGCCAATCAAGCCACCAATGGTATAGGCTCCGACATC
>JBKBVO010000239.1:0-2878 GCA_046289535.1 Deinococcales bacterium | reverse complement strand
GGAGTTCGTGGGTGCGCGCCAGTGCACCAAGGGCTTTAGGCACGCGTTCGGCGGGGTGCTGTTCGGGTTTGCCCGCCCGCTCTAAACGTTTAATCTCGTTCCAGTTTTGCACCACCTCGCCAGCTCCACGAACCTGCACCTCTCCAAAAACATGCGGGTGGCGGCGAACCAGTTTTTCGACAATCAACTGCTCGACCTGTGCATAACTAAAGGTTTTTTCTTCCTCGGCAATCACGCTGTGAAACGCCACCTGCAAGAGCACATCGCCCAGCTCAGCTGCCAGTTCCAAGCGGTCCGGGTGCGAAACCGCGTCCACTGCTTCGGCAGCTTCTTCAAGCAAATAAGGGCGCAAAGATTCGTGGGTTTGTTCGATATCCCAAGGGCAACCGGTATTTTTGTCGCGCAAGCGGCGCATAATTTCGAGAAGGCGATCCATTCAAGCAGCATCCTAACTCGAGTTTTGTAAAGCTGCAATGCGCCGATTCGCCCAGAAACCTATGCTAGCGTCTGGGCAAAATTTTTTAATGCTTCGACATCAATATTGCCCCACTCGAGCATGATTCCGGGTTTTCTGTTGTTGTTCAAACTATTTTTAAGCAATTGCTGCTGCGCCACACCAAAGGGCTGATATACATAAATCACGCCTTGCACAGCGGCTTTTTGTGCCAACAAGCGCGCTGCGCCAATCATCTCGAGATCAAGCTCAAGCAGATTTTTATGGATTCTTCGCCCTTCTTCGATCGCTCTGGCTCGAGGGATTGCACTCATTGCAATCGGGTGCAGACCTGCTTCTTTCAGGTGGAGCATGAGTTCTTCTAAAAAAAACTTTTGCTCGAGCAGTATGGGATCGCCCACCAAGGCAACGCTGCTTTTGCCTGCTTCTTTCCAAAAAGGTTCGGGGGATTCGGGGGGTTTTATTTTGCTCTGCAGCCGGTCAAGTGCACGGCGCACTATTTGTGCATTGCCCGTAAAGGTTTGTCCTAATTGTATGGCTAAACGCACTGTCTGGCTTGGCTCGAGATGAGGTGGGACTTTATAAATACCAGGCAAGCTAAAACGCTGCCCCAAAAGTGTGGGTAAATCCACCAGCCACGGCTCGAGCGCCGCACCTCGTGTACCCGATTCTGCGCCTGGATGCAAGTCTGGAATCAATAAGCCATCAACTTGAGTCGAAAGTTCAAGCACCCTTCCAACCAAGAGCTGCATGGTTGGCAATTCTTCGGGCATCGTGTTCTGACCCAAGGTTAGGGAATCGGCAAGTGATGCTTTGGGCAAGACCACATCCACTCCAATGGCGGCTAAAAACTCTGTCCACCACGCGCCGTAACGTCCAAAAAGTACAGTGTCTGCTAAACCAAGCCGCATAGGTCTGGCAGTCTACTCTAGAGATAGGGTAGACTTTCGACCTTAAACGGGTAGAATACCACGATTGGTTCTTGGGATTCCCGAGAATTTGGAGGCAATTCGTGAAGGGAAATGTTTTAGTTGTCACGTCCGGTAAGGGCGGAGTAGGAAAAACTACCACCAGTGCAAACATCGCAACGGGTCTTGCCAAACTTGGCGAGAGGGTCTGCGTCATTGACGTAGATGTTGGTTTACGCAATTTAGACAGCGTCATGGGACTCGAGGGGCGTGTAGTCTACGACCTCATAGACGTATTAGAAGGTAAATGCAAACTGCGCCAAGCGATGATTAAGGACAAGCGCGTTGAAGAGTTGTATTTGATTCCTGCGTCGGGTACGCGCGACAAAGATGCGCTTTCCATAGACGGTATGCGTGAATTGGTACGTAGGCTTCTGGAAGAAGAAGGGATCACCCGAGTCATTCTGGATTCACCTGCGGGCATCGAAGCAGGCTTCAAGACCGCCGCTGCGCCTGCCAGTGCCGCACTCGTAGTGGTCAATCCTGAAAGCTCGAGCATCCGCGATGCGGACAGAATTATTGGCTTAATCGAGCCACAAGGCATTTCCGAGGTCAAACTGGTGATTAACCGCATGCGTCCACATATGGTCAAAAAAGAAGAAATGCTCTCTGTGGAAGATGTTGTAGGTTTACTAGGCGCACAACCTGTTGGAATCATCCCCGAAGACGAAAATATTCTGATTTCCACCAATAAAGGTACACCCATTGTGCTCGACATCAACACCAAAGCGGGTAGCGCTTTTTGGGATACCGCACGGCGTATTCACGGTGAAGACGTGGCTTTTGCAGCCAATGAAGAAAAAAAGGGCTGGCTTGCACGACTCCTGGGAGGGAGGTAAATCATGTTTTGGGGACACAAAAAAGGCAGTGCCAATACCTTAAAAAATCGGTTGCAAGTAATGCTAGCCTACGACCGGGCTGGTTTACCACCGGGCAAAGAGCAAATGCTGCGCGAGGAGCTTTTAGGAGTCTTAAAAAAGTATTTTCCCAATTTGGAAAATTTCCACATGGACATGCAGCGCGATGGCGAAGGCGAGGCAATGATCCTTAAAGCGGATATTCCTTTGCGCTAAGTATGCTGCACTTGGGTCTTACAGGTTCGATTGGTAGCGGTAAGAGCAGCGTTGCAATGCTCTTACGCGAACGAGGTATCGCCGTCTTGGATGCCGACCAAATCGCCAAAGCGGTCTCGAGCCAAGAAGATGTGTTGTTGGAAATAGCCAAGACCTTTGGGCAGGAATATGTCCTACCAAATGGCTTAAATCGCCCTAAACTTGCGGCGCTGGTCTTTGCTCAAGACGATGCTCGAGCCAAGTTAAACGCAATCATTCATCCCAAAGTGCGCCAAGCCATGGCGCAAGAGGTTGCTCGACTCGAGGCGGCAGGGGCAAAAATAGTCGTACAGGACATTCCGCTTCTCTTTGAGAATGGCTTGGAAAAGCTGTTTGATGCGGTC